>JBCBVC010000032.1:0-31945 GCA_039817845.1 Cyanobacteria bacterium J06642_2
CCGGGTGACGTCTCTGCTGGTGTAGCCCGCTCAGGGACTCAAAATCTACCCTCTATTACCCAGCTGCAAAATGTCAGTTAATTGAGCAATACATTAGCGAATGGGACAGGCTCCGCCCGCACAATCAGCCTCGAGCTCCACTGCATCAGGATCGTCCATCTTGCGCTCGTAGTAGGCCAGGCGATCGAAATCGACAGCAAACACGGCATCGCGCATGCGACGTTCGTACTCTTCTGCGTCGATGGCTTGATAAGGCAGCAGCGGATATACGTCATCGGCTGATTTGGGCAGGAATGAGATGCCGACAAAGGAATCCCAATGCTCGTGCACCCAATCCACCACGTCATCCCATTCGCCATCGCCCACGGTAATGGTGACACTGGCATTGTGGTCGCAATAATGGGTCGCCGTCATGCGGTAGTTTTCTAGCTGCTCGATGGCGGAAACGTCACTGGACTTACGCCGCGCGGCCGTCTTGACCGGAAACTCCAGCACCCAGGTTTCTGACTTATCCAGCATGCGATCGCGCTCTTCGGCTGAAAGCTGGCGATACCAGTCCAGCTTCTCCCAAATCGTCGTGCCTCGGGCTTCGGGTAGGCTATCGAGAATGAACGACTCGGGGTAGACCGGAACGCCGCGATCTCGCATAGTCTTGGCCAAAGCATCCGTCTGGCTCATGCGCACCCGACGCAGATAATAAGGTGCGTAAGGCCAGTGCAAGCCAGAGGCAATGGTGTTGAGCTGGGCGTAGGTCCCGTTGGGTTTATTTGTGGTTACGAGCAGGGGGCGGGGGACGTCAAGCATGGCAGCATAGCGAGTCGCTTCGTCATTGGCCGTTTGACGGCACCAGCGACGCAGATCGTTAGCTTCTTCAGAATCTACGGCCCAGCCCAGCTTGTCGAACAGTTCCACCCAGCCGCAACAGTCAACTCCGAGGAGGCGTTCCTGTTTCTGAGTTTTGTCCCACAGCGGCAGACTGATGTTGACGCAGGTTTGTCGCAGCGCGATTCGGGTAATCAGACGGAGCGAAATCTCCAGTTCTGCATAGTCCACCTCCAGGCCACGATCTCCCTCTTTGACAAAAATGGGTAGCGGTAACGCAGTCAAATTACAAAAAGACCCGGCTTTCAGCCCCGCATAGCCGGAACTGAGCAAAATTTCGGCACAAGGATTGGTCAGTCCGCCGTTGGCAACGTAGTTCTCGGCAGGTTCATTAGGTCGCCAACGCTCAGCTGCTTGCTGTCGACGGGCCTTGTGCCCTGCCCCATTGATAAAACCCGGCTCGCCTTCATAACGGATCACCTGAAACAGCTCGCGCAGGAAGTCTTTATCTGGTCGACTGAAATACACGCCAGAGTTGTTGGACATGGCCCGATACCGCTTGTGCGAAAGCGCTTCGTCCGTCCACAGGCCGCGCTTGGCATTGGCAGTTTCAGTATCTGCTGGGTCAAACAGGCAAATCATGGCGCTACGCCGCACGTTGCCAGCCACTACGCAGTTACCGATGCAGCACATGATATCCATCACGTCGATGGGACGTAGGCGAGGCTTGGGAGCCTGCGTGATAATTGCGCAAACTTCCAGCAGAAGCCCCCTTAGTGGCGCATAACCGCTGGCGGTGCCCCCAAAGCCGCGAATGCGATCGCCGTAGGGCCGGACGTGATTGAAAGTGTACTCAATCTCCTCGAAGTCTTGATTTTCAGTGGCAAGATTGAGCAAACAGCCCAACGCATCGACCCAACCCTGACGGGAGTCCCCCACTGTGATGTGGACGACTTTGCCCTCAATTTCCACCGTCGTCGCTTCTTGGCGTTCTGCAGGCAGCAACTCTTGATAAGGGACAGCGGTCACCTTAAAGTCTTGCCGAAACTCGGGCAGTTGATTGACATCGCTAGGTAATACTCGAAAACCGACGCCACAACCCAGCATCAGCAGGTGAAATGCCTCGGTGAACCCCGCCAAGCGATCGACTGCTAAGGCGCTGCAATTAAAACAAGCCTCAGGCACCGTATCGGTAATCTTGGTGCCGCCAATCCAAGCAACTCGGCCCGAAGCCCAGGCTTTGAGATAATTGAAGCGCTCGAACATGAGTTCGGCTTCCTGCTGAAGCGCCTCTGTTGATTGTCGCCCTTCCGCCAAACTCACGTTGTAGTTGGTGACGCGCGCGTTGCGCTCCCAGGGAGTCTCGCGCCGCTGCTCTTCGAGGATGTAGCGCAGATAAGTGCGCGTATCTACCACCGCTCCCAAAGGCCCGTAGGGAATGGAACTATGGCTGGCGCGATCGATGTGGCGACGAGTGATGTATTCCATGCAGGTAACTCCCTGACAGTGCAATGTGAATCGAACCGGAACTAAAAACCACCTTTAGAAATATCTCTATGCGGTTAGGCGATCGCTCGCGAGATGCAAAACCCTATGCCCCTAGCAGGTATCGAGTGACATCGGCTAAAGACCTGTACTGCCAAATCCACCCGCTCCCCGCTCCGTAACCGATAGCTGTTGAGTTTCCTGCCAACTCACGTCGGGTACGGGCAAAAATGCCATCTGACAAATGCGATCGCCCCGCGCGATCTCGAGTGGTTCGGAGCCGTAATTGGATACCAATGCCGCCACCAAGCCTCTATAGGACGAGTCAATCAGTCCGGGAGCATTGCTCAGCGTTATCCCTCGAACAGCCAGCCCCGAGCGCGGCAGTAACAGTGCGGCCCAATCCGCAGGCAGCTCCATCGAGAACCCGAGAGATACTTTGGCCATTCCCCCTGCCGGGACCGTGGCATTTTCAGCGGCATAACAATCCCACCCCGCATCCCGGCGATCTCGCCGAGAAGGCAGCTCGTAGCAGGTGTCCGATCGCTGAATCTTGACGGCAAGCAATAGACTCCCCCACGTCATAAGTTCGGTCGCAAATACCCCATATTAGAACGGCTCGCATATTTGCGGGCACTACCCATAGAGTCTGGGTGGGGTCTTAATATCTGATGATGCACTATATCATGCCTCGCCAGCACCCGAAGCACCAAAAGATCGCATCCGCTCCTGCGCGCGGCTGGCCTTGTCAGTCCGCGCCAACTTTAGGTCAAATTCAGAATTGGAAATCGTCCCGACTCAGCTTCTTTTAAGCGCATCCCTAGCCATCTTTCACCCAAATATTTCAGGATAGTAAAAAGACACGAAGATTGGTAGAGTAACGCAGCCAGGCTTGCAGGCCCTCAGCCACGCGACTCCGTGTCAGATGCCCTTATCCCTATCCCATTCCCCGAGATCGCTGCAAAGACCAGGAGACTGACATGACCGTTCGACGCCCACTCACGTGGATGGCCTTGATTGCCGGTACGTTGACCCTATTTGGGTTTTCCCACATGCTGCCGGTTCAAGGGCAATCCGCTGACATTGACCGCGAGGTGGCCACGGCGACCTTTGCTGGTGGCTGCTTTTGGTGCATGGAACATCCATTTGACGAGCTAGAAGGTGTCGTTTCCACTACCTCGGGTTACATCGGTGGCCACGTTGCAAACCCAACTTACAAACGGGTGTCTTGGGGCGGTACGGGACATTACGAAGCGCTTCAGGTCGAGTACGACCCCAAAGTGGTGAGCTACGAAACATTACTCGATACGTTCTGGGTCAATGTCGATCCGACGGATGATGGCGGTCAGTTTTGCGATCGCGGCGATCAGTACCGCACGGGTATCTTCGCCCACGACACCGAGCAGCGACAGCTTGCCGAAATGTCGAAACAGGGTTTAGTCGCTTCCAATGTGTTATCTGCCCCCATCGTGACCGAGGTCATCGACGCCACCGAATTTTATCCGGCTGAAGATTATCACCAGGACTACTACTTGAAGAATCCGGTGCGCTACAAGGTTTACCGCTATGGGTGCGGACGCGATCGCCGCTTAGCCCAACTGTGGGGCGAAGACCGCGTAGCCCTTCAGCTCGACGAAGCAGAAAAATAGAGTAGACCAAAGGCAGACGAAGTGGATTCTCAGCTTTTTGAAGAGTGGCGTGACTTAATGGAGTCAATGTTGGCAATTGTGTCAACGGCTGAACTCGACTCTATTCAGTCTGAGGCTGTTGATAAAACTACTCAATTCAACGGATGTGCAATCAGCACAGAAGAGCTTGAGGAAGCGCGCGTGAGTTTTTGGAAACAGACTGAATCTATTCGAAAAAACGATCCAAAAGCATATAAGTTCTGTCGCGCAATGATCTGCATCATGTACCCTTTTCAGAGCAAAGTCGTCAAAAATCCTAGCGAATTCATGATGGATGTGACGGAATTTTTTCGCGATTTTGCCCTTGAAGGAGGTATTGCAGAAGAGGTTGTCGCAACCCTAAAGGCATATGAGTATGGAGGGACTTGAGTTCTTGCAGAAAGTGAATCAAAATGCCGAGCGCGCAAGCTAAAACAAAAGTTGAGATCTAGGCAACAAGTCCCGATCTCGACTGATTAGAGAACTCTATGACTGCAAGTTTTACCTTGCTGAACCGTTCGATCGGATCAGCGGTCCACCTTCTACTGCAACGCGGAAGATCTCGACATCATCAGAGTAGTCAATGGGTAGGACGGCCACCACGTTTTCGTGGGGGCGAGGGACGATCACCCACGATTCCAAACCGCCACCGTAGGTTTTCCCCACCGCATCTACACCAGCGTCCATCGCCATTTTTACTTCCGAAACATCGCCGCGAATGACGATGAAAAAGCGGGCGCTCCCCGCGCGACTATAGCCCACGAGCGTTACCCGTCCAGCTTTCACCATCGCATCGGCAGCCGCCAGAATGCCTGGAAATCCTTTGGTTTCAATCGATCCAACTGCTTTTTGCGTCATGGTGAAGCTTTATCCTCTCGAAGCACTCAAATGGGGTCTTTCTCAAAAAATCGGGCAGTTCTTCTCGCAGGAGAAGACCAACTAGCTGACTCGACTCGTTTGCTTAGGAAAAGCGAGATCGCCCACTACACCTATTGCCGATAGGGATCGGAGATCTCGTTGTGATTCATGTCCAACGTCTGTTCCACATTTTCCGTGGGGTGGGGCACGATGTAGTAGTTTTGAAGCTTGGCACCGTTCGCCTGATTCTCGACCGCAGCAACACCTGCTTCCACCGCCCGCTTCACCTCCGAAACGCGCCCGCGCACGCTGACGTAATACTGGCCGCTTTCAGCACCCTGATACGACACCAACGTGACGCTGCCATTTTTCACCATCGCATCTGCTGCTGCTAAAACACCGGGAAACCCGATAGTTTGAATCACTCCAATTGCTTCAGGCACGCGCAACTCTCCTAGTCCAGATCAATAGTATGGCGCGAGGCTACTTCGCGTAACGGAGTCTACAAATATTCGCGCGATCGCTGCAAATCTTCACCGCCTTCTGGAGCTTCATGTGGCCTCACGAATTCCTCAAAGTTTTGCTTTATACCAGAAGTGGGGAATACCAGCGCTGAGGTCTGCCTGCAAACGCTCCGACGACAACAAAGAGTCCCTCAGACCGAGGCACCCAGGAAAAACGCCCCATGAGGTTAGGAGGTTGTCCGCATGTTTCGCAAAATTTTGGTGGCGCTAGACCGATCTGATATGGCTGAGCGAGTGCTGGAAGAAGCGATCGCGCTTGCTAAAGCGACAAACGGGGCATTGATGCTCGTCCACGTTTTATCAGATGATGATGAAGGTGCGCCTCCACCTATGGCAGTTGCTCCAGGTCTGGATTACTACTGGAATAATCAAGAGTTTTACGATAACTATCGTCGTCAGTGGACCGACTACGTCGAAACCTGCGTCGAACAATTGCAATGGCAAGCAGCCCGCGCGCGCGGCGCAGGCTTGGATGCTGAATACACTCAACAGAGCGGCAGTCCCGGCCGAGCCATCTGCAATCTAGCCCGCACCTGGGAAGCTGACCTCATTCTGATGGGAAGACGCGGGCGCAAAGGTCTGAGCGAACTGCTTTTAGGAAGCGTCAGCAACTATGTCATGCATCACGCCCCTTGTGCTGTGTTGATGATTAACCCCGCGATCGCAGCGAAAAGTAACTCAGAAGCAATGGCGGCAGCCAATAACAAAACGGGGGCAAAACGCACGGTAGCAGCCCGCTAAGAGAGCCATGTAAGCTCTGCTGTCTTTGCGAGCTCTTGGGTGAGAGCGTGATGCAGCAGGCAAGCGGCAGTCACAAAACTTTTGCAGAAATGTCCTCAATCTATGAACTTGGGATGAACTCGGACGGTGACATGCATCTGCACCGTCACCGTCCGAGCACTACTCTTCACAGTCGCGGACGAGCCCCGGTCTTGACTCGATCGGCGATCGCCCTTGCTGTCAGGTCAATATTTTCTGGGAGCAGAAACATCAAGAGCTACGTTGGGCGCACAACCACAAATAGTGGGACATTCTGACACGCGCGCAGGGCCATCCAGCTACTTCTTCCGAGGAAATTTTGTTCCCATCTCCGTCCAGGCCGACAGCATTAAATAAGCAATCAAGCACCCTACCGTCACGAGAAAAATGGGCATGTCGTCTGGCATGAACCCTCCTTCGACGAATTGCGCGCAACTTAACAGCAGTTAATAGCTGACAGCGTTCTCAGTTTTGGGTTAAAATAACTTAACAATAATCAAAATCTGTTTGACTCAGATCGCTATCCTAGTTGTAACGCTGTAGCCGGAAGGACTGTCGCTCGTGAATAAGAAGTGGAGAAATGTCGGGCTTTACACGTTGCTCGCCATTGTCGTGATTTCGTTGGTGGCAACCATCGTCGGGCCCAATCAGACGGCCGATCGTCGAGAGATGAGCTATTCCGATCTTTTTCATAACATTGGAGAGGGTCGCGTCACCGAAGTTATGGTGGCAGAAGGTGGCAAACTGGCCGTGGCAAAGTTGGACTCCGGCAGTGGTAGCGGCGATCGCGTCTACGTCAACATGTTGCCTGCAAACCTACCGGAACTGGTAGATTCTCTGCATGAAAATGACGTGGCTTTCGACCTTCGCCCCATCGAAACAGGTGGCAATCCCTTACTGCAAGTTGCCAGCACGCTGATTTTCCCGCTTTTCATTTTGGCTGGTTTGTTTTTCTTGTTGCGGCGAGCGCAAGCGGGGCCAGGCAATCAAGCTATGAACTTCGGCAAGTCTAAGGCTCGGGTTCAGATGGAGCCCAAAACTCAGATCACTTTTAGCGATGTTGCTGGTATCGAGCAAGCCAAGCTGGAGCTGGCTGAAGTAGTGGACTTTCTGAAAAACTCCGAGCGCTTCACCATTGTCGGAGCCAAGATTCCTCGCGGTGTCTTGCTCGTCGGCCCTCCAGGTACGGGTAAAACATTGTTGGCCCGAGCAGTAGCAGGCGAGGCTGGCGTTCCCTTCTTCTCCATCTCTGGTTCAGAATTCGTCGAAATGTTCGTGGGCGTGGGCGCGTCGCGAGTACGCGATTTATTCGAGCAAGCTAAGCAAAATGCTCCTTGTATCGTGTTCATTGACGAGATCGATGCTGTCGGTCGCCAGCGTGGTGCTGGACTGGGTGGCGGTAACGACGAGCGCGAGCAAACTTTGAACCAGTTACTCACCGAAATGGACGGGTTTGAAGGTAACTCTGGCATCATCGTCATTGCTGCGACGAACCGGCCTGACGTTCTGGATTCAGCTCTGCTGCGACCGGGACGTTTCGATCGCCAAGTAACGGTCGATCGCCCGGATTATTCGGGTCGTTCTGAGATTCTGCAGGTGCACGCGCGCGGCAAAACTTTGAGCAAAGATGTCGATTTGGACAAGATTGCTCGACGTACCCCAGGTTTCACGGGTGCAGACTTAGCTAACTTGCTCAATGAAGCCGCCATTTTAGCAGCGCGGCGAAATTTGACCGAGATTTCGATGGATGAGATTAACGACTCCGTCGATCGCGTGCTGGTGGGGCCGGAGAAGAAAGATCGGCTCATGAGCGAGCATCGCAAGCGCTTAGTGGCATATCACGAGGGCGGCCATGCTGTTGTAGGCGCTCTCGTTCCCGACTACGATCCGGTTCAAAAAATTACCATCATTCCCCGCGGTCGCGCTGGTGGTTTGACTTGGTTCATGCCCAGTGATGACGATGTCGGCCTGCAGTCACGCTCCTACATGGAAAATCAGATGGCTGTAGCCTTAGGTGGCCGCGTGGCGGAAGAGTTGATCTTCGGCGAAGCAGAAGTCACTACCGGTGCTTCCAGCGACTTGCAGCAGGTGACTCGCATCGCTCGTAATATGGTGACTCGCTTTGGTATGAGCGATCGCCTCGGTAACGTTGCTTTGGGAAGACAGTCGGGTAATCCCTTTTTGGGCCGCGACTTGTCGAGCGAGCGGGATTTCTCTGAGGAAACTGCGGCCATCATCGATGCTGAAGTCAAGCAGCTGGTCGATCGCGCCTACATCAAGACGCGTCTGATCTTGGAGGGCAATCGCGGTTTGCTCGACCGTCTGGCCATCAAGTTGATGGAAGTCGAGACCGTGGATGGCGATGATTTTCAGCGTATGGTTGATGAGAGCGACGTAGTGATGGCACCGCCGGAAACTAGCATTCCAGCGGACGTTACCCTAGCAGCCTCAGCGAATAGCTAAGATCAGTCAGATAATTCGTATGCGGGAGGAGTTATGCGCTGCTCCCGCATACGTTATTAAAGTAAGTCGTGTGCTCAGCCTTCGTCTTCTTCGTCTTGGTCGCGGCTGGGACGGTAAGCATAAGACGGGCGTGGCGTTTTGCAAATTTCCGCCTGAATGGATTCCAAATCAATGTAGCGATCGGCTACGTTAATCAGCTGGTCGCTTGTCATCGAGCGCAGACTCACAACTTCAATCCGAACGCCTTGATAGCTAGCGGTGTTAACTGCATAAGCCAGGTCGCCATCGCCGCTCACCAAGATGGCCGTATCGTAAGCGGGCAGGAGCGTGAGCAGATCCACAGCAATTTCAACGTCTAAGTTAGCTTTTTTAGAACCATCTGGTAGCTGCACTAAGTCCTTCGAAACGACACGATAGCCATTGCGCCGCATCCACAATAAAAACCCTTGTTGCTTTTCGTTATTGGGATCGACCCCCGTGTAGAAAAATGCGCGCAACAGACGCGAGCCAGCTGTCAAACGATAGAGGAGCTTTGTGTAGTCAATTTCGATGCCCAGTTGCAAGGCAGCATAAAACAGGTTAGAGCCATCAATAAAGATCGCAACGCGGCCTCGATTTTCAAGCACCTGCTCCGGCGTCAGCCCGGGGCCAGAATCTAGAGATAGCATTTTGAAACAGCCTCAAATTTTAAAAAGCGGGCGAAAGGGATTTTCAAAACGGAATGGATGTATGACTCGACCGCAATCACGGCGCGAGTTTCAGTGCAAAAATCTCATTCAGTATGGCCTGAATCTGCCAACCTGCCTAACGTTGAACCGAGCTAAGCACTTTCTAAACGCTGAAATACTGGTTTAGGGTCCTCAGACAACGGTCCAGGAGCTAAAAGCCCCCATTGCGTTAGCGACCACGAAAGCTCGCGAGTATGGTCGTAAGCGTAGCCTAACTGCTGCAAAATGGTCAGACTAAGGTGAGGAATGAGAGGGGATAGCAGAATTGTAGCAATGCGAACTGATTCGAGAACTTCATACAAAATGCTCTCAACCGCTGCTTGTTCTCCTTGTTTGTACTTTGCCCAGGGAGCTTCTGTATCGAGATATTTATTACTAGCACGGATTAATTCAAACGCAGTTTCACCTGCTTTTTGAAAGTTATAGCGGTCGTAGGCTGTGGCAGTCCGTTCGGGCAAACCAGCTGCGATCGCCCGTAGGGGACGATCTGGCGAAATATCGACTTTGGGTACAACATAGCTGCAATATTTTTTCAGCATATTGAGCGTGCGGTTGAGCAAATTGCCCAAGTCATTTGCCAAATCGGCATTTGCTACCTGTAAAAATCGAGTTTCGCTGAAGTCGCCATCTTGACCAAACTCAATTTCTCGCAAGAAATAGTAACGGATGGCGTCGACCGGATAACGTTCGACCAATTCATAGGGATCGAGGGTATTGCCGAGGCTTTTGCCCATCTTTTTGCCATCTTTCGTTAAAAAACCGTGACCAAAGACCCGTTGCGAGATGGGAATACCTGCAGAGAGCTGCATAGCCGGCCAGTACACGGCGTGAAAACGCAAAATGTCTTTGCCGATTAGGTGTAAATTCATCGGCCACCACTTTCTGAGGGCGCGGTCGAGAGTCGGGTCGTCATCATTGTCGAGTAAAGCCGTTACGTAACCCAGAAGCGCGTCAAACCAGACGTAAAGCGTTTGACTCGGATCGTTAGGCAAAGGAATGCCCCAGCTGACATTGGCCCGCGAGATAGAGAAATCTCGCAGCCCCTGTTTGACGAAGTTCAGGACCTCATTGCGACGAAAGTCAGGCTGGATGAAATCTGGGCGATCGCGATACAGTTGCTCGAGCGCTTCTTGATAGCGCGAGAGGCGGAAAAAGTAGTTCGGCTCGTCCCGCCATTCCGTCGGGGCGTGATGAATTTTGCAGGTATGCCCTTCCAGCAGTTCTGACTCGTCATAAAATGTCTCGCACCCGACGCAGTACCATCCCTGTTGCTGACCGAGGTAGATGTCGTCGTTATCCCACACGCGCTGAAAGAACTCTCGCACGATCGCGGCATGACGGTCTGTGGTCGTGCGACTGAAGCGATCGTAGTCAATATCTAATAGTTGCCAGAGACGGGCGAATTCCGAGGCAATTTCATCGCAATGCTGCTGAGCTGGCACCTCCCGTTTCTCCGCCGTCCGTTGGATTTTCTGACCGTGTTCGTCCGTTCCGGTAATCAAAAGCACTTCATCGCCACGCAAGCGGCGATAACGAGCAATTGCATCTGCGGCCAACGTCGTGTAAGCACTGCCCACGTGAGGCAGCCCGTTGACGTAGTACAGCGGAGTCGTCAAAGCGTAAGTCATGATGGACAATCAAACGTCTTGAGAGACAAGTACCGGACACGCGATTGTTAATTTGGAGCGAGCTTAGAGCCGCAACAGGAACCGGAGCCGCCGGACTTGCAAGGGAATTTCCTCATCATATCTGGTGACTTGCCAGCTCTAGCGCGAAGCATCGTTGTCCCACAGACTTTTCCCTGCAGGCCCTACGGATCTTTGGCGGTTTGTCGGGTCAGTCATCCGTTAGCGCGTCACCAACCCACGACAGTGCAGTCACAGAAAGAGCGATCGCCAGTCCTGGAAAGACCGCCGTCCACCAAATACCTTCGCCGGTTGAAAACGCCTCTAAGGCCAAGCGCAAGTCGCGACCCCATTCCGGAATGTCTTCCGGTAAGCCCAAACCTAAGAAACCGAGGGCGGCAGTAATAAGAATGGCATCGGCTGCGTTCAGAGTCAGCAGTACGGGCAAGCTAGGCAGCACGTTAGGAAAAATATGACGGGTCAAAACGCGCACCGAAGGCGCGCCTGCCGCGATCGCGGCTTCTACGTATCCTCGCGATTTCAAACTCGCTGTCTGACTGCGTAGTACCCGGAAATACAGCGGACTGTAGGCAATTGCGACGGCTACTGCCGCAGTGCCAATGCCGGGCCCCAGCACGAACGACACCACGATCGCCAACAAGAGTCCCGGCAACGTGTAGATCGTGTCCATGGCGAATACTAAAACGCGATCGACCCAACCGCCGCTGTAACCGCTCAGCAATCCTAAGGGAATTCCGAGCACTAGCGCTAAGCTCGTTCCCGCCAAAATCGTCTGCCAGGCTGCTCGTGCCCCAAATAGCACCCGCGCCCAGACGTCGTGTCCCAAACTCGTCGTTCCCATCCAAAAGTCCGTCGACGGTGGCAGGTGTGGTTGGTAGTCCAAAAACACGGTCGGATCGCGCAGCCATCCCCATGCTTGTAGGCTAGGCGCGCCCGCCCCCACCACCGCTGACAAGACAATGAATGTCAAACTCGGTCCTAAAAGCGGTTGACGTGCCAAAGCTCGCCGCACGAGCAGCCACCATCCCAGCTGTGGAGCAGATACAGCTTCAGGATGCGAGGTCAAATGGGTAGGCGAGGGTTCGATCATCAGATTTTTACGTTTCCCATATTCCTAGTTGCTGCGAGTTAAACACCGAGTGCGGCATGATTCAGGTCAAGAGTCTGTTAAGTCACTGTCAGCCTGTTTCCGGCTTTGAACCCATTGCTGCAAGAGGGGCAACACTCCTTCGGCTAACTGCGACCAGGGATTGGTCTGACGATCGATCGGCATCAAATCAACGTGATCGCCGCGAACGATCAAAAAACCCATGGGCTCAATTTTGACGCCACCTCCTGCCGTTCCCCACATCGTCGCAGCGTTGTCTTCCTCCGCGTGACGACCGTTGCCTGCACCGCCCCCCCCGCCCAGGCCGAATCGTAGCGACACATAAGGCACAATAGTCGTATCGCCCACGGTAATGGGCTCGCCAAACGTCTGACTAGTTTCAGCTAACGAGCGGAGCTTAGTTAACACCGCTTCCAATACGACGTCGACAGGGAGCGGATCCGAAGCAGTCATTAGGAAGATCGCATCTTTCAGTACCAGAGTACAGGCAATTTTAGCGTCGCCCCAGCCACGGCAACCGATAATGCCACGCTAAATAGAGGGCCACCATCAGCGGCCGCCCCCGCCACACCGCTTGTCCCCAAGATCGCCCGCCCTCTCGCTCGAAAGTTAGCCGGATACGCTGCGCCCATACGGGCGGTAAAGCCGTAATGCAACCCAATGCGATCCCCGTCCAGTCTGGATCGCTCAATCCTAACTCCAGCTGTCCCCGCCACACTTCCAATTGCAGTACTCGCGTCAAAGCCAAACCCAGCCGCCACCGACAGTGCCATTGGGCCAAAGCAGACTGCCATCCTCGCGATCGTCGCGGCCAGCGCCAGCGCCATTCACCAACTGAGATCGATGCGTAGCGGCTCGTCCGAACATATCCGATTCGCCCCAATGGGCAGTAGAGTTTGCTGCGCACAGCCAAAGGACCACACCAATACTTGCGCCAACGCAACATCAGTTGCCAAGGCAGCATCGTTAGGATTGCACATCCAACCGCAACGAGCGGGACAACCGCAAGAACTGCTGCGATCGCGACCCTAAGACCCAGCAGCAGCTTCCACCATCGTGGAGTTGGCAATGGCGTCGACCCGCTCCTCCGACCGCGGAATGCGACAGCGGGCGTCCCCGATCAACCAGCTCAAATCAGTTTCTTCGGTATCGATGGCCTGACCGTCGGAAGCAATGCAGTATTTGCCCAACACCATACGCCTACTCAGATTCACGCCCCGCGCGATCTGGGTATAGTCAAAAATCACGCTTTGATCGATGGTGCATTGTTCGTTTAACACGCAACCCGAACCAATCGCTGTCGGGCCGATGAGGGTAACGTTGTCATTCACCCAGGTACTACCGCCAATGTAGACAGGAGGTACGACTTTAACCTTATCCCAATTAATACGAACGTTTAAACCAACCCATACTCCTGGAACTACTTCTGTACCGGGAACCGTCACGCCGTTAACTTCCCCCTGCAGTACTTTCTGCACGGCTTCCCAATAGTCAGGCGTGCGACCAATATCCACCCACTGGAAATCCATAGAAACGCCATAGAAAGGCGCGCCAGCAGCAACGAGAGCTGGGAACAGATCGCCCCCAATGTCATAAACGGTGTCGGGTGGGATGTAGTTAAAGATTTCTGGTTCGAAGATGTAAATCCCCGTATTGATGTTCGTGCTGAGTGCTTCCTCGACAGCTGGTTTTTCTTGGAAGGTTTGAATGCGACCGTCAGCGTCCGTTACGACCACGCCATAGCTGGACACTTCTGCTTTCGGCACCTCCCGTAGCACGATCGTGGCCAGAGCGCCTTTACGGCGATGAAACTCGACCGCAGTCGTAATATCCAGATCGATCAGAGCATCGCCGCAGAGGACGACAAACGTATCGTCAAAGAATCCCGAGAAATCGTGGATCTTACGCAATCCTCCTGCCGAACCCAACGCCTCAGCAATGGGGTCGCCATCTTCGAAATGGCCTTCAAAAGAGAACGCCATTTGAACGCCCCACTGTTGTCCGTCGCGAAAATAGGTCTCAATTTGATCGGCCAGATGACTAGTGTTGACCATGATTTGCGTGATGCCGTGGCTTTTGAGCAGCTCCACCAAAAACTCCATCACCGGCTTGTGGATGATGGGAATCATGGGCTTCGGGATTAAGTAGGTTATGGGCCGTACTCGCGTACCTTTCCCCGCTGCCAGAATCATCGCTTTCATGCAGAGGACACCTCCCAGAGCCTAGTCAACACAAATACCATCAATCGGCCCGAATGGGCAGAGCGATCGCCCGTAGCAGTTACATTTACGCGACGATCGCTCAAAGCCTGAGTCTTTTGTACCAGATCAGCCATACTCTCCCACATATGCCCCTGTATTTTATGAGGCAGCAAGAAAACTCACTTCAGCACTCGTGCCAATAAATGCTCGAATAGGTGCACGAGCTCAAGCTTGAGAGGGAGATGCCGGTGGCATTAACGGCAGAAAACCGTGCTTGCGCGAAAATGAACCGATTTCGTCAACCTTTTCAACTGTGATGTGGTTGCGGCCCCAGCTAAAGTTGGTGTATAACCCTTCAAACTCGAGCAACATCGATTCAGCAAAGCAGGCAAACAATTGACGGGTCGGTTGAGCCACTGATAGAAAGCTCATAATATTCCACTCGATATCGAGAGAATGTTCGACCATGCCACCCTCTACGACGTGAATGCCTTCACGCTGCCAGGTCGCGGCCATGTTTTTCGGATAACCGCCGTCGATGATAATGCAAGGCGTTCGCAGTGTATCGATATCGACCGACATACCCTTGCTCATGCTCGCAACCCAGACGATGATGTCGGCCTGTGGCAGCGCATTGTCTAGAGCTTCAATTTTGCCTCTCCCCAACGAGGCCTGCAGGCTCTCCAGTCGTTCGCGATCGCGTGCCACTAGCAACAATTCGCGAATATCAGTACGAGCTGAAATCCAGCGGCAGACAGCACTGCCAATATCTCCCGTTGCTCCCACGACCGCCAACGTGGATTGGGCTAAATCGAGACCGTATTCCTTAGCTGCTGCCAGAACTTGTTGGCAAATAATATACGCGGTGTGGGTGTTCCCTGTCGTGAACCGCTTCACTTCCAGCTCGATGTTTCGCACCCGCTGCTTAATGCTTTTCTCAAGTCGGAAATTTTCAAAAATGATACTGCTAAAACCACCCAACGCCGTAATATTTAGACCGCGCTTCTGGGCTAGCACCATTGCATTTAAAATTTTGCGGGTTGCCGCTTTCACTTTGCCTAAAGCCAACATCTCAGGCAGAAAGCAGGATTCGACGTATTGTCCCTGAATTTTCTGGCCTGTAATGCTAGTTACGGTAATGTCATCCACAATTTGAGGTGGAGCCATGCACCAGAAATCAATGCCGCTATCGGCATATTCTGGATAGCCTAGTTGCTCAGCTACGCGCTTAGCGTGGGCCAAGCTCGTCAAATGCCCGATCAAACCGAACATAATTTATGCATTTCTCCTGGGGTCGATAGCTAGCACTCCATCGTGCCGACGATCTAGTAGTCGCAAATCGACTCCCAGATTCCCCCTATCGGCAGCTTTTCTCACACTACCTTAATGACGCGATCTCCGTATATAAGATCGCGCTATCAACAACGTTGACAGCGCAAATCATGGGGACGATAGCATACATCGCCAATTTCAGCTCTGGTCCTAACTATGCCGCTGCGACTGAGCGCTTTAATCCCTGAGCAGACAGCTTCATGACCTCGCGATTGGAGAAGCCAATGCCATTCAACGCTTCGCCATAGGCAATCATAAAGTCTTCGAGAATCGCATCGGCATCCATGCTCAAGGCATCGGCATCCCCGTTTACCTGCTGAAACATACCCCAAACAATGGGCAAGTTGCGGGCGTTGGCTGCCTCAATCTTGGCTTTGACGTCAGGATCGTCAAAGTGAGTTTTCAGCCAAACTTCGCCGAAATTGAGGTGTGTATATTCATCCTTGACGACGCCTTCCGTAATCTTGCGAGCAAAGTCATCGGCAACAGGAATGTAAATGTGGTAAGCAGCAATGGCAAAGCATTCAATCAGCAGAGCTTGAATTACCAGGCAGCTGACGATGTCGTTGCTAGCAGCAGCATCTTTGAAGTTCTGGTGTAACTGGCTAAAAAACTGTACGGCAAAGTCTTTATCCGGCACCACATTCAGATTGCGACCGCAAGCCTGAAACCCCTTCATGTGGCGTTTTTCCATTTTGGCCAATGTTTTTAGCTCGTCCGCACTTTCCGGCAGTAGTTCGGAAAGCTTGAGGTAGTTCTGACTCGCTTCTAATTCACCTTCAATCACGATCGCGTTAATGCGTGCATAAGCATCGCAGTAAGCTTCGCTGCGATAATCGATGGTGCTATCGGAATTCACCTCAACCTGCGTTGCCAAGTTTTGAACCTGAGTCATAGTCCGTCAATCTCCTCCGTAGCCTCTCAACACTCCAAGCAGTGACGAGCGAGAACTGCGCAGACATCCGCAGCGAGCCCGTCCAAACGGTCTACGCCCTCCAATCTAGGATAGCGTCAAACGTAACGGAATTTAACATTTTCTCTCCGTTCAGTCGCAGCCCACTGCATTTACAGGTGCACTTTAGCGCGGAAAGGAGGGCGCGTCTGCAATCGACGTTATCGGCAATCGAGGCTATGGGCTGTGGAATCAAGCCGATCGGGTCTCGACAGCCGATCGGGAATCGACAACCGTGTCGCGCTCGCGCTCTCGATTTAGGTCTGACGGAAGCGATCGCGAGACTTTGCAGTGTTAAAACTTTGCAATCTTTGCGATCCTTAAAGAACTCAGAGCGGCAGCGGCAGCATTCAGCGAATACCCTTAGATTAGATGCAATGTCTGGTTTTCCCCGACCAGGCCGAGTCTGTCCGCAACTCATAAAGTGCGATCGCCATGGAACGTGCCAGTGCTGTTTTGCCGATACAAAGCCCTAAAGATGTCTCTGTAGCTAGCATCCAAGCCGAGCTAGAGAATATTTGGTCGTCGTCGAGTAGCAGTGTTGCCGCCCGCGCGTCGACGTTCAACATCATTGTGTATGAAGCGCTCGACAATACCAACCTTTTCCCATCAGAGGCAGTTGAGGCTTTTGCTACGCAAAACCCTTGTCGTGTGATTGACTTGCGCTCTAAAAGCGATGGTGACGCCAACTCGCCTCTCGAAGCTCAGGTGGCTGCCTACTGTCCGGTAGACGGTAGCAGCAGCGGACTCGTATGTTGCGAATACGTGACTCTGCAGGCTCCCGAAGCTGCATTTGAACGAGCCTGTAGTACGATCTCCTCGCTGCTAATTCCCGACCTGTCTGCATACTTATGGTGGCGCGGCGACTTGGACTTGGATAGCTCGCTCTTTCAGCAACTTGTCAGTATCAGTCACCGCGTCATTGTCGACTCCAGCACGTTCGTCAACCCCGAAGAAGATTTGCAGGAAATGCATCTGTTAGTTCGGCAGGGTAATTACTGTGGCGATCTAAACTGGCGGCGGTTGAATTCTTGGCAAGAGCTCACCGCTCAGGCTTTCGACCCGCCGGAACGACGAGCCTCCTTGGGCGCGATCGATCGGGTGACGATTGACTACAATTCAGCGAATCCCTGCCAAGCCATGCTGTATTTGGGTTGGCTAGCAAGTCGGTTGAGCTGGGAACCACGCAGCCGCACGCAACGGGTCGAACATGATTACGCAATCGACGACGTAACGTTCCGTTCCAACGCTGGGATTGAGATTCAGGTAGAGCTAGCTGCCGTTCCTACAGCGGCTGCTACGCCTGGCGAATTAACTGGATTGCGCCTCAATTCCTCCGATCTCAATGCGGATGCCTGCACGGTGTTGTGTTCGGAAACCACCGGCTGCATGCGGATGGAAGTGATGGGTGGTGCGCAAAGCTGCCGCATTCAGCAGGTGTCGTCGGTAGATCGTCAAGAAACGGAAACTCTTTTAGCTCAGCAGCTGCAGAGAGTAGGCAACGATCAACTGTACGAAGAAAGCATTGCTATGGTGGAACGCATTCTTAATGCACCTCTCCCGAGCTAAGCGAGTTATGACAGCTTTATCATTGCATCTGAAATTTTAGTCGGAGCCATATCGCTCTTGACGTTTCAATTTGGATGTGAAAGCGCTGCTAACAGCGATTGGGGTTGAGATAGCTAAAACGTCCTACTAAGCTGCTTGACGGCTGCTGTAGTATCTTTGCTCAGACTAGAGCAGAGGTCGCTGAGATGTTGTCTCATGCGATTTGACGGTTGATGCCAACACACGGTTGAAAACACGAGCGCGAGCATTAAGGGTACCATCCCAACTTGGGCAGTCCCAATGCTTCGGGCCATCCCTGCATGAGATTGAGACACTGCACAGCTTGACCCGCTTGACCTTTAAGCAGATTGTCAATTGCTGACATGACAATGACCCGCTGAGTGCGACTGTCTAATGCGAGGCCGATGGCGCAGGTGTTCGTCCCACTGACCCATTTCGTGCGCGGATAGGTACCTGGTGGCAGAATACGCACCCACGGTGAGCGCCGACTGTAGCTATTGCGATAGAGAGTAAGCAGGTCGTCAGCAACGAGACCGGGATCGCGAAGAGTAGCATAGACGGTAGCCAAAATACCTCGCACCATCGGTACGAGATGAGGTGTGAACTGAACGCGCACCGAGCGGCCTGCGAGATCGCTACAAATTTGCTCGATTTCAGGTGTGTGGCGGTGGTTGGTAACGCCATAGGCATAGAAGGAGTCGTCCACCTCAGCAAATAGGGAACCGGTTTTGAGGGTACGGCCTGCCCCTGAGACGCCGGATTTGGCGTCGATGATGATGCTGTCGGGATCGATTAAGCCTTTTTGGAGCAGCGGCGCGATCGCCAGTAACGAGGCTGTGGGATAGCAGCCGGGACAGCCGACCAGATCGGTCTTGGCAATTTGCTCGCGATAGAGTTCGGGCAATCCGTAGACAGCGCGATGGTTGGCTACGCAGTGGGACGCGGTCGGCCAGGTCTCGTCAGGCGGAGCATACCAGTTGCGATAAGTGTCGAGATCTCGAAAGCGATAGTCAGCCGACAAATCAAGCACGCGACATCCACGGTCTAATAACTCGGGAGCGAGAGTGCAGGCAATGCCGTTAGGCAGGGCTAAAAAGACCACTTGGCAGTCGCGAGCAATCGAGTCTGGGTCAATCGGCTGTATTGTCAGGTCGAGGAAGATACCCAAATGGGGATACAGGTCGCTGAACTTACTGCCAGCACTGCTGTGGCCAGCAAGATGGGTAATTCTGACGTAGGGATGATCGAGTAACAAACGCACCAATTGAACGCCACCATAGCCTGACGCACCGACAATACCGGCAGTAATCGGTTCGACAGCAATGGGAGATTCGGTCATGATGCATCAATGGCGAGCGCATGGCATCGCGCGAAAGTGCTCTTATCCTGCCATCCTTCGCAGCTAAAACAAAGCCTCGACAACACCGACTGGTGCCCGGCCAAATTCCGACGATCGCGCAGGAGCTGAAATCGAGAGTTCTAGCTGGTAGGAGGCATAACTAGCGGCGTTTCAATCTTGAGTGAAAGCTGGCAGGGCGATCGCCGCTCCTGGGGACTCGATTTCTCCTTCATTAATCTAGGAGAGTCGGGCAAATCATCCATACAGATGTAGCGGCCCACTACGGTACCGCCTTCAGTCATGGCAACGAGATGGTAGCGATGGCGGGAAACGGTTGTGCCGAGCACGTCCATCGCGCGGTAGCGGTCGAGGTAAGGTTGTCGCGGCCACGTGTCGACTACAGTCAAAACAACCGCGCGCTCGGATGGGCGTATCTGCCAATTTCGAATGCCGCGCACCTGGTAACGCCGAACCGCCCAAGCGAGGCTGGGAGCGTCGACATTTGGTACGCCGTAGTTGGTCAAACGAGCGGATTGGGCAACGACCGCAGCCGGACGAGCAACCAGCAAGGCGATCGCACCGACAAGGGACATGAGTCTGCTACTGAGTGAAGTTCTACGCTGCCACTCGATTACACGGCGAGTTTCGCAACCCATGGTGAGAACCCCAGAAACACAGTCGCGCTGACGATTCATCTACCTTTAAGTGTATCGAAGGACAGAAAGCGAGACATCAATCTCGAAGCAGAAATTAAAAGTCTGAGGCCGTGCGTGTCCCGCGCGATCCGGCTCAGATTTTCAAACTGTCACGCAGAGCTCCCTGCGCGATCTGGATCTGAATATCACAAAATATATCCAGCAGCTTCACAAGAGACAGTTCGCGCGCTGCCCCGTCTTCACGTTCAGAGTCAGTAGGCCGCCATCCGATTATTCGGCGTTGAGATCGCCGTCAGCCCTTTCTGCCAAGGGTGTACCTTGCAAGCAAGCTCCCTGCATCACGGCACCCTCCCACTGAACCTGCTCGACGCGAGCGCACAGCAAGTTAGCCCGAGTTAGATTGGCTCCTCGTAAAATTGCGCCGGTTAAATTCGCTTCTTCTAGCTCGGCACCCGACAAATCAGCCCCGGTGAGATTGGCATTACTCAGATCGCTGCGCGTCAGGTCGGCTCCTGTCAGCGTCGCTCCGCGTAAGTCAGCGCCGCGAAGGTCAGCTGAACTTAGATCGACGCGATTGAGCAATGCGCCCGCCACAAATGCTCCAGCAAAGCTGGACTGTACTGCGATCGCCTCCGACAAATTCGCTCCGCGCAAATCGGCATTGCGACCGTCGGCACTACTGAGGTCAGCTCCTGTTAAATCGGCACCGCGCCAAGCAGCCCGGATCTGCGCCCGCTGTAGATTTGCCCCGGCCAAAGACGCACCCGCAAAGTTCGCTCGCGAGCAATCCGCTCCTGCGAGTTGCGCCCCGGCCAAATCGGCACCAGCAAATTGACCGTCAGCCAGCGATCGCGCGTGGCCCATTTTGATAGCAGTGAGGTCGGATGCGGACATGAGATTACGAAGCAGCTACAGAGGAGGATTGCGGGGTGGGTTCTTCTAACCAGACATCGGGTATTTCACTGGGGCGCTCGGGCAGTTTCATTAACCCGATCTCGGCTAGGCGAATGACAGTTTGTAGCGATTCCACCAGCTTAGGATCGAACCGCTCGCCGCTGCGGGCTTGGCAACGAGCTAGGGCTTCGCCAAGGCTGAGGGCAGAACGCTCGCCGCGCGGCTGAGTCAGATCTTGGAAAAATGCAGCCAGATTGAGAATGCGGGCTTCGAGGGGAATCTCTTCGGCTTTAAGACCATTAGGTCGACCGCTGCCGTCCCAACGTTCGAGATGATGCTTCACGATGTGAGAGATGGGATCGAGCTCCGGCATGGAGGATAGCAAGCGCGCGCCAGAAATGGAGCGATCGCGCCAGAATACCGAATTGGCAGCTTGCAGTTGTTCGGGAGTCGAGGAAAAGAGTTCTTCCGGCGCTTCGGCCAGCCCGATCCGAAATAATAGTCCCGCTAAGCGCAGGCGGCGAATATTGAGAGTGGGCAGGTCGAGAATTTGACCCAGAGTCTCGCAGAGAGCGGAGACCTGTAATGATGCGACAGAGTTAAAAGGATCTTGACTGTCTACTCGCTGAGCCATTCGCAGAAAGGCCTGCAGTTTATTTGCAGCTAAGTTGCGATTGAAGGTCTTGGCTTGCCCTTCTAGCTCCCAGAGCTCGCGAGTTTGGCGATTGACGGCAACGAGCTGTTGCTGGCTGCTTTGCAGATAGCTAACGACACGGCTAACGACGTTGCTGAGATCGGCAGGGGCAGTGTCGGGCTGGGCCGCGATCGTTTCGCGAGCGGCACTCAAGCTATCGGCAAGTTCGGCATTGTAGGGGCGAATGCGGTCGATCGCGATCTCGGCAGCCGCTTCAACTGCTTGGCGCTCGAACGTCCACAGGCCGTAGAACTTGCGTTCCAAATCGACATCAGGACGACCGCGCGGTCCGTATTCATCATCAGCCAGCTCGTGACACAGCACCATTGCGGCGTAGTTTGGCGCCAAGATAATCAGATTCCATTCCTCGGCGTAGGTATCGTCGCCAGCTAGGTCTACCAGATGTACGTTGTCAAGCTGACTGGTTTTGTGCTGCGCGAAACCGCTATCGGGAACGGCAGCGATCGCGACGTGACTGCTGCACTGAGCCAGATCGAAATAGCGATCGGCTTCTTGCAGATACCATTTGCCTTCTTGAAACGTAACCAGCAACAACGGCCGCAGGTCGGGGTTGCCGGGATCGGTCTGCAAAATGTGGTCTTCGAGAGCGTGGCAGAGTGCGACTAGCGTGTTTTTCAAATACACCCCAAAGCTGGAGGGCAACTCGCCCTCGGGGAGTGCGGCTTTTAAACGACTGAGGGTAGATTCTGGCCTCATCTGGAACCTAATTGCAACGATGGTTTGCGCTGAGCGCCACAGTTCTTATCGTAACTAGCAGCGTAACACCCGTGCTACGTGAATCTGGAGGCGATCTCTAGAATATGAACGTCAGTCTCCAATCCCAGGATCGAGATCGGGCAGCAGCTATCCATTGTCAAACCATTCGAAATCTACATGAAGTCCCCTGAACGAATGGCAATCAGCTCATCTTTGGTAAGCCAGCTCATTGCCTCCCAGTTCCCCCAGTGGGCGCACCTTCCTATCGAACCCGTCGAATTTGACGGCTGGGACAACACAACATTTCATCTCGGCACCACCCTATCCGTGCGACTGCCCAGCGCCGAGCGGTATGTTGGACAGGTGGAGAAGGAACGTCGGTGGTTGCCAAAACTAGCTCCACACCTGTCCCTTCCTATCCCTACGCCGGTAGCAATGGGGATGCCTACCTGTGATTATCCCTGGCACTGGTCGATCTACCGATGGATTAAAGGCGAGAACGCAGTGTTCGATCGCATTGACGACCTGGAAACATTTGCGAGGACGCTGGCGCAATTCCTGACTGCTCTCCAGCAGGTCGATCCTGTCGGTGGTCTGCCTCCAGGAGCACATAACTTCTATCGCGGCGGGCCGCTAGCAACTTATGACTCCGAGACACGACACGCGATCGCAACTCTGGAGGGTGAAGTCGATGCTGGTGGGGCGATCGCCCTCTGGGAAGACGCACTCAAAACAACGTGGCGCGGTTCTGCCGTTTGGATTCACGGGGATGTCAGCGCTTCAAATCTGCTGGTTAATAAGGGCCGGTTGAGCGCGGTCATTGATTTCGGCTGTTTGGGCGTGGGCGATCCTGCGTGCGATCTAGCGATCGCGTGGACGCTGTTTTCGGGAGCGAGCCGGGAAACATTTCGAGAATCACTCTCGCTCGATGGCGACACCTGGATTCGAGGTCGAGGCTGGGCACTGTGGAAGGCTCTGATTACCCTTGTCGAGCATCTAGGTACCAACTCTTTACAGGCAGAAAAAGCCCGACGGGTTATTGGTGAAGCATTAAAGGATGCAGCATAAACAGCTTGAGTTCAAGTCAGTTGCATGACCGTTTATTAGAGTAGTGACTCGATGCTGAATAGTACATTTGTGGGCTGCCGTGCATCAACTACTTTAGAGCAGGAGATTCTGGGAACTGGCTATGAAGATAGGATTCTGGGGCAGTGGCAATATGTCGCGAGTTCTCGGTGGAGCCTGGTCGGTAGCAGGACATCAGATCGCCTTCGGTTCCCGTAACCCAGATAAAGCTCGCAGCGTAGCCGAAGAAATCGGTTCTAGCGCAACTGGCGGAACCAATGATGAAGTGGCTGAATCTTGCGAAGTTCTCATCAGCAGCGTACGTTCCGTACCCTCTAGCTTTCTAGCCTCAACCTCGGTGCTAACCGGGAAAGTCATTATCGATCTAAACAATCGAGATTTTCCACGTGAGTATCAACCCGAGGAGTTCCTTCATTCTCTTGCTGAGGCTACCCAAAGAGATGTTCCTTCGGCAAGAGTTGTGAAAGCATTAAACAATCAAGCCATGGAAGTTTTTAACTGCGATGCAGATACTTTAAGGGCCGCAGGAGTTCAAGGTTTTATTGCGGGCGACGATCCTGAAGCCAAGCAGATCGTTTCAGCGTTACTGAACGATATCGGGCTTAAGCCAGTTGATTTTGGTTCTCTAGCAAATGCCTGGTTGCTCGAACTACAAGCAGATATCCTCAGAACTTATATGTTTGCGACCGGCAATCCTCTAGTAACGCCAGGATTTATTGAAGCCCCTCCTGCTGAACCAAGATTCGGAGAACGTCGCAAAGGTACCTATTGAAAAGAGTAGATGGGTCGCAAAGCCAAGTAGACATGTATTCCGCATGGTTCGCCACACAGTCTCGTCCAGTTCGACCGCTTCCGCTTGCTGAGCGTGATAGAAATCTCAATGCAGCTGAAAGTTCATCCACAGTCTTGGGTTCGTGCCGAAATACTTCGCCAGACTCAGATCCGTTGAAGGAGTCATATTTCGCTTGCCCTCAATCGGTGAATTAACTCGCCAAAAAGGAATGTGAAAGGCTTCTGCCAGAGCGCTTTGTGTCATCCCGATCTGCTCCAGAAATTCTTCGAGCTGGATTTCACCAGAATGATTGGGTTGGCGGGGTGGGTAGGAACTCGAGCCAAGACAGTGCTTCTTAGTGGTAATGTGCGATTTCAACATCGGGCAGACCGAAATCTGACCATATAAAGCAGATGCGATGTTGCTGACTGATGCGAATACTTTGCTGTGTAAAGCGATCGCTCAATGGTTTTAGTTGGTATGTGAGGTGACAGTTCTTCAGATTATTATTGATGCCAGCGTAGGTGTTTTGAGATTATGTTCTAGACATGGAAATGCTTTCCGATTACTACATCTGGTAGGATATCAATGTTTTGTCATTCGTCTTTCCATTCCTCTAATTCTGGAATATGAAAAGGTTTTGCTGCGCCAACTTCTAAATCTAGCGATCGTCGCGTGGTCGAAATCGAGTCGGGAACGCGATCGCTTACGGTCTTTACTGTCGCCTGTCTCAAATATCCAGTCTTGGTCTCGCCTAGAATAGCCGTGTCTGGCAATCGCAGTAGGAGAGCCTCCCATGCAAGCCAACCGATACATCCCACTGGTAGCGAGAATTTGCTTGGCTGTCATTTTCGTTCAAACTGGCCTAGCAAAGGTTTTTAACTTTGACGGCACTCAACAGCAGATTGCAAGCGCAGGACTTCCGCTAGCAGGGCTCGTCACCCTCTTCACAATCATTTTTGAAATTGGAGGAGGAACGTCCTTGATTTTGGGATACAAAGCCCGAGTGGGAGCTATATTACTCCTGATCTTTCTCATTCCCGCCACGATAGTCTTTCACAATCCCATTCTCGACTCCACCCAAACTATTCAGTTTATGAAAAACCTGGCCATTATCGGAGGGTTACTCATGGTCGTTGGGAATGGGCCGGGACCGATTAGTCTGGATCCTCCCAGAGTCGCCGGGCTGGCTCCTTATCTAGAGGAAGACGCATAATCAAACCTGCTGCCATTGGATAGGTCAGTCGAGCACGTTGTGAATCGGGGGTAGGAGCTGCCGTGTCGTTACCCCCGTCGATGACAAGATCTGCCGCACGGGGCGATCGTGCAGTGCATATCCGTGTATCCAGCTCAAAAGCACGAAAAGTCGGCTGCGAAATCCGGGTAGGTACACTACGTGGACGCTCAACCACATCAACCACGGCAAGAATCCCGTCAAGCGGATCGGGCCGATTTGACCGACTCCCGCGTAACAACCAATGATGGCCAACCGACCTTTATTGACATAGCGGAACGGTTGCGGCGATTGTCCTCGCATTTGTCTGCCAATATTGCGGGCAACCGCCCCTCCCTGCTGCAGAGCTTCGGGTGCGACACCAGAGAGGGGCTTGCCGTTGTGATGGGCGTGGGCTAAGTCGCCGATGGCATAGACGTTCGCAAATCGTTGAAGCTGCAATGTCGGCTGCACCGCTAGCTTATTGTTGCGGGCTTTGTAAGGCTCTACGGTCGTATCCGGGAGGGCAGCTTCTAACCCCGCCGCCCAGACAACCGTGGCAGCGGCAACCGATGACCCGTCATCAAACTCGACCGCTGTGGGGGTGACGCGGGTGACTCGCGTTTGGAGCCGGACTGGAATGCCGAGTCGTTCGAGTTTGCGTGCCGTGTAGCGACCCAGAGGCTCGGGCAAGTTAGCTAGCAGCCGAGTTCCCGACTGCGCGAGCGAGACGTGCATCTCATTCAGGTCGAGATGGGGATAATGTCGACCCAAGGAGCGTTTTAGCTCTACGAGCGCGCCAGCTATTTCAACCCCTGTGGGACCACCACCCGCAATGACGAACGTTAGCAACTGCCGGCGACGAACGGGATCGGCCTCACGAGCAGCTTGCTCGACACAAGTCAAAATGCGATCGCGGAGCGCCACAGCATCCTCTAAAGTTCTGAGGGCAAACGCATGCTCCGCAGCCCCAGGCACGCTCAGGTAGTGAGTTTGGCTGCCGGTGGCCAAGATGAGATAGTCGTAGGCGATCGTCGTCCCATTCACCCGAACGTGCTGCCGCACGAAATCAACGTGCTCGACCTCAGCCCTCAAAAAACGCATTGTTTGCGATTGCCGCAGGATATTGCGCACGGGGTAAGCAATGAATTCAGGCTCGATCTGGGCAGTTGCCACCTGATAGAGCAACGGAATAAAGGTGTTGTGGGTGTTGCGATCGATGAGTAAAATCTCAGCGCCGCTGCTGGCAAGCGATTGGGCCGCTTGCATACCCCCAAATCCCGCTCCGATGACAACCACTTTGGGAGGACTGTGCATGATACCGATGAGGTTGTCAGAAAACGTAGAAACGCTAACACTGGATTAACCGTCGGTTGACTCGCGAAGCCGAAGATATCCAGGCAGACCCCATCCTAACTGAGCTAACTGTGTTGCGAACTCCTACGAAAGGTTAGCCATGCACCGAATTGCGGCGATGCCGGGAGGATGGCAGCCCGGACAAGAGGGCGTGGTTTTTATCGAGCAAGATCCAGCTCCGCTGGTGGTTCTGACTGCGGCAGATACGGATATTCAGGCGTTGGCGGCGGCAATAGATCGCCTTCCGCCTGAGTTTCCTGAAGTGCGAGTAGCGAATCTGCTGAATTTGCAGCAGCAGTTGGCGATCGATACGTATGCCGAAGACGTACTGGCACGAGCGCAGTGCGTGGTGGTGCGGCTGTTGGGGGGGCGCTCGTACTGGGAATACGGGCTGGAAGTAGTGAAAGAGGTTGTCGCGAACTCGGGCACGCATTTGCTGGTGTTGCCGGGGGACGATCGCCCCGATCTCGATTTGATGAGTCATTCCACGTTTGCTTTGAAGACAAGCGATCGCCTCTGGCAATATTTTTTGGCGGGTGGCGCGGAGAATTTGACTGAGGGACTGAAGGCAATCGCCAATGCCGCGCTGGGAGAGAGTTACGAGATTGTAGATCCGGAGGCGATCGCGAATATCGGCCTCTACAGACCTGAAGGATTGGACGCGCTGCCCGATGCACCCAATGTGGGGATTTTGCTGTATCGCGCGCACGTTCTGGCGGCGAATACGGCTCCGATTGACTCGCTATGTCGGGCTTTGCTGCAGCGGGGATTGAATTCGATTTGCCTGTTTACTTATTCGCTAAAAGACCCGGAATTGAGCGCTCGCTTGCTCCAACACTTTCGGGATGAGGTAGGAATTGACGTGGCGATCGACACCACCAGTTTTTCGATGGCGAAGCTGGATGCGGACGCGTCCAAAGTTGATGTTTGGGAGACTCTGAACATTCCGGTGTTGCAGGCGATTCTGAGTGGCGGCACGCGGGAACAGTGGGAGGAGTCGATTCAGGGACTTACGCCTCGCGATATTGCCATGAATGTGGCGCTGCCAGAGGTGGACGGGCGCATCATTACGCGGGCGCTGTCGTTCAAACAGGTGGCGCAGCAGCACGAGCGCCTGCAAACCGATGTAGTGCGCTATCAACCCGTCAGCGATCGCGTTGAATTCGTGACCGACCTTGCCGCGAACTGGGTGAAATTGCGTCGGACCCCTGAAGGGGAGCGCCGTATCGCTCTGATTTTGGCAAACTACCCTAACCGCGACGGACGACTGGCCAACGGCGTAGGACTGGACACTCCGGCAAGCTGCGTGGAAATTTTGCGATCGCTCCAAGCCGCTGGGTACGAGCTGAGTCGGATTCCGGCGGACTCGACAGAGTTAATGAACTGGCTGACAGAGTCGGTCACGAACGATCCAGAAGGAAAACTGTTGCGTCCGACTCGTCAAATGTTAGCTGCTGAAGACTATCGAGCTTGGTTCGAGGCGCTGCCCACCGTTGTGAAAACGCAAATGCTGGAGCAGTGGGGCGAGCCGCCGCAGGAGGAGATCGCGATCGCAGGGCTCCAACTTGGTAATGTCTTCATCGGGATTCAACCGTCGCGCGGGTACGACCTCGACCCCAGCCTCAGCTATCACTCGCCCGATTTGATTCCAACTCACGAGTATTTGGCATTTTATGTCTGGGTGCGGAACGAGTTTGGAGCGCAGGCGATCGCTCACGTCGGCAAGCACGGCAATTTGGAATGGCTTCCAGGCAAAGGGATTGCGCTCTCGGACACCTGTTTTCCTGAAGTGGCATTCGGGGCGCTGCCGCATTTGTATCCGTTTATCGTCAACGACCCCGGCGAAGGGGCACAGGCAAAACGGCGATCGCAAGCGGTCATCATCGATCATCTGACGCCGCCGCTAACTCGGGCGGAACTCTACGGCTCGCTGCTGGAGCTGGAAACGCTGATCGACGAATACTACGAAGCCCAAACCCTCGACCCGCGTCGTTTGTCTTTGATTCAACCTCAAATTCTGGAGCTTCTGGAGCGAGAGAATCTATTGCAAGATCTCGGCGCGCGATCGGATGACGCGAGCGAACTGTTCAACTCGATTGACGGCTATCTCTGCGAGCTGAAAGAGGCGCAAATTCGAGACGGACTGCATGTTTTGGGGCAAATTCCCACCGGACGACAAGGAATCGATTTGGTTGTGGCGCTAGCTCGCTACCCTGGTAACGGTCAGTTGGGATTGACTCAGGCGATCGCCCGCGACTCCCACTTACCTTTCGACCCTCTGACCGCCGAACCCAGCGACTCGCTCGACTTGTTGCCGGAGGACTTGCGCGATCGCCTCGGACGCCCCCCGCGAATTATTGGAGATGCCATCGAAGCTCTAGAACTGCGAGCCGCAGACTGGATCGAACAGGCGATCGCGGGTCAGCCTTACAACCCTGCACCAGGAGACTGCGCCCGCACTTGTTTGACTTGGGTGGAGCGATCGCTGTGGCCGCGCCTGCAACAAACCCCGACCGAACTGACGGCTTTATTGCAAGGGTTTGCGGGGGGATTCGTTCCTAGTGGCCCTTCGGGAGCGCCGACGCGCGGACGGGCGGACGTGTTGCCCACCGGACGCAACTTTTACTCCGTCGATATTCGCTCGCTGCCCACCGAAACGGCTTGGCGCGTGGGAGCCAAAGCCGCCGAAGCAGTTATCGAACGCTACGTCCAGGAACAGGGGGAATACCCCCGCAGTTTGGGACTGTCGGTGTGGGGCACGTCCACCATGCGCACGGGCGGCGACGACTGGGCGGAAGCGATGGCGCTCGTCGGCGTGCAACCCGTGTGGGACGGGAGATCGCGTCGGGTCGTCGATTTTGAAATTCTCCCTATCGAGGTGCTAGGCCGCCCCCGCGTAGACGTAACCCTGCGCATCTCCGGCTTCTTTCGGGATGCCTTCCCCAACCTGATTTCCCTGTTCGATGCCGCTGTCAATGCCGTCGCCGATCTACCCGAGTTGGCAGAAGACAATCCCATTAGCGATCGCGTTCGCCGCGACAGCGAAACCTGGCAAACCGCTGGACTTCCTGCTGAAACCGCTGAAGCCCGCGCCCGCTACCGCATCTTCGGTTCTAAACCCGGCGCTTACGGAGCCGGACTGCAAGGACTGATTGAAGGGCAAAACTGGGAGAGCGATGCCGACCTCGCCCGCGCCTATTTGAACTGGAGCAGCTACGCCTACACCGAGTCCGCCAAAAGTCACGCCGCCCCCGAAGCCTTCGCCGCCCGTCTGCAAAATCTCCAAATCGTCCTCCACAACCAAGACAATCGCGAACACGATCTCTTAGATTCCGATGACTACTACCAATTCCAAGGGGGCATGGTAGCCGCCGCGCGATCGCTGTCCGGCCAATCTCCCAAAACCTATTTCGGCGATCATTCCAGGGTTGAAAACCCCAAAGTGCGATCGCTTTCCCAAGAAATCGCCCGCGTCTACCGCTCCCGCGTCGTCAATCCCAAATGGATCGCCGGAGTGATGCGCCACGGCTACAAAGGCGCGTTCGAGCTAGCCGCCACCGTGGACTACCTCTTCGCCTACGATGCCACTACCCACGTCGCCGCCGATTTCATGTACGAAGGCATCGCCCGCACCTATTTGTTAGATGACGAGGTGCGCGAGTTCGCCCAGCGTCACAATCCGTGGGCGGTAAGGGATATGAGCGATCGCCTCCTTGAAGCTCACCAACGCGGCCTTTGGAAAACCCCCAAACCAGAACTTCTAGAAAAACTGGAAATCGTCATGCTGGAAGCTGAAGCAGACATCGAGCAGCTTTAATCAATTGGCAACAAAAGACTTTCTCTTCTCAAAAGCAAGAACACTACTTGCTGAGTCTGTCGATACGCAAGAGCCAAAGAAACAGAGATTTTCTCCCGGTCAAACGCATACATCAGGTATGCATATCTTTGGATACATGTAGTTGTCTGCACAAAATACCAAAAATTAAGCCAGTAAAAATATATGTTTGGGTCTTGATTGATTTGTGACTACGGTCACTGACCTCTAGGTACTAGAGATAGTAGATATACTACAACGCGCCATATTTCTAAGTTTAGAAGCAGATGTATGGCAACACTTGTTCTCACACTAAAATGAAATTATGACTATGAACTTCGAATTTATTGGCCGCTTAGAACCCTTTGGAGAGCCAGATTGTGAATCAGATGTAGAAATTTTAGGGGAAGAACGCTATAGTCGCTATTATCTAAATTCAACTTACTTTAATCAATTTGCCTTGCACCCATCTGTATATTTAATTGTTGGACGTAGAGGTTCAGGGAAAACAGCATTGAGCCGATCATTTGCCTTTCAGAGTGGTATGAAAAACTCTATTTCTGTTGATGTGGATGAGCCAGCCTCATTCCATCAAGTCATATCTAAAATTGTAGAGCAAGATATGTTGAATAAGGAGCTGCAGGTCCCCAGGCTAGTTAAAGTTTGGGAATATATTATTTGGTCTTCTATATTTTATCATCTACGCGATCGAGATTACCGTATCAATGCAGCATGTGCATTTAACAGTGAGGAAGGGGCATCGAAGATCGTCAGAATTCTACTGCAATCCCTGCTTGAGAAGTATGTTGGAAGTGGTAAAGGCGATCTGTCTGATGAAATTGAATCGATATTTTTGAGTAGCACATTTACTCATGCACAAGCTGCAACCCTAGAGGTTGCTCGCAAACAGCCAGTCATTGTTACTCTAGACACTTTGGAAAACTACTCCACTAGAGATCCTCGTCTAATGATAGCAACTTCTGCTTTGATTGAATTCGCAGCTAAGTATAATCGAAAATATTCAAAACAAAATATTCATATTAAGCTGTTTATGATGGATGAGATATTCCCATATCTCACCGAAGAATATATCTCGAATACGTTAAAGTATGTTCGCGATGAAATCTATTTATATTGGCGTCCAAAAGACTTGATGAGGATGTTGTGTTGGCGTTTGTTTCAGTATTTAAAAATGGCTGACTATAGTAGAAATCTGACTTTAGAAACTGACTGGGAAGATTATCAGCATGTTAAGAAAAACATTTGGGATAAATATTTTGGGCGCTATAT
>JBCBVC010000033.1:0-31938 GCA_039817845.1 Cyanobacteria bacterium J06642_2
TACCCCGATTGAAGAGAACAAATTGAAACTAGTTGACTAGCAAATCGCGTTATTAGAAGCAATTGTAAATTTACATCCTGTGTACTAATATTCTACTAATTTAGAGTTTTAGTAGCCTACAAATTTATTCCGCTCCCTGCTGATATTGGTCGCACCAGATTGTTGTGGTGGTACGGGACGACCGCCTCGATAGGAGACGAGGGTGAGATTGGGGATATGGTTGGAACGCATGGCACCATGCTACCGAGAGTGACCCGAAAAAGCGATCGCGCCCGTTCGAGTGTTTTCATTGGCGCGCGAGCGAAGATGGAGCTGTGCGTACGCGGTAAATCACAGGGCCAGGAGGTGTTGTTCCCCATGAAAGTACGAGGCATCCTGCGAGGGCAAACGATCGAGCTGCTCGACACCATCAAACACGTGCCCGACGGCGCGGAAGTCAGTGTCGAATTGGAATTTGCGGACACTCCTCATATAGATGCAGCTCCAACCCTCACGGAAGAAGAGCGATTCGCAAAACTCAACCGCCTCTTTGGTGCTTGGGCTCACCGTCCTGACCTTGACGAAGCCTTCGCGCGTGTCGATCGCGAACGGCACGCCGAGCGCGGCAGAGCCATCGACTCTCTCGATCGTTGAGGTGTCCGCTTACTTGCTCGATACGAATATCTGCGTCGCGCTGCTTAAAAACCATCGCGGCGCTGTCGCCACCTTCAATCGCGTGTTTCCGCAATGCTATATTCCTACCCTAGTTCTGGCCGAACTGTTTAAGGGAGCTTACTGCTCTGTGCAAGTGCAACAGAACCTCGAGCATCTGACCGAGTTTACGGAGCTTCTTACCGTCGTACCGTTCGACCGCGATGCTGCCGTCGAATTCGGCAGGATTCAAGGCGAATTGCGACGCCTGGGCAAACCGACTGGAGAAGTGGATGCTCTGATTGCCGCAGTGGCGCGCGCTCGCCAAGACATTCTGGTCACGGACAACCTGCGTCACTTCGCCCATATCCCCCATCTCACGCTAGAGAACTGGCTCGCCCCCTGATTCTTCCCTCGCATGCTGCTCGGAATCACCCTCGACTCCCAATCTTCCCAAGACCTCGACGACGCCCTCTGGGCCGTCGATGAAGGCGATCGCGTGCGCTTGTGGATAGCCATCGCCGCCGTTGCCCGCACCGTCAAACCCGGCTCCCCTCCTTTCCAAGAAGCATTGGTCTGGTTGGAATCGAGATACCGAAGGCATCAATGCACGCATCCAATGCTCCCCCCGCGATTAACGGAGGAGCATTCCCTCCTGCCAGACAAACATCGCCACGTCCTCGCTCTCGAACTGGCGATCGCCCCCAGCGGTCGCATCCTCGAATCTCAGTTTCTGATGGATACGCTGATCTCGCGGGGACGGATTGACTACGACCGGGCCGATCGCATTCTGCTGGGAAAAGAAGAGAGCGAATACGCGCCTCAGCTTCACCTGCTTGCCCGTGCTGCCTCTTATCTCGATACCGGTCGTAAAGGACTCTGGGGCCATACCCTCGCCCAAGGGCAATTCCGAGACGATACGGGCCAAATCCTCGCGGGCAGTCGCCAGCTCGTGGCTTCCACCGCGATCGCCTACAACGCCTTTGCGGCCCAAACCCTCGCCCAAGCTCACGCGATCGCTCTGTATCGCGTCCAAGACATTACAGGGCTCTCCGACTTCGACCGCATCCGGGTGCAAGTGGGAGACGATCCTCATCTCCTCGCCCCGTTAATCGCCCATCGGCTGCCCCGCGCCGAACATCGCTCCCGCGTCGCTCCCCATTGGGCCTTACAGCTGCCTGGCTATGCCCGCTCCAGTAGCCCTCTGCGCCGTATTGAAGACCTGATCAACCAACATCAGCTGCTGGCCGTCCTCAACCCGAAACAACCCCACGCGATCTCCAAAGTGCTGCTCGACGGACTGTGCGAACGGTTGGAAGAGCGCGCCATCGCGAGCGCGGCCAAGCAAAGGGAACGACAGCTCGAACGGCAGCAGAACTACATCGAGCATCCGACCCAGATCGAGGCGCTGACCTCGAATCAGTTTGCGAGTCTCCTCGAAAAAGCGGCGCACTCAGGAGAGATTAGTGCTGGGGTCGAAGAGGCGATCGGTCGCTGGCTGGCAGCCGGAAAACTCACCAACCGGCACGCTGCCGTCATTCTTTCGCAGCCGTTCGATTTGCAGGTCAAGCAGCAAGTGATGGAGGCGATCTCTCAGGAGACGCCCGAACCCAATGCCGTCTCCGTGCTCAATGCGATGGAACAGATTGGGGGCGGGACAGTAACGTTCGACTATCGCGGCGGGAATACGAAGTGGACCTGCCGAGGACGGTGGGAGGCGCACGTCGTCGAAGCGATGGGGACTAGTAAAACGGAAGCGCGAGCAAACGTAGCTTGGGAATTACTCGAACGCGTCATTCACTGCAGTCAAGACCACTAACATCGCATCGCATGTTCGGATCAATCGGCCGCGCTCCCCACCGATTCGATTGCGATAAAGATATGCCTTTGGCTGCGAACGTCGATTGACCTCTGTATCCTCAATCTGACTTCGCTAACAGCATCAGGAACTCCTCAAATCCCCTTTAATTCTGAGCTTGTAGCCCCAAGACCTGTTCGAGAGTCAGTCCCGTGATGGCCACGACTTGAGACGCATCGATGCCGTTCTCCAACATCTTTAGAGCGAGCTTGCGAGTCGTCTCTTGCATGCCTTCTTGCTTGATTTCTTGGTAGATGACCGATTCCTTCATGATGTCCGACCTCAAGATTCCTCTGATGGTCTCTTTACTCAATACTAAACCCGCTAGAATCCCGGCCGACGCTGCAATATCGCTCTGTTGAGTGCGATCGCTCATTTCCTCCACTTGGCGACTGACTCGACGAAGCACGCTCTCGCGATTTCCCGAACTGGCCAACGCCGCAAAGGGTAACAGTCCGGGAGCTGTGAGAAACTGCTCGGCAGGTTCTTCCCAGAGGCGAATGACTTCATATTGATAGCGGATATTCGCGATCTCGAACGCGTCTTGATAGACCAGCGGGGATTGGGTTTCTTTGAGATACACCACCACCTGTCGCATTTGCTTGTGAGGAAATCGCCGATAGACTCGCAAGCGATAATCCAAGCACCTGAAACTCATTTGAGCGTCTGGCTCGGTTTGAAATTCGACCTGGAAGACAATAGAATCCGATTGCAACAGAATCAGAGAATCGGCTCGTATGGGTTGTAAGGACGAAAGTGTCAGAAGTGAGTTCTCACTGTCAATAAGGCCGATCTATATGAGAATAGAGTCATTAGTGAAACGAGGAATTAGGAGTTTCAGATACTTCGCCTAGTGAGATTCTCAATTAGAAAAGGATGAGTACTGAGTCCTGACACTTTCGCAGCGAAACCTGTTGTAGCCCAGATTGGTTTTGCGCTGGAGTGGTGAGACCCGAGACGATTGGCAATGAGGGCAATCCATGGAAGGTCGGTGGGACGAGCTGAGCGCCCCTAGCCTATCAGTTGCCAGGAAACTCTATTTTGGCTACTCAGAGTTGACAGATTCCCTCTACCTGCCAAACTGCCGTGTCTCTGTCGGCATATCCTCTGGCTTTCCCAGAGGCGTTAGCTTCCGAGACTATCCTTCCTTCCTGTCGCTTGCGGTTGACTCCCTACTCAATCCATCGACCGATGATTGAGAGCCACAGGAGGGTTACTTCGTTCCTAGTTTCCGTTTGACGCTGGACTTAGGTTCCCACTTTCCGCCGGGGTTCTAGAGGACGCATTCAGGTCAGTTTCGCAGCTGCCTGACTCAATTGCCTTTCCCTTTTGGGCAAGCCTGAACTTCCGAAAGGAAGCCTCCTGAAGGAGGATTAACCCGCGTTGGCTTGTTCGTTGTGACGACGGTTCGGGCGTGGGTTCACAGGTGTTAACCTTATCCAGCTATGCTCGACGGGATTCCCGGTCGGGTTCCGAGTTACCGCCTTCTGGCTCCCATGCTGGCTACGGTTGCTTGTCAACCCAACCGCAGTGGGAGATGCTTCACTCCTGCATCAAGGAGGGATGGAATCACACCATCACGGAAACTAAGTTGTCAAGGTACGGTGAGGGTTATCCTCTCTTCGACCTTGCCAGCCGTCCTCAGACTTTTGTCTGTTTAGGCTGAACGAATCGCACCCGAAAAACAACGCTAAGCGGTTCCTTACCTCAAGGGTGAACGAAAGAATTAGGTTTTGAGGGTCATCATGGAAGGGCATTTGAGCTACAAGCGAACCAAGGAGTTCAATTGGCTAGTTTCTGAAACCTTCTCTGCAAGCAGGTTCCAGGCTTAGGGTTGGTTTTTGTTCCATTCTTTCCTGAACCCGAGTATGCGACAACAGCGAGAGCTCCTCAGGGAGAAACTTTTCCATGCTTCTGAAAGTCGCTCATGACAAGCACTTCAGCCTTGTCGTCCAGTAAACTGAACACCTTAGCGTGTGTTTTGGTTCGAATACTACTCAAAGGCCGGTTCCTACGAACCGGCAAATGCAACGTTATTGGCATTCACATTGTCGGGCAAGACGCCAATCAGGAGTGCCACAGGCGTGCCGTTAATACTGAGTAATGTTGCATTCCCGTCCCGGACGCGTTCGATCGCGGACAAATCATTGATGCCGGGACTGACGATAACTATCTCGTCTTCCGTCGGGTTGAAATCCAAAACGAGATTGGTGGCGTCGGGTAAGTCGCCATTAACGAGACGAAAGCGATCGCTGCCTTCTCCGCCAGTCAGCTCATTACTGCCTAAGCCAGCCAACAGCTCGTCATTACCATTACCGCCAAACAGTTCGTCATTGCGACCGGCAACGAGTACGTCGTCACCGTCACCACCATCTAGACGGTTACTGCCGCCACCGCCAGCAGCCTCGAGAGTATCGCTGCCAGCCTCGCCGAACAGACTGTCGCGAATATTGGCGGTCAGCTCGTCATTCCCAGCCCCACCGCGCAATTCGTTATCGCCGCTACCGACAGCGCCTTCAAGCGTGTCGTTATCGCGATCGCCAAACAGGCGATCGAAGCTTCCGGGCAACAACTCGTCATTCCCGCCCCCACCTCGCAACAAATTATTGCCCTGTCCGGAGGAGGCATCGAGAATGTCATTTCCATCGCCACAGATGAAACCATCACCCGAGCCCGTGATGGTGATGACGTTATCAACATCGGGGTCGCAATTGGTGATGTCGTTTGGAATTGGGGTAGGGGTCGGACTAGGTGAGGGAGTTGGACTCGGGCTGGGCGAAGGGCTCGGCGCAGGAGATGCCGTAGGCGTTGGTGAAGAAGTGGGGGAGGTCGTTGGTGTTGGCGTCGAGGATGGTGTCGGAGTCGGCACTGGGACGACTGGAGACGCGTCGTCATCACAGGCACTAATCCCGATCAATAAACCCATCACCACAACTAGCCGGACTAATTTTTCAACTCGACCCACGATCGCTTCTCCTCAACCATTTGCGAAAATGCAATCAACTCTCACCAACACTGAATTTTTGGCAAAATTTATACAGCAAGAAACAATCTACTTTTAAGTTCCGAAAAACCTTTTTGTACCTAACCAGCTCGGACGAGAGTTTCCATCCAAAGTTAATGGTAGCAATCTACATTAAGCCTTTGAATTATCTACCTATTTTTCAGTATCGCAAATCTTTTTACTAAAAAATTTATCATTCATCCACACTATCCATCGGAACACTCGATCTGGATCGAGATCAATTTAGCCTGGAACCTAACACTTATAGATTTTGCATAGAGTACTCAATTCATTGCAGATATGGCTAAACCTCACCCACTAATTTGCTTGACAAATCTTTGGGGAGGTTCAGCCACTTTGATGAAAATGAAATCAAACCGAATTGAACCAAGTGAGCATAGTAACTCGGCTTGAATTTGCGCTAGACAAACGCGAAGGAATCAGCACCGACACTAGCCACGCCATTCAGGAAGGCAAGGTCATCACCGCCCAACGCGATCGCCGTGCCGCCATCGACTGCACTAACCGTCAGATCGGTGAAGCTGAGTTCCAGGCCGCCGATACCGATAACGTCCGTACCTGCCTCGAAGTCGGTGATGACGTTGGCTCCGGCAGGCAATTCGCCGCTAGCGATCCAGAACTGGTCGGCACCTTCGCCACCGGTCAGGGTGTTATCACCGCCATCCGTAACGAAGAAGCGATCGTCGCCTGCATCGCCGGAAGCCCGGTCGCCTTCGCCCAGGAAGAAGACATCATTGCCTTCTTCGCCGTAAAGACGATTGCCACCATCACCGACCGACGAATCCAAGATGTCGTCATCTGCACCACCAAACAGGCGATCGTTGCTGCCAGCAAACAGCTCGTCTTCGCCTTCTTCGCCATAGAGACGGTTGCCACCGTTACCGGCCGAGGCATCGAGGGTATCGTTGCCTTTGCCACCAAAGAGGCGATCGTTGGTGCCAGCCGTAAGTTCGTCCGCATCGCTACCGGCATAGACGCGGTTGCGAGGACCATCGCCGATGGTCAGCGGTTGCGAGCTGCTGTCCACCAGGTCGGAACCCGCCCCGGCAAATACCAGGCCGCTGAGGCCGTTGAAGCCAGCGTCATCTCCAGCATCGAGCACGTCATCGCCGTCACTACCGAAGGCAGGCGTGCTGTTGACAGCATCTTGACCGCTGAGACCGAGGCGCGGATCCAGATTCAAAGGCGTCGCCAGATCCAGCAGGATGACTTCGTTGTTATCGATATCGGGGCCGCGACCGACGGAGAACGGGTAGTTGTTGTCGTTAGCCACCAGGATGGTGTCTTCGTCAATAACCAAGACATCTTCAATGGTGACGAAGGGGAAGTCGAAGTCCGTGCTGCCATCGCCGTTGAGATCGCCCGGATCGTCAATGTTGAGCAAGTCGACCAGCAACTCTTTCTCGACAAAGCCTTCTTCATCAACGTTTGACAGGTCTACCTTGAAGATCTGTTTGAAGGCAGCATCTTCGCCCTGGTTACCATCGCGCTCGATGACCAGGAACTCAGTCTCGTTGATGGGGGTGAAGTCTCCAATCGCGTGGCTGGGATCGGCCACTTGGTAGAAGCCGACCAAACCTTGGTAAGAGCTAGAGGCAACGTCGAATTCGTAGATGCGCAGAGCATTGTCGTCATCGCCGTCGACTGCGCCTTCCAACAACGGATAGAGCGTCTGGCGATCGGGGCTGAAGGCCATACCTTCAAAACCACGAGAACGGCGCAGATTGGCTTCTGCTTCGCCAGCTAGAACCTCGGGGTTATCTGGCGATCGCACTTCATCTGCCAAAATCGCATCGGTTACCGTCCTGCCCGTTTCGGGGAAGTCGGTGAAGAAACCGTCAACGCCCAGGTTGATGAGCTGCTCGAACTCCTGCTCGGGAGTTTGAGGCGAGCCATCCGGGTTCAGGGTTAAGAAGCGCTCTTCATCCCGCAGCGTGTAGGGATGAATCTGCATGCCAGCATCGTGAGCCCATTCGATGTAAGGCCGCACTTCACCGGTCAGCTGCGAACCAATCTCGGCATTGCCATCGCCATCGCCATCCACCGGTTCGTCTAAGCCCTCGCGCAGCAGGAAGCTGTTCTTCCAAGGGCCAACGCCTTCGGCATAGTTGCTACCGATGAAATCAAAGATCTCTGCAGAAGCTAGATCTTGATAAGTGGTATCAGGAATGCCGTCATCGTTAACGTCGGCACCGAAGTCGGGCACCACGTCAGCCAAATTGACATCGCCAATCTGGTAGTTAGCCAACGCTTCTTCGAACGTCAAACCGCTCACTTCGCTATTGAAGTTGAAGGCGATGTCGTAGGGCGCAGAGAAGCCGCCGCCATTCTCATTCAGGAACTGGTCGTCGGTGTCGCCGTAGAGCTGCACCAAAGGTAGGTCTTCGAGGCCAGCATCTGGTAGCAGATTGGTCTGCAAGTCGATCAGGTTGGCAACTTCAAACGACTGGATGAAGATGCGATTCGGGTCGGTGAAGCCAGTATCTTGCAACGTTTGAATCAGCGGCTCTTCGAGCGAGAAGCCTTGCTCGTCGAAGAAGGTGGGGTGCTTAGTTTCGGGGTAGATGCCGATTTGAGCGCCCGTGTCGGCTTCGACTTGCTGCACCAGTTCGATCACCTGCTCGAGGCTGGGAATCTTGAACTGGTCGTTGAAAGCCTGGTCGCGGAAGTCGCGAGATTGACGCGCGCGAACGTTCTCATCCAGTTCTTGGAAGGTGAAGTCTTCAGCAAACCAACCTCCAACCAATGCACCGTCCAAATTTTTGACGGTGAGGCGATCTGCAAACTGAGGCAGGTCGGCGACATTGGTGGTGAGGGAGCTGTTTTGTTTGACGATAGGGTTACCATCGTTGTCGCGCAGGATGTCACCGTTCTCATCCAGCTCCACCTGAGCCAACGTGGGCTCGTGGCGGGCAATCAACACGCCATCGCTGGTGATCGCTAAATCCGGTTCGACGAAATCAGCACCTTGCTCGATCGCCAGCGCGTAGGCTTCGAGGGTGTGCTCGGGCAGTTCGCCGCTGGCACCCCGGTGACCGATAACCAGAGGATCTTGACCATTCAGGGTGTTGAGGGTGGGGATGTTGGGGGTAGCGATGGGAGCTTCCAGCAATTCGCCATCCGAATTGAAGTGCAGCACGTAAGGGCCGAACTCTTCACCTACCCAAATGTCACCGGAGGCATCGATGACGAACGACTCGATATCGAAATCAGCACCGGTCAACATCCGCTTCTCGGTGTCGCCGTTGGTGATGTCGAACGGAATCAGACCGTCGGGGTCGGAGAGCTGCACGAAGCCTTGGATGTCGATGCTGCCGTCGCCACCGTCACCAGCAAAGCTAGGCTCGGCTTCGTAAATGCGCAGCAGGTAGTCGGCACTATTGGCTTTGGCTCCAAACCCGTTGTCTGAGAGGAACCAGAAGGTGCTGCCGTCGCCACTCGGAGCAAACTGGACGCCGCTGAAACCTTGAACGGGTTGACCGTCGAAAGGACCTGTACGACCGTTAGCCGAAATCGGCTCGCCATCGCCATTGTCCGCACCTGACTCGGGACCGTCGGCAAAGGTGTCGGCCGGCAAAGACGCAAAACCCACAAGCTCACGTCTGATGGCAGCTTCTTCAGGAGTCAAGCCGAATAATGTCTCGTACATGATGTCGTACATCTCGGTGTTGTCTGCCGTAGATTGCAGCAACTCCGAGTTGAGACCGTAAGACTTGGAGACAATGCTTCCGGCCACATCCGGCAAACCGGCCCAGGCAATGCCGAATTCGAACGTATCGCCATCAGCATCAGGAGCCCCCGTTACAAAGGGCTCGAATGGGGCGCTGTTCCCCTGCTGACCGTCGAGCGGGACGGCAAACCCATCCGAGTCATCCCCAAAAGAGACCAGATCGGACTGAATGCGAGTTTGGTCGCCAGGGGTTTCTCCAAAGGAGGTCACCGGCGTGTCGTCAACTTCCAAACCACCCGCATCGGAGTCAGCGGCGGTCAGAATCAGGGTATTCGGATTGACGTTGTCAACGTAATCCATGGCCACCCCGAGTGCAGCATCCGCACGCAGAGCTGCTTCCACCACACCGGTGCCGTTGTTGTTGTTACCGAAGTTATCGGTGGCCTCTTCCTCCATGACGACCATAAAACCGTCTTCGGCTTCTTGGAACAGATCGAGATCGAGGGTGACCTGAAGCATGTCAGCCACGGTTGGCGGCTCGGGATTGAGGGGAGGCTGGCCGTAGAGAATCAGGTTGCCATCTTCATCCACCAAGCCCTGGTCGCGGAGATTATCTTCGAAGGTGTCGTTGTAGGTGTCCTCAGCGCCGAAAATACCCAGCAGTTTTTCAGTGCTGGAATCGACTCCCAACAAGTCCTCCATCGTGAAGACAACGGTGTAACCCATGTCTTCCGCTTCTTCAATCAGGTTGCGACCGTCCGTGCGAGTACCCTCTTCGCCGAAAAATCCAACCGTGCCTTCGGGCAGATAGTCGGTTTCGCCCGCGCCCAAGATCACGTTGACGCCAGATTCCACGATCTGAGCCGTGATTTCTTCGGTGTCGCGGCGACTTTCGGAGGAGGCCAAAAACACGCCCGTGCCCGGTTCAGCAATGAAGCCAGAGTTAATCACTGCCGTTGGCTTGCCAGCCGCGATCGCGTCTTCCATGATCGTGTTCTGGGTGCCAGCAGCCGAGGTGTACTGCTCGCCGTTTTCGTCGAAACCGTAGGAGGGTGCAACGGACTTAATGCCGTAAGCGTGAACCACCGCACCGCCGTTGGACGTGGAGACAATGCGATCGTCGAGGTGCCCTAGGTAAACTCCGGCATCGGTCATCTTGTCCCAGTTCAGGCGACCGTCGGTACCTTGCGAGGCAAAGCGCGCTGCTGCGTAATGGGAGGGGCTCGTACCGTCGGGGTGGATAAAGATGACGCCTCCCGTCTGCGAAGTCGGCTCGGGTGCAGGGGTTGGATCGTCGGGAATGCCTTCTGGGGGAGTCAGCTCTTCGTCAAATAAGGTTTCGTACATTAGGCGATACATGCCCGTGTTGTCTACCGTGGCGGGCAGCTTGTCGGCATTCAAACCAGACGCTTTAGACACAATGCTGCCAGCAAAGTCAGGTAGACCAGCCCAGCTGACGCCGAATTCGAAGGTATCGCCGTCAACATCAGGCGCCCCCGTCACAAACGGAGCCGTATCGTTGCCGGTTTGACCGTCATAAGGAACTTCGAATACACTCCGCTCGCCATCCTCATCCAGAAAGGCCTGGTATCCTGTCGATCCGACAGTTTCGCCACTGCGATCATCTACCTCTAAGCCGCCAGCATCGGAGTCGGCAGCTGTGAGTACGAGAGTGTTGGGATTAACGTCATCAATAAAGTTTTCAGCCACTCCGATTGCGGCATCAGCCCTCAAGGTTGCCTCAATCGTGCCGACAGCATTGTTGTTGTTGCCGAAGTTATCACTGGCTTCTTCTTCCAGAACGACGAAGAATCCCTCTTCCTCATTGGCGAATAGATCGAGATCCAGCGTCGTTTGCAGCATATCGGCGACGGTGGGAGGATTCTCGTTTCCAGGTTGACCGTAAAGAATCAGCTCGCCATTTTCATCGACAAACCCGTTTTCGCGCAACGTGCCTTCAGGGATGTCGTTGTAGGTATCGGATGCGGCAAAAATCCCGAGCAACTTATCTGTATCGGCAGAAACCGCGTCCAACTCTTCCTGACTGTAGACGACGGTGTAACCCATCGCCTCAGCTTCTTCGACCAGGTTGCGACCGTCGGTGCGAGTGCCTTCTTCACCCAATACGCCGACCACGCCTTCCGGCAGATAATCCGTTTCGCCACCGCCGAGAATGACGTTAACACCAGACTCGACAATCTGGGCGGTGATGGCTTCAGTATCGCGACGGCTTTCTACTGAGGCTAAGAACACGCCCGTGCCGGGCTCGGCAATAAAACCCGAGTTAATCACGGCCGTGGGTCGGCCAGCCGCGATCGCATCTTCCATCAGGGTATTTTGGGTCCCAGCCAACGACTCGTACTGTTCGCCGTTCTCGTCGAAACCATAGGAAGGAGCTACAGATTTAATCCCGTAGGCATGAACGACAGCCCCGCCGTTGGAGGTGGCCACGATGCTGTCATCCATGTGGCCGAGGTAAACCCCAGCTGAGTCCATATCATCCCAATTCAGACGACCGTCGGTGCCTACCGACGCGAAGCGAGCAGCAGCGTAATGGGACGGACTCGTCCCGTCGGGATGGATGAAAATTACGTTTCCAGACATGATTCCCTTTGAATTGCAGCGACGAGCAATACATTTATGTGTCCGTAAATACAAGGCGAAAATGTATTACCACAAGCAACTTAGGGCTGAAAGATTAACGAAAAGATATCGCCAGATTATTTTTTGAGCCTAAAATTTAGCCTGCAAAAAATTATGTTAATTTACTGACCTTTACGTGACTTAATGAGCCCTGAGCTTGTTCGGAATAAATCTTTGCGATCTTGATTCGAGTTCTATTTTGTAGATTTGAAGTATGAATTTGTATTTTTTTTGACAACCTGTTTTTGTTTAAAGCTGATTAGGTTTTAAGAGGTCAGGCAAAAGTGCGTAGTGTATTCAGCGTACTTTACGTGGAAGTTCGAATATGTGTTGAGCTTTTTTCGGGTATTAGCCTGTTAAAAGGCGGAAAAGCCGCGGACGTGGCGGAGATTTCATTGCAATCGTTAGACGCGTCCTACGCCATAGCCGAGAGACTATGTGCCTTCGCAGTCGCCTTAGTTGCCGAGCTATCCTGGGTTCACTTCCTACTCTTCTTCGTTTTTGTCGATCGGAACAGATGCCCTCATAGGAGCGCAATTATATGAGAGCGAATATATAGATTCTGCTGCTCCCGTCAATGCCGCTAAGATGGCTCCGCTAAGGCTTGTGTTTTTGCCAATTATATCGATAACTTGACATACAAACTTGCATTTGCACTAGCCTTTAAATCCGAAGGAATTCTTATGCTTTCTAACAAAAAAAGAAGCTTTTGCTTGGCCACAGAGTCTGAGAGCGATCGCCTTGAGCCTGCCTTGGTCGAACGTTATTCAGGTCTTAACCTCTAGCTAGTACTGTCAGGTCTGGCGACTCGAAGATGCGCGAGATCGCGTCATTTGCTTCGCAGATTTCCTCAGTAGTAGAGAGTGTGTCGTGACCGATCGACTGATTGCCCTCAATCCCCTCGGAACTTACGCTTCAGGTGTTTTCGATGAAAGTGCGGCAGAAATTGTCGCTTACGACCCCGACAGCCAGAGGCTATTTGTTGTCAATGCCAACAGCGGCACGCTCGATGTCCTCGATATCAGCGATCCGACGACTCCAACGTTGACTGGCAACGTTGACTTTACTGCATTTGGAAGTGGCATCAACAGCGTAGCCGTCAAAGGGTCGACGTTAGCTGCCGCTGTTGAAAATGAGGATTCCCAGGCACCGGGCAAGGTCGTCCTAGTCGACCTCAATGAAGGAGTGCCAACAGCTGTAGATGTTGGCGCACTACCAGATATGCTCACCTTCACGCCAGACGGCCAAAAGATCCTGGTGGCGAATGAAGGAGAGCCCAACGATGAATATGATAATGACCCCGAGGGGTCGGTCAGCATCGTTGACGTGTCAAATGGCATATCGGAAGCGACCGTTACGACGGCTGACTTTACAGCATTCAACGATCAAATTGATGCTTTGCGCGAATCGGGGGTGCGCATTTTTGGGCCAAACGCAACTGTGGCTCAGGATGTCGAACCTGAGTACATCACAGTTGCTGAAGATTCTGAGACAGCCTGGGTCGCGCTGCAAGAGAACAATGCGCTGGCTGTTGTCGATATCGAAGCGGGAACGATTTCAGACATTCTGCCCCTAGGCTTCAAAGACCATAGCGCTCCGGCAGAGCTGACAACCTACTTTTTTGACGAAGCCGATTTGCCGGTTCTGGGGACATCGGAAGCTCGTGGTGACATCGTGCTGAGTGGGTTTTCCGGCTTGCACTTTGAAGGTTTGAATGCCGAGAACGGTAACCTCCAGTTTTTGACCCACCCGGATCGCGGTCCTGACGACGGTTCGCGCGACACCGATGGCGACGGCGAGAATGACGCACGCGTATTTCTCCTGCCCAATTTTCAGCCCGAGGTGGTGCGAGTCGAACTGAATCCCGAATCAGGTGATTTGAATGTAGTCGATCGCATCGGCCTTACCGATAAAGAGGGCGAGGCACTGACCGGTCGTCCTAACTTGGATACCGACGACGGAGCTAGAACCCCTATCGATGAAGAGGGTAACGTACTGCCACTGGATCCGTTGGGTGCCGATCTGGAAGGTATCGTGGCTGCTCCAGATAGAACCTGGTGGATGGTGGACGAGTATCGCCCAGCCATCTATCACTTCGAGTCGGACGGTACGTTGATCGAGCGGTACGTACCCGAGGGGTTACCGGAGAACTTGGGTGTAGGTGCCCTGCCAGAGGATTACAACACGCGTCGAGACAATCGCGGCTTTGAGGCGGTGGCTTACCAGGATGGCAAGGTTTACGCCTTCATCCAAACACCGATGAATAATCCCGATTCGCGGGCGAGTAACGTCATTCGGATTTTGGAATTCGATCCCGAAACGGAAAGCACTACTGGACAGTACCTCTACTTGCAGGAGGACATGGGCGGTGGTAGTGACAAGATTGGCGATGCCGTTTCGCTCGGCGACGGCGAGTTCTTGGTTATCGAACGAGATTCCGGCTTCGGGCCTGAGTCTCAGAAAGTTGTCTTCCGCATCAGCTTGGATGAAGCGACCAATATCAATGACCTGCCGGATGGCACTCTAGCGGAAGGAGAAACCTTTGAGAGCTTGACACCAGGCCGCTTAGCAGAGCTAGGGATCGCTCCGGTCGGCAAAGCACCAGCCGTCGATTTAGCAGAAATTGGGTACGACTTCACTGATAAACCAGAAGGTCTGACCTTACTGGACGACGGCACCATCGCCGTCATTAACGACAACGACTTCGGCGATGGCGACATTCCGATCGGCTTAGGTCTGATCGACGCGCCCGATACGCGCGAAGACAATACCAACGGTCTCGATGCCAGCAACGACGACGACGCGATTAATATCCGCAACTGGCCGGTATTTGGCGCGTATCAACCAGACGCGATCGCCTCTTACGAGGTGGATGGCACTACCTACATCGTCACGGCAAATGAGGGTGATGCTCGCGATTACGATGGCTTCAGCGAAGAGGCCCGTGTCGGTGATGAGGAAATCGTACTCGACCCGGTCGCTTTTCCCAATGCGGAGGAGCTCAAGGAAGACGAGCAGCTAGGGAGGCTGAACATCACTACCACCTTGGGCGATACCGATGGGGATGGCGATTTCGATGAATTATACGCCTACGGGGGCCGCTCGTTCTCGATCTGGGATGAAGCGGGCAACCTCGTTTTCGACAGCGGCAACGACTTCGAGCGCATTACAGCGGAACAACTTCCCGACGATTTCAACTCCACTAACGACGAAAACGATTCGTTTGACAACCGTAGCGATGACAAAGGGCCAGAGCCAGAGGCGATCGAACTAGGCGTTATCGACGGTCGTACGTTTGCCTTCATCGGCTTGGAGCGCGTAGGCGGCCTGATGGTCTATGACGTGACCGACCCTACGCTCCCGGCCTTTGTGGAATACATTACGACTCGCGACTTTTCTGGCGATCCGGAAGCGGGTACCGCAGGCGACTTGGGACCGGAAGGGATTGAGTTCATCGCTGCAGAAGATAGTCCCAACGGCAAACCCCTTTTGGCCGTAGCTAACGAGGTCAGTGGCACGACAACGGTATTCGAAATCGAACGCCCCACGGAAATCGTGCCCGGCAGCGATGGCGACGACACTCTAAACGCAATTGACTCGCCCGCGTTCGACGGCAATCGCGATTTTGTCTTTGCTGGATCGGGCAATGACTTGGTGGATGCTTCGCAAGCGGTTCTCGGCAGCAATCGGATTTACAGCGGCGCAGATAACGACGAAGTGTTGGCCGGCACCAACGATCGCCTCTTCGGCGGCGATGGTGACGACACCCTGGATGCTTCGGCGGGTGGAGGCAATAACCGTCTTTACGGCGATGCTGGTGCAGACGAACTGATTGCCAGCGAGGGCGATCGCCTCTTTGGTGGTCTCGGCGACGACACGCTCGATGCCTCTTCCGGGAATGGCGGCAATCGCCTGTACGGCGAAGAGAATAACGACGTGTTGTTTGCCGGTAGTGATGACTATCTGCTGGCTGGCGAGGGCGACGATCGCCTCTTCATTACTGGTGGTGGCAACAACGTCCTCGATGGCGGTGGTGGTGCTGACCAGTTTTGGATTGCCAATGGCGAGCTCCCGGCAAGTGCCAATACGATTTCCGACTTCGAGCTGGGCCGCGATGTCATTGGCATTAGTGGTTTGGATATTGGCTTCGCTCAGCTGTCCCTGATGCAGGTAGATGACAGCACAGTGGTAGCGATCGCCGGACAGGACGTAGCTATTCTTAATGGCATCGAAGCGAACGCGCTGAGCGAAGCTAACTTCGTTTTCTAGACCTCCCCCACAGCACATGGGATGTGTGTTTTGCAAAACAGCATGCATCCCATGCCCTTCGTTCATTCTGCGAATATTCACATCCGTCTTTACCCTGATTTAACCTGGAAATTCACTTCCGATTACCATTTTTTAAGTATTATCCGGCGAGCGCTTGGGTTAGGTTTATATGCGTGCATTGAAGTCCCCGTAATATTTCTGTTGCTTCCACCGAGGCACTACGTACTGAAATTCCATCCCAGTCTTCATTCCTCAGGCCCAAACTAGGAGTTCGACCGCATCATGACCCAATTGTCCCCTGGCGATCTCGCCATCATCGGTGTCAATGCCGATAACGATAGCAATGGTAATGATTCCTTTAACTTCGTACTGCTAACAGATATCGAAGCAGGAACTGAAATTTTTTTTACAGATAATAGCGTCCTCAGTGACGGTAGCTTTCGCACTAGCGAAGGCATTCTCAAGTACACAGCAGCTTCCAATGTCGCAGCTGGTACCGTAGTTTCCTTTACAGGTATTGGCGGCGAGTTTACGAGTGAAAGCGGTTCTTTTGCGCTTTCAGTCAGTGGCGATCAAGTTATTGCGTACCAAGGAACCGCTGCGGCTCCGACATTTATTTATGCCGCTCAAACCAACAGCACTGAGTTTCAAACGGGCAGCGATGACTCAAATCAATCCGATTTGCCACCCGGTTTGACCGTCGGTTCGACAGCTGTTGCAGTCGGCTCTGGTCCAGGAGCTGAAGATGAATTCGATAACTCGACCTATAACGAATCTCTCTCCAGTGGAACTCAGGCCGAGCTGTTGACTGCCATTAGTGACGCCAGTAATTGGAATGGGAGTAATGAACTCATTACCGACCTGGCGGATGGGCCATTTGTCGTTACTGACGGTGGTGGCTCTGCGACTGTGCTTGAAGAAACGTTTGATGATGCCTCTCAGTTCGCGACTAGCACGGCTTTCTTCTCAGATGCCGGAGTAAGTTCGGGATTTGACTTCTTCGGAATTTCTGATGGTGCCGGGGGTGGCGATTTCGGCGGCGATCCACAACCCAATGGCATCAAAGCTTACACCGGACTAACCGGTAGCTTTTTGACGGGCCAAGACTTGGATGGTGAAGGCGCAACTTTGCCAATTACAGTTACTTGGTCCAATCTGGATATCTCCGGCCTGAGCAATCTCGAATTTAGCGGTGACTTTGCCGAGTTCTTTGACGCTCCGGGCGACATTGATGCAGCTGACTTTATTCGGGTGAGCCACCAAATTGATGGGGGAGGTTTCCAAAATCTGTTGTGGTTCTCGGGCGCAGACTTTTCGAGCACTAGCGGTCCTTTCAACGGTATTCTTCGCGAAGACACAGACTTCGATGGAGTTGGAGATGGTGCGGCATTAGGGGATGCTGCTCAGACATTTGCTGCGGCGATCGCCGGGACGGGCTCCACACTAGATCTGCAATTAAGCGTCAGCCTGGATGCAGGTGACGAAGACTTCGCGGTTGATAATTTCAGGATCGCTGAGGCCTCAACGTCGGGTTCGAGCCTGAGCATTGCCCCTACGGACGCCGTCAAGGATGAAGGAAACAGCGGTACGAAGACTTTCTCCTTCACCGTAATGCGATCAGGCGATACCAGCGGAACTGCAAGCGTCGATTTTGCTGTCACCAGCAGTGCTGCGGATGCAAACGACTTTGATAGTGACGTGCTGCCTTCAGGAACAGTTGACTTTGCTGACGGGGAAACCTCCCAAGTTATCGATATCCTCGTTGCTGGTGATATGGATGCGGAGCCGGATGAAGACTTCACCGTCACGCTCTCCAATCCTTCTGGTGACTTGACGATCTCCACTGTCACTGCTAGCGGCACAATTCAAAACGACGATGGCATCGCGATTACGCCCATTTCTGCCGTTCAGGGAAGCGGTACGGCTAGCCCACTTCTCGGTCAGCAAGTCACCATCGAAGCTGTAGTGGTAGGTGACTTCCAGGATGGTGCGTCAGGTACCGATGGCGACCTAAATGGCTTTTTCGTTCAAGAAGAGGATGCAGACTTTGATAATGATTCCTCAACTTCTGAGGGAATTTTTGTTTTTGACGGTTCTTCTCCAGCGGTTGATGTTGCCATTGGAGATTTAGTCCGAATTTCTGGCACGGTCGACGAGTTCTTTGGCGAAACTCAGATTGACACGGTTACGAACATTGAGATTGTTTCCTCTGACAATAGCAATCTCGTTTCACCTGCCACGATTACATTCCCAGTAGCCAGCACAACAACGAATAGCGACGGCGAATTCATCGCGGACCTCGAAGCCTTTGAGGGCATGCTGGTTACGATTCCACAGGAATTGACAGTATCCGATCTGTTCACGCTCGGTCGCTTCGGCGATATCGGCCTCCACGCCGATGGTCGATTGGAGACCTTCACTCAAGCCAACGCGCCAAGCGTATCTGGCTTCCAAGCCTTCCAAGATCAGGCCGTGCGCAATACAGTCATCCTCGACGATGGCAGCACGATTCAAAACCCAACTGAAATTCCCTTCGATGTTGCCTCTGCACCCGGCGATGTCCCCGGTCAGCTTGACGCGAACGACGAACTGCGCTCCGGTGATTCGCTCTCTGACCTGACTGGTGTCGTCCGCTTTGGTCGGGGCTCCGGTGGCTCTGGCGATGCAAACTATCGCATCAACCCAACGGTAGAACCAGGTTTTGTCAACGATAATACCCGACCTACCCAAGCCCCAGATGTCGGCGGTGATATTACCGTGGCATCGTTCAACGTGTTGAATTTCTTCACCTCTTTGGATGATGGTTCTACTCCCGGCTCGGGTCCCAATAATCTCGACCCCCGTGGCGCAGACAACCAGGAAGAGTTCGATCGCCAGGTTGACAAGTTAGTTGCAGCACTCAGCGAGACGCGAGCAGACGTTTTTGGCCTAATTGAGCTTGAGAACGAATTCGGCGGCGATCAGAATGGCGACGGTCAGTTTGCCATTGACTTCCTAGTCAACGAACTCAATAGTGCAATCCCAGGTGCGAACTACCAGTTCGTCGATCCGAGTCAGGCATTCATCGATACTGGCGATGCCATCTCAGTGGGCCTCATCTACAATGCCGACACCATGCAGATTGCCCCGGGTACCACGGTTGAAATTCTCACCGATTCCGATTTAGCAGGTCTGGGCATGGATCCTGGCAACCCAGTATTCGACGGCCCCGGTACCAGTCGCGCCCCCCTCGCTGTCACCTTTGAGGAGATTGCCACCGGTGAAGATTTCACAGTTGCGGTAAACCACTTCAAATCCAAGGGGTCCATCAGTCCATTTGGCAACAATGCTGGTGTTGGCGACGGTGCAGGAAATAATAACGAAGCTCGTTTGCAAGCATCTATTGCTCTCGATGCTTGGTTGGATACAGATCCCACTGGTTCAGGTGATGATGATTTCTTGATCGTCGGCGACTTGAATGCCTATGGCATGGAAGATCCCATCCAGTTCCTGCTCAACGAAGGTTACGAGGATCAAATAAAGCAGTTCCTACCATCCGGTGAGTTCGAGTACTCCTTTGGTTTCCCCATTGACCTCGGTACGAGCCCGCAGGTTCAAGCTTTTGGTGCTCTCGACTATGCCCTTGCAAATAGCTCGTTGGCTTCTCAGGTTACAGGTGCTGCAGAGTGGCATATCAACGCTGATGAAGCAAGTGCGTTTGACTACAATACTGAGTTCAAGCCTCAGGAGCAGATCGACGGTCTGTTTGCTGCGAATCCATTCCGCGCTTCTGACCACGATCCCCTCATCGTCGGCTTAGATTTGTCCAGTCCAGTTCAGTCCGAACCGGTCTTTTCCTTTAGTCCCGATCGAGATTCCAATGTCGGTGCAGCTGAAGATATCGTTCAGTTCAATGACGATGACAGTTTTAGCGTCCTCTTTGATGGTTCGGATTTGGGCCTTGGTGGAGCGAACATTGATGCTTTTGACATCATCAGCGATACGGAAATTCTGCTCTCATTTAATAAGCCCGTGACCTTAGCAGGTCTCGGGAGAGTTGATGACTCCGATATTGTCAGGTTCAATGCTGACTCTTTGGGTGAAGGCAGCACGGCCGGAACCTTTACTCTCGAGTTAGACGGTAGCGATCTGGAGTTGACTAAAGGTTCTGAAGACATTGACGCGTTGACCAGAATGCCGGATGGTAGCCTCGTGTTCTCAACCAATGGTAATGCGAGCTTCTCAAATGACTTGAAGGTTAAAGATGAGGATTTGGTTCACATCGATTCGGTCACTGGAGAACTAACGCTCTTCTTTGATGGCAGTGATGTTCAGCTGAAGAAGAATAGCGAAGATGTCAACGCAGTCGGTATGAACAACGGCGACTTGCTGTTATCGACGACAGGTAACTTCAACGTTCCCGGCTTGTCTGGCAAAGACGAAGATGTCGCGAGCTTCATTCCATCATCCACCGGGGAAAACACCTCAGGCATCTTCGGTAGTGAATTGTTCTTCGATGGCAGCCAATCTGGCTTTACCGGTGACATTAGTGCGTTTGACTTCGGCATTGGCTAAGTGACCGCACCTTCTTGCTCATAAAGTTCATAACCACTACAACACTTGCAGAATCTGATGCGCGCGATCGCCCTACTTCTCTTTCATTGCTGAGTTCGGGTGATCGCTTTTCTTGAGCAAACGTTAACAACATTTAGGGGGTTTAAATGTCTGAGGTTCGTTTTGCTTCATTTAACGCTTCGCTCAATCGCAACAGTGAGGGCGAACTGATTACCGATTTATCGACGGCCGATAACGAGCAGGCTAGTAACGTTGCCGAGATTATCCAGCGATCGAATCCGGACGTTCTCCTTATTAATGAATTTGACTTTGATGCCGACGGTCGAGCTGCTGAGTTATTTCAACAGAACTATTTATCAGTGAGTCAAAACGGAGCCGATCCCATTGAATATCCCTTTGTTTACATCGCGCCTTCCAATACCGGGGTTCCTTCTGGCTTAGATTTTGACAATGACGGAACGACCGATGGTCCTGGCGATGCATTTGGATTTGGCTTTTTCCTCGGTCAGTTTGGCATGGTGTTGTTCTCCAAGTACGAGATCGACACGGACAACGTGCGCACGTTCCAAGAGTTTTTATGGAAAGATATGCCCGGTGCTTTGCTGCCGGACGATCCTGCCACATCTGCACCGGCTGATTGGTATTCAGAAGAAGAATTAGACGTATTCCGACTCTCTTCCAAGAATCATTGGGACGTGCCGATTAACGTCAATGGCGAAATCGTTCATGTGTTGGCTAGCCACCCTACCCCTCCCGTATTTGATGGCCCGGAAGACCGCAACGGCACGCGCAATCACGACGAAATTCGCTTTTGGTCGGACTACGTGACGCCAGGAGCCAATGGCTATATCTACGACGATGCTGGGAATTTTGGCGGCCTGGCAGAAGGGGAACGCTTCGTCATTATGGGCGACCAGAACGCCGATCCCTTTGATGGAGACAGCACGGATAACGCCATTTTGCAGATTCTCGACAATCCACTGGTCAACACTGACGTGACACCAGCTAGTGAAGGCGGACTGGATGCGAGCGATCGCCAGGGCAACAACAACCTGACCCAAACGGGCGATCCAGCCTTCGACACGGCTGACTTCGGCGAAGACATTTTCGGCGGTCCAGGGAACCTCCGCGTCGATTACGTTCTGCCTTCGAGCAATACCGACATCGTCGATGCAGGCGTATTTTGGCCCACTGAAGAAGATCCATTATTCCGCCTGACGACCGATTTCCCACCCTCAAGCTCCGATCACCGTTTGGTGTTTGCTGACGCGGACGTGGGCGACTTGCCTGAAGACCTCGACCGCAAGTCCGTGACAGAGGTAGAACGGCTGGGGGATGTCGTCACCTTTGATACAGGTACGATCTTTGCCGAAACCGAACTCGGCGGTATTTCCGGGCTAGCGTACGACGAGGCTAATGGAGTTTATTACGCTCTGTCGGACGATCGCAGTCAGAACGCCCCGGCGCGGTTCTACACCGCGAGCATCGACCTCAGCGACGGCAGTTTGGACGCGGGTGACGTGGCATTTTTGGATGTCACTACGCTTACAGATACAAATGGCAATCCGTTCCCAGAAGGCGGTATCGATCCTGAAGGTATTGCTCTTAGAAATAACGGCAGCCTGTTTATCTCCTCAGAAGGAAATGCGAACGAACTGCTGGCTCCTTTTATCAATGGGTTCTCGCTTGCGGGCAAACAGTTTAGCGAGTTGCTCGTTCCCGATAAGTTTTTGCCCACAGCTGACGAGAGCAGCGGCATTCGCAATAACCAAGCCTTTGAGAGTTTAACCCTAACTCCTGACGGTCGTTTTCTTTACGCTGCAACTGAAAATGCTTTGTACCAGGACGGAGAGCGCTCCAGTCTCGAAAATCAAAGCCTGTCACGCATCATTAAGTACGACGTGGCTACGCGGCAGCCCGTCGGCGAGTTCGTCTATGAGGTCGAGCCGATTCCCCTGCCGCCCAAGCCAGCCGAAAGCTTTGCCGATAACGGTTTGGTCGAGCTGCTGGCGCTGGATAACAACGGCACTCTGTTGGCGTTGGAGCGATCGTTTGCGGTTGGCGTCGGCAACACCATCAAGTTATTCGAGATTCAAACCCAAGGCGCGTTAGACGTAGGCAGTGTCGATTCGCTCTTCAACGAGGCTGATGGCGTACCGTTTGAGATCGACCCGGCGGTCAGCAAGCGCTTGTTAGTGGACTTTGCCGATTTGGGCATCGATCCGGACAACGTGGAAGCCATGTCCTTCGGTCCTCAGCTCGAAGACGGACGGCGAAGCGTCATTTTCGCCAGCGATAACAATTTCAACGACGCACAAACAACGCAGTTTTTCGCACTGGGCCTTGACATTGCCTCGACACCTGCGGCTCAGCCTACGGTCGAGACGCCTTACACGATTGACGCTGAGCCAAAAGCACTCGACATTCTGCTGGTCAATGACGACGGCTTTGAAGCTGAAGGCATTGAGGTCATGTTCGACGCACTAGTAGCTGCCGGACACAATGTCACGTTGGTGGCGCCCAAAGACCAACAGAGTGGCATTGGCACGAAGCTCGACGTTGACAGCCTGTTCCAGCCGACAGAAGTGGTTGAATTCGAGCCGAATAAGTGGTTCGTAGACGGTACGCCCGTAACAACGACGTTGGCAGCACTGGATTTCATTCTGGAGGGCGAGGCTCCCGACCTGGTGATTTCCGGAATTAACGAAGGTGCCAATATTGGCGAGAGCATTGCGATCAGTTCTGGGACCGTGAGTGCGGCAACCGAGGCAACGCGGTCGAACATTCCCGCGATCGCCGTCAGTGCCGAAACGGTGGGCGATGAAGAAGGCAATCAGATTGAAGTCTACGAACGCGGTGCTGATTTCGTCATCGAGCTGGTCAAGCAACTCGAAACCCAACGGCCTTCGGAAGGAGACATTTTGCCAGAAGGTGTCGGTCTGAATGTCAACATCCCCGCCACCATTGACGAGATTGAAGGAGTTGCCATTACGCAATTGGACGAGACTTCGACGTTCGACATTTTCGTCGGTGATTTGGGGGCTGTGACGGGTGAAGATGCCAATGGCGTGCCCAGTCTGTTAGCCACAGGGAACCCACCAATCGTGCCGGAAGATATCACCGTCCCTGACTCGGAAGGGCAAAACTTCCTGGCCAACTTCATTACCGTCACGCCCATCGACGGCGATTGGACGGCAGGCGAGGCCACACGTCAAGCCCTGAGCGATCGCCTAGAGGTCATCCCCGAGATTCCGATCGACCAACCGTTGGATATTTTGCTCACCAACGACGATGGCTTCGACGCCGAAGGCATTGAAACGCTCTACAACGCCCTGACGGTAGCGGGTCACAACGTCACGTTGGTGGGACCGAAGGAACAGCAGAGCGGGACGGGAACCGCTCTCGATGTGGGGCAATTCTTCCAGCCTTTAGATATCCAAAACGTTGAGGAAAACAAGTGGTTTGTTGACGCTAGCGTGCGCACCACCACTTGGGCCGGTTTGGATTCGATCCTGGACGAAGCCCCCGATTTAGTGATTTCTGGCATTAACGAAGGCGAAAACATCGGTCCGGGCGGTGCCGTGTCTTCCGGAACCGTGAGTGCGGCAGTGACGGGATTGCGTCGAGACGTACCGGCGATCGCGATCAGCGGCGGCATCGACTTAGCCACGTTCAGCACGCCGACGGAGACTTTCGAGGCTGGGGCCGACTTCCTGGTCGACCTGATTCGCGATTTGCAAGCAACTCAGGGTGACGCCCCGTTCATTCTGCCGGAGGGCATCGGTCTCAGTATCAACGTGCCGTCTCGCTTCCCCGAAGGCGTAGATGGCATTCAAGGGGTGAAATTCACGAACTCCAGCGATATCACTCCGTTCGAGATTGACTTCGGTCCGGTTGATGCCGAGGGTGGTGCAGGTCTGCGGTTCGCGCCGTTCGAGTTACCTGCCGATGCCGAGATTGACCCGCTCTCGGAGGGCGGTCAGTTCCTGTCTGGCTTTATCACGGTCACGCCCATCGATGGCAATTGGACCGCAGCAGACGAAGCGTATGCAGCAACTGAGGACCTCCTGGCTGCCCCCGCACCAGAACTGCGCGGCGATTCTGATGACCCGGCGATTTGGGTAAACCCGAACGATGCCAGTCAGAGCATTTTCTACGGCACGCTCAAGGACGGCGGACTGGCGGCATTCGACCTAGAAGGAAATGTCGTACAGACGATCGCCCCGGACGAGTTTGGGGCCGAACGCTACAACAATGTCGATTTAGTCTATGGCTTTGAAGGATTGGATCTCGCCGGTTCCTTTCGCACTGACTTGGCTGTGGTCAGCGATCGCGAGAATGACACTCTAGCGATTTTCCAAATCGATCCGGCCACGGGCCAACTTACTGACGTTACGGCTCCCGCGCTCCAAGAAGCGGACTTCTCCATCTTCGGCGTGGATGACGGTGAAGCCACGGCCTACGGATTAACCACGTATACCAGTCCGAAATCAGGTCGTACCTTTGCGTTCGTGACGCAGGCTGACGGCAACCAAGTTGCGCAACTGGAATTGATTTCTCGCATCGGCCCTGCTGACGAGTTCTTCGTCGATGCCGAAGTGGTCCGCACGCTTGAATTGCCCACTCCTACGGGCGATCCGGAAGATTCTCAAGCGGAAGGATTGGTGGTCGATCGCGAGCTGGGCGTGTTGTACGTGTCGCTGGAAGAAGAAGTCGGCCTTCTCAAGTACTCGGCCGAACCCGACGGCGGCGATGATTTCACGCTGGTGCAGTCCATTGATGAAGACTTCCTCGTGCCCGATATCGAAGGTTTGAGCATCTACTATGGCGCAAACGGCTCGGGTTATCTGATTGCCAACAGCCAGGGGGATTCGTCCTACGCCGTGTTTACGCGGGAAGGTACGAACGAGTATCTGGGCAGCTTCGTCGTTGGCGACAATGGCGACATCGACCAGGTGAACGAAAGCGACGGACTGGATGTTATCAATGTGCCTCTTGGCGATGCTTTCCCCAATGGCGCGCTGTTCCTGCAAGACGGAGCTAACGATCCGCAAAATCCAGTGCCCGAAGACGAGGAGCTGGAAAACAACAGCACCAACTTCAAAATCGTGCCCTGGGAAAGCGTCGCGAACTCTTTCCCACTGCCACTCGATATCAATACCAGCAGCTTCGACCCGCGCAATCCGCAGCCGCAGTCGCTGGTTAACGGGGTCGCCAGTGGTGACGTGACTCAAGATTCAGTGGTGCTGTGGGCGCGTAGTATCTTTACGGGCGAGGTCACATTTGATTATTCAACCAGCGAGACTTTCGACGCGATCGCTGGAACGACAACGACAACAGTCACCGATATCAATCAGCCGGTGAAAGTCGAGATTGACGGTTTGGATGCTGGTACGGAGTACTTCTACCGCGCTACCGATGCGGCTGGAGATACTGAGACCGGGCGCTTCGTCACGTCTGCTGAAGCGGATACGCAGGCAGGCTTGACCTTTGGAATTTCGGGGGATTGGCAGCAAGCACCACCCCATCCCATCTTGAGTTCCACTGCGGAAAGCGAGCTGGATTTCTTCGTCAAGCTGGGCGATACCATCTTCGCAGATTCGGAAACTCCGGCCACTCCTGGCGTCACGCAATCCAGAACACTAGAGCAATTCCGCGCCAAGCATAGCGAAGTGCTCAGCCCGCGCTTCGATGTGAGCACAACCTCCGACCTCTACGCCTCGACATCGATCCTGGCCACGATTGACGATCACGAGGTCGTCGACAACTTTGCAGGCGGTGCCGCTCCGGGAGACTCGCCTGACGCACCGGATATCGGTTCTTCTCCCGACCCGCTTTTCACTGACGATGTCGATTTCGTCAACGATACCCAGGCTTACGAAGACGCCCTCCAGGCCTACCAGGAATACCACCCGCTGCGGGACGAGTTTTACGACACGCCTGATGACGATCGCACCGATGGCGAGCGCAAGCTTTATCGGGCCAACGACTACGGCAGCGACGCATCCGTCTTCGTGCTCGACAGCCGCTCGTTCCGAGACGACCAGCTCGACCCTGTCGATCTCGTTAATCCAGTGCCATTCATTGCTGAAACATTCGACCCGAATCGCACGCTGTTGGGTAAGGCTCAGTTGGAACAGTTGAAAGACGACTTATTAGATGCGCAAGCGGGTGGCACCACCTGGAAATTCGTCGTCATTCCCGAGCCGATTCAGAACTTCGGTGTTGTGGGTGCAGAAGACCGATTTGAAGGATACGCGGCCGAACGGGCGGAACTCCTCGGCTTTATTGACGAAAACGGCATCGATAACGTCGTCTTTATGGCAGGCGACTTCCACGGCACGATCGTCAACAACCTCACGTACCAAACGGCTCCCGGCCAGGAGCAAATCGCCACTAGTGCGTTTGAAGTCGTGACTGGCCCGGTTGCCTTCTTCGACGGCCGCTTCGGACCTAACGTGGCAAACATCTCGGCCGCAGCCGGGTTTATCGGCCCAGACGAACTGGCGTTCTACGAATCTCTGCCCGTTGCCCCTGATGGAGACGATATTGTCAACGACAAGGACGATTTCATCGAGCAGTTGCTGATAGGGCAAACCGACCTGTTCGGGTACGACCCGGTGGGTTTGGATAACAATCTGGTCCAGGCTGAAGGGCTCATCGATGCCACTTTGCTACAGGGCGACTACTTGGCCGCGCACAACTATAGCTGGACTGAGTTCGATATCAACCCCGACACGCAAGAGCTGATCGTCACGACTTTCGGCATCGAGGCCTATAGCGAGGAGGAACTGCTGGCTGACCCCGAAGCAGTTATTGCCAATTCGACCCCCACCATCATCAGCCAGTTCGCCGTTAACCCCAGCGGCCTCGACCCGAGAACGGAAGGTACCAACGGGCGCGATCGCCTCATCGGCACGGACGCGGACGAAGTCTTCGCTAGCTTCGGCGATAACGATGCCGTGCGCGGCTTCGGCGGCAACGACACCATCCGTACGGGCGACGGCAACGACCAAATCTTCGGCGACATTCCCAACACCTTCGGCATGGGCGGCAACGACTTCGTCGATGCCGGTGACGGTCACGACGAAGTGCGCGGCAACAGCGGCAACGACACGTTGCTCGGGGGCGCCGGGCTGGATCGCATCTTCGGCGGCGAGGGCGACGACTTCATTCGCGGCGGCGAAGGAGACGACGTACTCAAAGGCGATTCGTTCCGTCCGGAACTGGGCAACGACACGTTCGTGCTAGCTGCTGGCGAAGGTACGGATACAATCCGTGATTTTCAAATCGGCGAAGACCTCATTGCTCTGGCTGACGGCCTCACGTTCGGCGATTTGTCCTTCAGCGATGTCGATGGTGTGGCCGAGATTGCCTTCGGTGACGAGACGCTAGCGATCCTCAATCGAGTTTCTGCTGGCGACCTCAACGCCGATGCCTTTGTGGCGGTATAGCCAACACTGGCGATCGCATCTGGCATATTAGTCCCCGCGATCGCCACTTGTTTCAATCCACTTCAGGAGTCCACTTCACCCATGTTTACTCTCGAACTTTTACACGCAGCCGACCAAGAAGCCGGGATTCCCGCTCTGGACGATGCGCCTCGCTTCTCAGCAGTCCTCAATGCCCTCAAGGCAGAAGATCTTGGCGGCGATGGCGTCGAAGACAACACGCTCGTGCTGTCTTCAGGCGACGCGATTCTGCCCGGTCTGTTTTTCTCGGCTTCGGAAGAGGTTTTCGGCGGCGCCGGTCGAGCTGATATCGCGATCCAAAACGAACTCGGCTTCCAGGCGATCGCCTTGGGCAACCACGAGTTCGACCTCAATACCGACTTTTTGGCCGGACTGATTGCAGGCGACGCCGCCACGGGGTTTGACGGCACGGCCTTTCCCTACCTGAGTGCCAACCTCGATTTTTCTACCGATGCTAACCTGGCGCCGTTGGTCACAACTGACGGTGAGGCTCCCGCGCCCAACACCATTGCGGGCAGCACCGTCATCGACGTGAATGGCGAGTCCGTGGGCGTTGTCGGCGTCACCACTCCCACGATTACATCGATCGCCAGCCCTGGCGACGTGACCGTCAATCCGGCCGATTCGGATGACATCGCTGCGCTAGCCGCAACCATTCAGCCAACCATCGACGCGCTGATTGACTCTGGCATCAATAAAGTCGTCGTCCTCTCTCACCTCCAGCAAATCGCCCTCGAACAAGCGCTAGCTCCACTGCTCTCGGGAGTGGACATCATTGTGGCTGGCGGTTCGAATACGTTGCTGGCCGACAATAACGACGAACTTCGGGATGGCGATGTCGTCCAAGGCCAATACCCCATCTTCACCACCAATGCCGATGGCGAACCCCTCGCGATCGTTAACACCGACGGCAACTACAAGTACGTCGGTCGTCTGGTGGTCGAGTTCGACGAGAATGGCGTTATCGACCCCAGCAGTTACGACGCTGACGTGAGCGGTGCCTATGCCACCGATGATGCCGGGGTTGCAGCCCTTGGCGCAGAAGGTCTGGTCGATCCGGAAATTCAGGACATTGTAGACGAGCTACGCGCCGTTATCGAAGCCAAAGAAAGCAACGTCTTCGGTATCAGTGAGGTGTATCTGGACGGTACGCGCGGCAGCGTCCGGACGCAGGAAACCAACCTGGGTAACTTGACTGCCGATGCCAATCTGGCGATCGCCCGCGAGATTACCGGTGACGACACTATCCTGGTGTCCCTCAAAAACGGCGGCGGCATCCGCGACGACATCGGTCGCGTCATCATTCCAGCGGGCGGTACGGGCGAGCCGGACGAACTGCCGAACGAAGGCATTCCTGACGTGAAGCCCGAGGGCGGTATCTCGGAAACGGACATCGCCAATACGCTGCGCTTTAACAACGGCCTCACCGTGCTGGATATCACCCGCGAGGGTCTGGTGGCCGTGCTAGAGCACGGGATCGCTGCCAGCAGCCTGGACGACAGCAACACGCAAGGGCGGTTCCCGCAGGTGAGTGGAGTGGAATTTAGCTTCGACCTGACCCTGCCTGAGAACGATCGCATCCAGTCCGCCGCCATCAAAGATGAAGACGGCAATATCCTGGACGTATTAGTCGAAAACGGCAAGCTTGTTGGCGAGGCCGATGCCAGCGTGCGCATCGTGACGCTGGGCTTCTTGGCTGGCGGCGGTGACGACTATCCTTTCGCCGACTTCGGTAGCAATTTCCAGGACTTGGACCAGGAAGAGGAAGCACCGCGCACGGGCGATGCCACTTTTGCTCCCGACGGTACCGAGCAGGATGCATTGGCAGAATATCTGTTCGATAACTTCTTGGCAACGCCGTTTGACATTGCCGATACTGAACGCGACCTCGACGAGCGCCTGCAAAACCTAGCCTTCCGCTCAGACTCCGTACTGGAAGACACGACAACACCGGGCGGAGAGGTTGATTTTTCAGGTACGGATGGACGCGATCGCCTGATCGGTACTGATGCCGACGAGGTGTTCGAGAGCTTCGGCGATAACGATGCCGTACGCGGCTTCGGCGGTAACGACACCATTCGCACGGGCGACGGCAACGATCAAATCTTCGGCGATATGCCCAACACCTTCGGCATGGGCGGTAATGACTTCGTCGATGCGGGCGATGGCAACGACGAAGTGCGTGGCAACAGCGGCAACGACACCTTATTGGGTGGCGCAGGTTTGGATCGCATCTTCGGCGGCGAAGGCGACGACCTGATTCGCGGCGGCGAGGGTAACGACATTCTCAAGGGTGATTCGTTCCGTCCCGAAATGGGCAACGATACGTTCGTGCTGGCTGCTGGCGAAGGCACGGATACCATTCGCGATTTCCAGGTCGGCGAAGACTTCATCGGGTTGGCGGACGGCCTCACGTTCGGCGATTTGTCCTTCAGCGACGTTGATGGTGTCGCCCAAATCGCAGCGGGAGACGAAACCCTGGCCATCCTCAACCGCGTGTCTGCCAATGACTTGATGGCTGACTCGTTCGTAACGGTGTAAGGACTTTCTCCTGTTACAACTGGGTCAGAATTGCTTGCGAGTGCTAGGAAAATGCTGGTAAGTTCGGGCGAGTTCAGGCCAGTGCGGGATGAGAAGTTACGACCAGATAATGCGAGCAGCAGGTGTATTGCAGCAATCTCTTTTTGAGGCGAGCGCCTGCTGCTCTTTTGTTTGAACCGAATCTAGGTAGGGTAGACCTCTTGCACGAATAGCAAAGCCGGTCAGACCCGAGCAGAATGGAGTCTCGCCCCTCTGAGTCTGACCGATGAACTACTCTCGCCTCCAAACGCTCTCCCCCAGCGACTTTCGACGCTACTGCGGCCTCACCCCCCGAGTCTTCCATCAACTGGTGAGCATCCTCGGCGATGACCTACCCCATGGCGGTCAACGAGGGGGGGGCAACCCCGCTTCGGCATCGCAGACCACCTGCTGATTGCCCTCGAATATTGGCGCGAATACCGCACTTACTTCCACAGCGCTCAAAACTGGCAAATCTCGGAAGCCACAGTCTGTCGCATCGTCCGTCGGGTGGAAGAGGCCCTCAAAACTAGGCGTGGTTCAAAATAGGCTGTATTTGGGTAACAGTGACATGACAAAGTCGGCCACCTTGCGAGGATGACCGAGCGGGTTCGATGAGGCTGGATTATACTCTCTGGAATCGCTGGAACCCTAACAGCTCCAGCCAGTGGGGATGAGTCTTCCCCGTCATCAGTTCCGCCGGACTTTTGCCCACTCGCTCGGGCACCGCGCTGCGCAGGAAGCGGCGATGATTGAGGAAGAATTGCAACAAGCTCAGATAAGAGCCGCTCAAGCTGCGGCGCAGGAAAAAGTAGTTGCGCAGCCGTGAGTTGAGATTCTCCACCAGCGAACTAGCTCTCGGAGTGTGTTCGAGAGCTTCCTTGACAGCCTGGAGCAATGGGTGGAACCGGTGGGAAAGCTGGGAATGCAACTGATTCCACCGTTCCCAATAGGGATTGGAAGTGGACGGTTTGCGCAACAGCAGGCAGACCTCGCGCACCCTCTGTAGGGGGAGTTCGAACCGCTGGGCGAGCTGCGCGAGCTTGCTATCCAAGATGTCAGCAAACCCCAGCAGTTGGTCGCGTTGGTTCCGTAAAGCCTTGCGCAGAGTCCGGATATTGGGATGTTGCTTGCATTCCAATTGCTCCAGTTCGGCCACGATGAAATCAAACAACTCTCGCCCACCTGTAAATTATTCGGGGATGAGTTGCGAGCCAAGGATTTGAGCGGGATCTACCATAGTGTCATTCGCTTCGAA
>JBCBVC010000034.1:0-31757 GCA_039817845.1 Cyanobacteria bacterium J06642_2
CTTTCGACTTGAATGGAATGGAGATATTCATAGGAGCAAGTATTGGCATCGTTTTTAGTAGTGATGAAGATCGACCTGAGCATTATTTAAGAGATGCTGATATAGCTCTATATTGCGCAAAGAGAGACGGAAAAGGTAAGTTTGAGATATTCAATCCAGGGATGCGCTCAAATACAATTGAACGTTTGCATCTAGGCAATGAACTCAGACGAGCTTTGTCTAAGGGTGAGTTAAGTATTTTTTATCAACCTATTATCGACATCACCTCAAGCCAAATGAGTGCTTTTGAAGCTCTAATGCGTTGGCATAATCCTATTCATGGCAAGGTTTCCCCAGCTGAATTCATACCTATTGCCGAAGAAACTGGTTTGATTGTTGAACTGGGTTGGTGGGTTTTGCGTCAGGCGTGTCTGCAAATGCGGTCCTGGCAGCAGAAATATAGCGCTTGCCTGTCAATGAGTATGTGCGTTAATTTATCAAGCAAGCAGTTTTCTCAAATAGATTTTCTCGATCGCGTCAAGCAAATATTGCGTGAAACTGAGATCGATCCGGAGAACCTTAAGTTAGAAATCACTGAAAGTATATACATGCATTCGGCGGTAGCGACAGAAATTAAGTTAAGAGAGCTCAAGAGGCTGGGCGTTAAACTGAGCGTTGATGATTTTGGCACTGGTTATTCCTCTTTGAGTTATCTATATCGCTTTCCTATTGATACTCTCAAAATAGATCGATCTTTTATTCACAATCTGGGAGTATCAGATGATAGTTCTATCATTGTAGAGTCCATATTGCTTCTCGGAGAAAAGTTAGGCCTGGACGTTGTTGCCGAGGGCGTTGAAACGATGGAAGAGGTTCGTTGGCTTCAGGATAGGGGCTGTAAAAATGCTCAAGGGTTTCTATTCTCGCGTCCTTTGCCGGCGCATGAACTCGATCTACTTTTGTCTGAAACGGTATCCATAGATAACTTGTAGATTCTCATTTCGCCTGCTGTGGCTTTCTGCAATAGTGAGGCAACGATGTTGGGTTGGTCGAGCTGTATTCATAGCTTGGATGATGATGTCAAGTGGAACTCTCAAGAATCGCGGGCGTTTGCTAGGGCGTTGTTGAATGACGGGCTCGACCGGGAATGGAAGGAGGCTTCTCCGGTAAAATTCCTTCTGGTCGTAACAGCAAAATGACCTGCAACAACACGCCGATCGCTAAAATGCGCAAGGCTCCAGCTCGTGTCTGCCAATCATCGGGCAAACTGCCGGTGAGAAACTCCGTTCCCGACCACAAGAACCAGATGCAGCAGGCACCTAATATGGCTCCTCGAGTATTGCCGCTACCGCCAACAATCAGCATGATCCACACCAAGAATGTGGCGAAATCATTGCGAAAGGCTTCCGGGCTGATAAAGGTGACGAAGTGAGCATATAGTGCTCCGGCTAATCCCATAGCCATTGCCCCCAGGACGAATGCTTGCAAGCGGAAAGTTAATACGCTTTTCCCTGCTGCTAGCGTGGCCGGTTCGTCTTCGCGGATGGCTCGTAACACTCGTCCCCACGGCGAACGATAGGCACGCTCGCTAGCCAAGTACACGATGACTACTGCGATCGCTACTAAGCCCAGGTACAAAAGTCCGTCCCCACCGACGACCCAACGCCGCATCGGTCGAGGAATATTGGCAATGCCGCGCACGCCATTAGTCAACCACTGTTCGTTTTTCAACGTTAGGCGGACGATTTCGGCAATGCCAATGGTGGCGATCGCCAAGTAATCCGAACGCAGATTAACCGTAATTGCGCCCATAACAAAGGCGAGGGTGCCAGACAAAGCCATGGCAGCTAAAACGCCGACGACAAACGGCATGTCTAAACCGCCGATATGATTGGTAGCAGCTGGAGTCGTGACCAGGGCGCTAGTGTAGGCACCCAAAGCAAAGAAAGCGCCTACGCCGATGTTTAGCATCCCTGCAAATCCCCATTGGATGTTGAGGCCGAGGCAGAGGATGCTGTAGATACCCACTAGGGTGAGCGAAAAAATGAAGTAGTTGGCAATTCCTGGCAGTTCAATGGTGATGGGCCACTGAATTGCGACGAGACATGCACTCACGATCGCCCTCCAAATAATCCCGTTGGTCGCACGATGAGCATAATGACCAAAATCACGAAGGCAACCGCCTCTTTATAGGCTGGCGAGACAAAAAAAGTAGAGAGTTCTTGTGACAAACCGACCACCATACCGCCCGCAATCGCGCCGTAAGGTTTGCCAATGCCTCCCAAAATGGCTGCGGCAAAAATGGACAGCAGCAACCGCCAGCCCATCGTCGGATGCAAGCGCGTATCCAACCCTAGAAACAGTCCTGCGGCGCAGGCCATGACTGCACCTAGCATCCACGTCCACATGACGATCCGTTCGGTATCAATTCCTGTCACGCGGGCGAGGTCGACGTTGTCAGCGGTCGCTCGCATGGCTTTGCCGATGGGCGTGTATTGCAAAAACAAGTGCAGTGATAAAGCGAGGGCAAAGGCACCAACAACAATCGCGATTTGATCCGGCTTAATGCGCAGGCCGGCGATCGTGACAGGTAGCTGAATGCCCGTTTTATATGTTTGCGTGTCCGGCCCCCAAATAATTTGGACGAGGCTGCGAATGATGGTGGCAATTCCGAAAGACGAAATTAACAGAATGACTGGCGGTCGCTGGCGCAGCTGTCGAAAAACGAGGCGATCGATGGCAAGTGCAGCAAGCGTCGTTCCGCCAGCAGCTAGTGCGAAGCTAGCTGGCATCGGCCAATGCCAAGTTGCAAAACTGGTGAACGCTAAATACGCTCCCAGCGTCATCAAATCGCCGTGGGCAAAGTTAGCAAAGCGAAGGATGCCAAACGTAAGAGATACGCCAATTGCCCCTAAGGACAAAATGCTTCCCAAAACCACGCCATAGACGACGGTTTGCGCAATATCAATCCACACAATTGTCTAAACTAAATTCGTTATCGTGCCCCGAGTGTATCGCTTTGGGGCCACGGGTGAAGCTCGTGAGCGCGATTGCCGGGACAGTAGCATCACTAAACGGCATCTACGTTGTTCGAGATCGATGCAATCGACTTGATGCAATTATGCAATACCGTTTGTAAAGCGTAATCGAGTGCGGCCATACCCCATCCGTGCGGAAACTTAACTCATTTGCAGGCATGATGGAGCGCTCCTCTCGTCCCACTCGTTGGCAATTGGTAAGCGTTCTGACCGTTGGGGTATTGGCTGTTTCTACTGCTGCTGTCCTGATTCGATTGGCGCTTCAGGCCGGGAATACCCGTGGGGTAGGTTTTAGTTTGATGCTGGCAGAGTTTCGAGTGGCGATCGCCTCGCTTTGCCTTCTACCTGTTTGGCGCGCGAGAGCAACCGCTCCGCTCAAATCCAAAGCAATAGCTTGCTCGATCGGAGCGGGTATTTTCCTAGCACTCCATTTTGCTACCTGGATTACGTCGCTGTCCTACACGTCTGTTGCCGCTTCAGTGACATTGGTGACAACTAATCCGATTTGGGTGGCCATATTTACATGGTTCGGCTGGGGCGAACGGCCGACCCGCACGACCGCAGTTGGGATTGCCCTTGGATTGATGGGGGGTGGGACGATCAGTGCAGCTGATTGGTTGGCTACAGGGACCTCAACCTGGTTGGGAAATGGCCTAGCACTAACAGGAGCGATCGCGGCCAGCCTTTATCTCCTGTTGGGTCGGTCGGCCCAGCGACGCGGGCTGGCGTGGCAAACCCATGCGGCGATCGCATATGTCACGGCAACTTTGGTGTTGCTGCCCTTGCCACCACTGTGGGGCGTCAGTTATGTCAACTGGTCGCCATCGGTTTATGGTTGGGCTCTGCTCTTAGCCTTAGGGCCACAATTGCTCGGCCACACGAGTTTTAACTGGTCAGTCCGCTGGATATCGCCGACTCTGGTGACGTTAGTGTTACTGCTCGAACCGCTCGGTGCTGGTTTGTTAGCCTTTTGGATATTTGGCGAAGTTCCGGAGCCGCATATCTGGCTGGGGGCTGGTATCGTCTTGAGCGGCGTAGCGATCGCGGCGGTGGGGGAGCAAACACCACGCACCTCAGCTTCCGGCTAGACGAGTGCGGGGTTGCTGAGCTCGAATAGAAAAGCAGGAGGTTGCATATCTTTGCACGAAGAGAGTGCGCCGGAAGAGTGCGGCAGGGTGCAAGAGAATGTGCCATCCCCGGCAGACAGAAATGAAGGGTTCGATGCAAAATATTAGTCAAATCCCTACAGGTTTGTTTTGCCGCATAGATGATAAATGTACGAAAGGATAGAGTGTCCCACCTGCCGAATGGGCGTTCGTGCTTGAGGTAGTGAATTTTAAACGTATTGGAAGTCTATGAGCGTGCGTTCGATTCCTGTTCTATCGCTGTTGTGCGGCTGGTTGCTGGTCGAGCATTCTGCCCTCGCTCAAGGCACGGAGATTGCTGCAGACGCTCTCGCACTTGCCGTGCGCCCGGCCATCGTGCGCTTGGTCGGTAAGTGTGAGGGTTCGTACCGCTTGCCCGATACTGGCAAGTCCCTGGAAGGGAGTGTCGCTGCTGGCACGCTGGGTACGGGCGTAATGGTGTCGACAGACGGTTACGTGTTGACGAGCGATCGCGTCTTGCAGGCGGTTACCAGTGAGGCAGACGAGACTTTGACCGGTCGCGAACGCGCCTTGGTTCGCCAGAAAAACACTCCTTGTGAAGCGCAACTCCGCACGGCTGTGGCTTCAGAGTTCGTAAACGCGATCGAGCTGGTGCAAGGTGGTAATGCTGGCAAGCTTGCTGACGTCGATTACGTTCGCAACCAACTGCAAATTCAAACATTGCAGGTGACTAGCGCTGTCATGCTTGAGGACGGGCGAGAACTGACTTTCCAGAACGTGTTACTTCCCTCTGGCGCAGGTACAGATGCCGAGTTGGGCGATCTGGCTTTGCTGAAAGTCGAGCTGCAAAATGCTCCCGCCCTAGCACTGACGGACATTACACCAGTCGAAGGTGCCGCGATCGCCCGTGTCGGCTATCCTGCAACTTCTCCAGAGGCTGAAGGTCCTCTCAATCTAAACGAACACCCCGGCGTCAGTACTGCTTCCGCCACTGTGTTTACCAACGGCATGGCCGCGCTCTCACTACCTGAGTCAGATTTGTTGGCGGGCAGTCCACTGTTTGACAATCAGGGACAGCTAGTGGCGCTTCAAATCGGTCACGAGAATAACAATCGAGCGGCGATTGCCTCAGCGAAGGATATTCAAAATCGCTTGCAAGCCATTGACGTAACCCTAACGCCCACGCTCGATATCAATCTTGGCGGCGGCGTGCTCCCTCCGGTATCTACGGCTTTGGAAACAGACCCACGATGGCCGGACAATATGCTGTGGTGGGGCGGCGGCGCAGGCACGCTTCTCGTTTTGCTCGGTACAGGGGTTTGGTTGTGGAAAAAACGACAAACTCCCTCCCCCATTGTGGCAATTTCGACTCCCGCCGAGCATGATGCTTCGTTGCCGTTCTTACCGCCCAACCTGCTCTCCGAGCTGGATGCGTCAGAATTGAATGTATCAGAAGACATTAGGTCTCCTTCTGGAGTTAGGCATTGGGCTGATCGCGATCGCGTCGAGAATATCAACTTGCCCGAAGATAGCGATATGACTCGTTTTCTGCCCCACCCAGTGGCGGCGGGCTCGATTGGCTTCATTTCGGGCGAACTGGCCGGACAGCAGTTTGACATTCCTCCTGAAGGGCTATCGATCGGGCGGGACGGCACCGTGGCTCAGCTAGTAGTCGATCGCCCCGGTATCTCTCGCAAGCACGTATGGATTGGCCGCCGCGACAATCGCATCGTGTTGATGGACTACGATTCGGTCAACGGTACGTTTCTCAACGATTTGCGCACCGGACGCGTGCAGGGTGAGGTCGATCTGCAACCCGGCGATACCGTAATCCTGGCCGATAATGCCGTCCAGTTTCGTTATTTTGCCGAAGAAATTACCCCAGACGAAACCATACTGGCATTGGGGCCGAGCGAGGATTACGGCGCTCTGATCTGCACTCAATGTGTCGATCGCCGCATGGTGGGTCGATTATTTCGGATTCCAGCTGAAGGATTGACGGTTGGTCGCGATGCCACCCAAGCTCACATCGCGATTGATAGTCACGAAATTTCCAAGCAGCACGTTTGGATCGGACCCATCGGCGATTATGTCTATGCCGTTGACAAGGGGTCTCTCAACGGAACGTATCTCAATCAACTTGGAACCACTAGCATTCGCGAGGAAAAACTGACCGCAGGCGATACCATAGTGGTGTCAAATTCTAACGTGGCTCAGTTTCGGTATTCACCACCTCAGGCGCTGGATATCGAGCTGGACTCTGATGAGGAGACTTGGTTTCCCGATCTATGAGCGAAGTCTTGCTTAGAGGTCGATATCGCGTCACCAATTTGCTCGGCGGCGGTGGATTTTCACGCACGTATCTAGCTTTAGATACGCAACTGCCAGACTGTCCGGACTGCGTCGTCAAACAGCTCAAGCCGCCGCGCAACGACCCGAAGACCTTGGCCCAAGCGCGCCGTCTCTTTCAGATAGAAGCGAAGACGCTGCGATCGCTGCACAAACACGATCGCATTCCCGAACTGCTGGCATTTTTTGAAGACGAACGCCAGCAAAACTTTTATATGGTTCAGGAATTTATCCCCGGTAAAACATTTAAGCAAATCTTGGCTGAGGGGCACCGCCTCACTGAAGCACAAGCCTTTTACTTACTCAAAAGTGTCCTGAGAATTCTCGATGTCGTTCACGCGCAAAACATCATTCATCTCGATATCAAACCCAGTAATCTCATTCACCGTCAAACCGATAATGCCATCGTCCTCATCGATTTTGGGGCGGTCAAGCAGGTCAGCACCCAAATTGTCACCGAGAATGGAGCGACCGTACAAACGGCAGCCATTGGCACGCCTGGATATATGCCCTGCGAGCAGTCCTATGGCAGACCGAAATTCAGTAGCGACCTTTATGCTCTGGGCATGGTCGTCATTCAGGCGTTGACTGGGTGTCATCCCACGAAATTACGCGAGGATTTACGGACGGGAGACGTGATTTGGCAAGACCGTGTCTCCGTGGGGCCTGAATTTGCTGAAGTTTTGAGTACGATGGTGCGTTATCATTTCGGCCATCGCTATCATTCCGCCCGCGAAACGTTGGCTGCGCTCGAAGAGATTGAAATCGAGGATGACGGCGGAGCTGAATGGAACGGTGTCACCACGTCGTCTCGCGCGAAAACGAGCAGGCGCAAGGCTGTTTCTGGTGACGACAACCTCTCCGCCAAAGCCTCACCGCTTCAATCCTCCACTCCAAAGCCCACTACACAGACACAAGCATCAGTCCCTGCTTCTTTTCGAGCAAATGGCCGCTCGCCAGTCAATCACGTCTCACCTGCTCCAGATCGCGCAATGGCCCCACTTGACGTGACCGCCGTTGCGCCTGCCGCTTTTTTTGATGCGACGCTGGTTGCTCCTGCACAGCCGCCATCAGCTGCTCCTCCAACCCAGCTTGTCGTGCCGCGCTCGTTGATACCCAGGCGAACGCTCTGGCCTGAGGTGCTGGCAGTTGTGACAAAGGCCGTCAATCAAAGACCTGTCCGACTAATACGATCTCTAGGGCTGGGCCAACGGGTGCGAGCTAGTTGGCAAAGCAGCCGCAGCGCAGCGACAACTGTATGGAGATCGCCCCAGGTACGCGCGCGGACAGCAACTGCGACCAAACTTGCTGCAGCAACCCTTGGAGCAGGGATGGCTTTGTACGGTACGGTCTGGACGATCCGGTTAGCCAGCGATCGCCTGACCCTAGCTCGAGCTGTTACACAAGCTGACACCGATCTTGCAGCAGCCATTGCTACAGCTGGTGCGATTGCTCCCAGTTCGCCCGTATTCGCGCGTGCCGACAGTCGCATTCAAACGTGGGAGCAAGTGTTGCAGGATAGTCAGACTCTAGAACGCGCCCAAGTTGAAGCCGAAACCGATTTAGCTGCCGCGATCTCACTGGTTACCTCTATTCCAGTTGACTCTCCTTCTCGTGCTGAAGCCGACATTCTCTCGCGTTATTGGCAAGAGAAGCTCGCCGATAGCGAGCAATTGGAGCGTGTCACCAAGCTCGTGGCATCCTCTCAATCCGCGAACTTTGCCAGCGAACTCGCAGAACTGCAACTCATTTCTACCGACTCGGAACTTTACGGAGAGGCAACTCGTCAATCAGAGAAAATTATGGTCCTGATGCTAGAGCGCAGCAGCGACACTCTCGGTAAGAGCAAGCCGGTGGTTCACTTCGAAGACCGACGCATCACGGTTACTTACAGCGATGACTGGAACGCCCGCTTGCGCACCGACGGCGGAATGAGACGGTTTGCAGTTGCCACTATGAGTGTCTTGCGGGCTCAGTATCAAGAATTCGACCAATTAGTCGTATACCCACGGGAGCGTGACGTAAAGGCGACTCTCGACGTATCCGCCTGGGTTGCGTATAAATCGGGAGGAAATCTGACGCAGAACCAGTTGTTCGAGAAAATGCCGATTGAAAAACGGTAAAGCTGCATGCAGAAATTGACCTAATGATGCTTCAATGTAAAAAAATATGCACGTGCGTGGCGCATAATAGCAGGGAGTAAAGGATGGCTCGTCAACAGAAGCTCGATGCTCTGCGCTGGTTAATCCGAGTTGGGATTGGGCTTGTCGGTATAGTGCTAGTGGCGACTCCGGCTGGCGCTCAGCAAGAGGAGTTGTTACAGCTCGATAACTATTTGTCTCCACCGCAGCCCCCCCCCCAGCCCACGTATCGCCCTCCCGTGCAGCCGGCTCGACCGGCCTATCGTGCCCCCGCGCAGCCCGTTCGGCGAACCTATCAAGCGCCGCGTGCCGTGCAGCCAGCCTATCGCCCCCAGCCCGCGCGTCCTGTGCCTCAAGTGGTGCCACTGAAGCCACCCGTTCAAATTGCTTATGACACTCATTCCCCTGGTACTCTCGGCTATGGTGACGGCTATGAGAGCGGTTTTTTCAAGGAACTCTATGCGTTTGAAGGCACGGCTGGCGAGCCGATCATTGTCAATCTGATTGGCAGTGACGACGCACGCATGCAGCTCGACCCTTTGATTAAGCTGATTGCTCCTAATGGCGAGGTAGTGGCTGAAGACGACAATAGCGGTAGGGATGCAGAACGAGGCGATGCCCGCATCCAAACCACGCTGCCGGAAACGGGAACGTACAGCATTCTGGTGACTACGGCTAAAGCCTACGATCGCGGACGCTACACCATCGGCCTCATTTTGGATGACTGACGCGGACGCTACACCATCGGCCTCATTCGGATAACTGAGAAATCGGATAACTGAGAAATCGGATAACTGAGAAATCGGATAACTGAGAAATCGGATAACTGAGAAATCGGATAACTGACGACCTGGATGGCTTTCGACGGGGGCTAGGTCGGCACCACCGCCTCGGCTTCAATCTCGATAACGGTAGCTGGATCGATAAGAGCGCGAACGGCCACCATAGTAGAAGCTGGCGGACAATCGGCAAAGACTTCTCGATGCGCTCGGGCGATCGCTTCCCAATCTTTGAAATCCGTGACGTACATGCGCGTACGGACGACGTGACTGCAATTGGCCCCTAGCTGTTGCAACGCACGCTCGATAATGGCCAAGCAGCGACGGGTTTGGGCGTAGGCATCGTGTGGAGCAAAAATGCTCCCTGCATCATCGACAGCTACCGTTCCCGACACGTGAATGGTGGAACCGATGGCGATGGCGCGACAGTAACCCACCCGTTCTTCCCACTCGGTACCAGAAAATACGCGTTGGACGGTCATGATAGTTGCCTCGGCATGCAGCATCTCATTTTGGCTGATGGCGCCGCACGCGCAAGCAGCGATTGCCACCTCGCTAAAATTTATAGCGCGCGGTTTCGAGCTCGCTCCACCAGCCGGCGCGTTCCAAGTCTTCCCGTACGGGCTTCAACCACTGTGATGGCTGTCCCGATAAATCTACCAGCGGAAATATCCTCACCTCACGGGCGACGCGACCCATTTCGAGAATAGACTCGACGCGAAATGAACGCGTCAAGCGATCTGAGTACGTAAACAAGAAATGAGAGCACAGAGCCAGATCGAACTGTCCGGCCGCAAAGGGTAAGTGTGGGAGTTGGCCTACCCGATAACGACTTGCCTGCCGCCCGATTTCGTAGTCATCGAGAAATTGTGACATAGCAGCCATCCGGACTCGGCCCAAATCTTCGGGGGTAGGAATTGCATCCCACACGTAGCGATCGCGGTACTGCAACGTTTGGTTCAGGATCGTGTCGTAGGTGGTCTCAATCTGGTCACACATGTCTACAGCAGACAGGCTGTAAAGCGGGTCGCAGGATACGACTCGCCCCTTACATCGCGTCAGTTCGGCATTAAAACTAGCGGGACTGCCACCGCAGTCGATAATGCTGCTACGCAGGTCGGTGGGGGTCAAGCCAAACATGTCGACATATTCAGCGAACAAACGACCCCCAAGGAACGACGCGATCGAGCTGCATATCAGCCACCCCACCCCACATTCAGGCGATGCGAGCCGCAGTTGCCCCCACGACGAAGTTTGAAGATACACTATATCGCAGGTGTATGAGTCAGCTAGGCTTGCGGGGGACTCGTGCAATAGCTTTCGAGCGGGTCGTTCGCGAGCGCTCCGAGCGAGCAGTGTGGTGTGGCTTGGGGGCTTCTTTCGCTGTTTTGCCACTGGGATACACGTATGCACGAGCGCAGCCCTAAAGTCAAACAAGCTTTTTTTCGAGATATCCGAATTTCTTTAGTGACGTGGGTCGTTCTGGAACTCCTCTGCTTTGGGTTGATGCCATTGGCTCAGGTGTACCCTCGGAGCAACGTCGAGCCCTTGTTTTGGCCGAGTATTGTTCTGGGAATTGCAGGCATCTTAGTGCTATCGCTATCTTCGGGAGCTGTTGAAGACGCTTTAACTATTACAGAGCGGCAACCTCAGGTGTGGCGACGACGCATCGCCAAGGTAACTAGCATTCTCGGACTTATCGGCATCACATTTCCGATGGCTTTAATCATGTATCAGTTCGGCATTGCTATTCGCGATTACGAAGGTTGAGGGTACGTGCTGGCGCGATCGCTCTAAGCCCATATTGGCAGAGGGGCTGCTCCTGGCTCGTTACCGCTCCGAAGTTGGGTTGGATGGATCGCCTGAAACAGAATTTCGTTCCAGAGTGAAGTCGGCTGCGTTCGGGCATCCCTGATGTTGCCAGGTGCGAATGGCACGACCCAGGATACCAGCCGTTTCAGAGTGAGGCGGTACCCCCGCAACTGGGGCTCGACTGGGTTGAGCTGCGATGAGGCTAATAAATTGCCACGGCTTGTCAGAAGCGGATTGGCGCGATCGCGCCAAGTACGCCAGATAATGCCGTTGCAGCGTGGGGGTTGAGGCCGCACCGTCAGTCCACGACCACTGACGTCGCTCGGACGTCACAAATAGAAGTTGCACCATTTCCTCGGTTGTGGAGTCAACTCCGAGCTGCGCTGCCTCTGGCTCGCCCAGCACGTTGACTTCGGGAAAGCCGACGCGAGTGACATGATAGAGCGAGCCCACGCGTGCAAATTCGCGATTGGCATAGCCGGGCAGTTGAGCAGTCATGGTTTCAGCCCAAGCTTCGGGCTCGCTCGCACAGATCGATAACGCCTGAGCGCTAAGGACGCGACCCAATCCGCCAATCGCCACGAGAATTCCTAACAGCCCGCAGCCCGCACGGCAAAAGCGCGCGCGCAACTTAACGTCCTTCATAGGTATTCAGCTCGTAACACATGGCGGCAAAGGCAGCGGCAGGATCGGGTGCTTGGGTGACTGGACGGCCGACGACGAGGAAATTAGCGCCCGCTCGTCGAGCTGCAGCTGGTGTTAAAATCCGCCGTTGATCGTCTGAGGCTGTTCCACTGGGCCGAATTCCCGGAGTAACGAGCACGAAGTCCGGACCGCAGACGCGTCGCAGTGAAGCAGCTTCTTCCCCTGAACAGACTGCTCCGGCACAACCCGCTTCGCGAGCCAACAAGGCTAACTGCAGTGCGTAATCGCTCAATTCCAGCGAGACGTGTAGTTCCCGCGCGAGTTGTCTGCCCGAGTGGCTAGTTAACACCGAAATTGCCAGCAACTGACAGCGAGTTCCGGCGATCGCCTCGGCGGCTGCCCTCAACATCGTCCCACCTCCCATCGCGTGAACGCTGAGTAAGTCAACGCCGTAACGCGCCACCACCGCTGCTGCCCGGCCGACCGTGTTGGGAATATCGTGTAGTTTCAAGTCGAGGAAGACATTTTTTTGACGGTCTTTGAGTTCGTCCAGAATTATTGGGCCAGTCGCCGTAAATAGCTCCAAGCCGACTTTCCACCACTGCACTTGTGGAATTGCCTCGACCAGAGCGATCGCCTCCTCCAGACTAGAAACATCGGCTGCCACAATGATGCGCTCTCTAGCAGGTCGCACAGTCAGAACTGATGTAAGTGGAGGCTCAGCGGTCACGATGCACGTACGAGAATAACTCTACTGTCACATTTTCAGCTTGCGGGGAAACGCTGACAACCGATCGCTTTAAACAAGTCAGCTAACATCAATACACTAAAATACATGGGCTCTATCGCTTACACCACTCAATCCTGGCCTTATCCCACGGACTTAACAGCACTGACACAATATCGAAATAAGTCAACATCAAAATAAGTCAACCCTAAACTCTAATTGAATGCACGGTCATCCAAGCAACTATAGTAGACATTCTCCGAGAAGAAAGCGTTCGTACTGTTCTAAGTGAGAGTGACTTCACGATATCTTCACAAGACTTTTTAATGATGAATTCAACTGAGTGGTTTATAAATTTTCACTTGTAGACAGGCAATATAGCCTCCCATTTCGCTTGAGTTTATCGGCGATTGTGACTATACTTCGGGACAATCGCCAATGTTGTTTCAAACAGTAATCGCGAGTGCTAGGACTATGAGATTGAGGATATGGTCGAGATCGAGGATATGGTCGAACTGTGGCTGGAAACGAAGCGTTGACATCAAATCACCGGCCATCTTGAGATTATTGGATGTTTAGAGTCCGCGTATCTGTAAAAATCGGCCTGGCGTTAGTATTTTTATACAAAAAATAGTGCGGGCCTGTTATTGAAATTATATTTACCGTTGGATTCCCTCTGCCTCTCCTCTGTCCTGCAATCTTGCCAATCTGAGTTTCATGAGTAAAGAGTCTCTCGATAATTCCCCTGCTCAAATGTCACCTGTGGCCGATCTCTCTGGCGCTCAATCCACAACTGATTGGCGGCATCAGGTAGAGCAGTTGCAGGCACAATTGCACGAATGTGAGGCACTGCGCAATTCTGAAGCCACTGCCGCGCAGCAGCGTCAGGCAGAGTTAGAAACGCAATTGCAAACGCGTCAGCATCTCAACGATCGCTACCGCACCAACATCGAAGCTTTGCAGGCGCAACTTGAAGAGCAGCAGTTGGCAGCCAAGCAAGAACAGCGGCGCTGGGAGCGAGAGCGCCAAGAACTACAGGCCGAAATCTTGGAAGCGCGAGATGTAGCCCAAAAGCGCATGGCAAGCGTACAGCGTTTCCGCGCAGAGCTGTCGCTGGCTCGAACGACAGCTGGAGAGTTGCAGGACGAGCTGCACGCACTCAAGTCCAGTTACGCCCAGCAACAGCAGCAGTGGCAAGAGCAGCGCGAATCATTAGAAGCCAGGCTAGCCGGGTATGCAGAAACCGAGCTTGAAGCCGAGCAGCGTTGGCAGGACGAACGGCAAGGGTTGCTCGCCCGCTGTCAATCGGCGGAAGAGCGCGGTCAAAATGCGACGGCTGAGCTGGATTGTCTGCGAGAACGTCATGCCAATGTCGAGGCAGAAGTTGCCGAATTGAGCGAGGTAAGCGAACTGCTAGCTGCGCGCGAACTCGAACTCCAAGTTGCCCGCGCAGATTTACAGCAAGCTCGAGATCGAGTTGTCGATCTTGAAATGGAGATGCAGCAGAATACGACTGTAGCAGCCGAGCTTGATTCGGTGCGCAGCGAACTTCGTGCTGCTGAAGAGCGCAATCAAACACTGGCAGCAGAGCTCGGAGAGCGCGAAGACATCATTCACTCCCTGGAAAGCAGCCTCGAACAACTGCGCGGTGAGGTGTCCGAACAACAGTTGCACCACATCCATCTCAAAGCAGCTCTCATGCAGAACCGGACAGGTGCGGCGATCGCAACCGAAGACTCTGATGAGTCGCAGCAGGCTGAATCTTCTGCAACACCAAAAACTTCTGCGGCAAAATCTTCGCCAGGACGTCTGCGTCCTCGACAATCTCCCCCGGTTGAGTCCCCCCCCCGGGTTGAGGCTAGTGTCGGCGATCGCGATACTGGCATTGACTTACCTAAATTTGTCGGAAGACATCATGGCAGTACGTGACGGGTGGCAGTACGTGACGGGTGGCAGTACGTGACGGGTGGCAGACGGATAGTGCGTGATAGCGATACGCGAAGATAACGTGCGTGAGGTGAAGTAAGTGCGAGTTTTCTCGATTTTGCCCAGACGCTACGGATGCGTCGGGCGGAGATATTGATATGATTGCTCTCTAGGTTGTGGTAAGAGTTGATGGGTTTGGGAGTGTGGGGATGGTGAAACGACACATCGGTAAACAACCGTCTGACTTTCACTTTATTGGGATTGGCGGTATCGGCATGTCGGCCTTGGCGCAGATTCTCTTAGGACAGGGACTGCAGGTGTCTGGGTCAGATTTGTCAGATAATTCTTGCACCCGCCGCCTCCGAGATATGGGAGCGCGGATCGATCGCGGTCACGACGCCAAGCATCTGGTCGGGACACCTCGCGTAGTTTATTCCACTGCCATTAAGTCTGATAATCCTGAATTGGCAGCGGCTCGCGATCGCGGTTTGACGATTTGGCATCGCTCTGATGTCCTCGCTCATCTGGCCAATTCACAACCGTGCATTGGCGTGGCCGGGACTCACGGGAAAACTACTACCAGCAGCGCTATGGCTTATACGCTGCTTGATGCGGGTCTCGACCCCACGGCCATCATTGGTGGCGAGGTGGATGCCTGGCAAGGAAACGCCCGTTGCGGCGGCGGCAGCCATTTGGTAGCAGAAGTAGATGAGTCTGATGGCTCGCTGGTTAAGCTGCATCCCGAAATCGGAGTGATTACCAATATCGAACTGGATCATCCCGATCACTTTCAGTCGTTGGAGCAGGTGATCGACGTCTTCGTACAGTACGCTCGCCAGAGTCAGCTCGTTGTCGCCTCGCTCGACTGTCCCATTATTGCAGCCCACATTCCTGTTGACGTTGGCTACAGTCTCGACGGCCATCCCGAAGCACGCATTCGGGCTCAAAATATCCGGTATCTAGGCGATGGCACCCTAGCCGATATTTGGGAAGGCGATCGCTGTTTGGGAGCGTTGCACTTGCGCTTGTTGGGCGCGCACAATCTCAGTAATGCTTTAGCCGTCGTCGCAGTTGGACGTCATTTGGGACTGGAGTTTACAGCAATTGCGGCCGGTCTAGCCACGTTTGGTGGAGCCCGGCGGCGCTTCGAACGACGCGGTCAGGTGAACGGTGTTACGTTTGTGGATGACTACGCCCACCATCCGACTGAGATAGCTGCTACGTTAAAGGCGGCAAAATTACAGCAGCGTCGCGTTGTGGCCGTTTTCCAGCCTCATCGTTACAGCCGCACGGCGTCGCTGTTTGAAGAATTCGCCATTTCGCTGACACCAGCAGATGTGGCCATATTGGTACCCATTTACAGTGCGGGTGAATCTCCGACATTGGGTCATGAGGCTAGAACGGCAGAAGCTCTAGCTCAACGCGTGCGCGATATGTCTGTGACAGGAACACATCGCGTCGAGGCCGTGCGACCTAGCGTATACTACGAGCCCGAGCTCCAACACGTCCCCACGCGGCTAGCGGCCCTCCTGAAAGAGGGCGATCTAGTGTTGTTCTTAGGTGCGGGAAATCTCAATCAGAGCATTCCAGCCGCGATCGCGGCCTATCGAGATCTCGTCGAGCCGCTCGAGGTCCTAGCCTCATGACAGTTGCTGCATTAACTCACACGTCCGATCGCTTGCAGCCCGAGAGCGTTCGTGCAAATGTACCGCTGGCTTCACACACTACATTTAAAGTGGGGGGTCAGGCCGAGTGGTACTGCGAGCCCCAGTCAAATGAGGCTCTGAAGTCCTGTTGGACCTGGGCAGCGGAGCGCGACTTACGCGTGACCTTGATGGGCCTGGGTAGCAACATGCTCATTAGCGATCGCGGGCTGCCAGGGCTAGTGATAAATTTACGACGCTTGCGCGGCCACGAACTGCTCGGCGACGGTCGCTTGTGGGCAGCAGCGGGAGAGCCCATCGTCAAGTTGGCTCACGTGGCGGCTCGACAGGGCTGGCGAGGCATGGAGTGGGCTGTTGGCATTCCAGGTACGGTAGGCGGCGCGGTCACAATGAATGCGGGTGCCCACGGCGCATCCACCGCAGAGATCTTGGAATCAGTGACAGTCTTAGATGATTGCCAGCAACTGAGACAGCTCTCACCCGCTGAATTAGGATTTGCCTATCGCACGTCTGTGTTGCAGACGCGGCGACGTTGGTTGGTGACTGGAGCAATCTTTCAGCTCGAACCCGGAGGCGAGCCCGAGCAGGTGAAAGCTCAGACCCAGGCAAATTGGGCGCATCGCAGTAGCACTCAGCCTTACAATATGCCTAGCTGTGGCAGTGTTTTCCGCAATCCTCAGCCTCGAGCGGCAGGATGGCTGATCGAGCAAACAGGGTTGAAAGGGCACTGTCTGGGCGGTGCACAGGTGGCCGAGCGCCATGCCAATTTTATTCTCAACCGCGATCGCGCCACTGCTACAGACATCCACTCTTTGATTCGCTTCGTGCAAGAACGCGTCCGCGATCGCTGGTCATTGATACTTCATCCTGAAGTTAGAGTGTTGGGGGAGTTCGACCGACCTTTACTCTCTGCTTAATCAGAGTTTATCTGCTTAGGCATTATCGGATTGAAATACATAAATATTGTCTGGCGGTTGAACTATTCGACAAGAGGAGAACGTTCAAACGTCATCTAACAGTTTTTGCACTTGTTGATAGCTAGCTTCATCACCATAGGAGCGGAAAAGTTCCCCTGCTTTTTGAATGTCGCGAATGCCGTTTTGGCGATCGCTGAGGCTGATGCGAGCGCTGCCGCGATTGAGATACGCCAGTGGTAGATCGGGATTGATCTGGATGGCGCTGTCGCTGTCGTTGATAGCTTTTTTAAAGTGACCGAGACGGAGTTCGGCCGCGCCACGGTTAACGTATGCAAGCGCCGAGTTGGTGTTGAGTTCGATCGCGCGGGTGCTATCGGAGATCGAACCGCGAAAATCGCCCACAGTCAGGCGAGCCGCACTGCGATTGTAGTAGGCCATACCTAAGTCGGGGGCAATCGAGATTGCTTTGGAATAGTCGTCCATAGCAGCAGGCAGGTCACCCAATAAATCGTGGGTGTAGCCGCGATTCAAATAAGCCTCGGCTAAGTTGGGATCGAGTTCGATCGCGCGCGAATAGTCTTTTAAGGCTCCGTCAAAATCGCCTGTTTCCGTGCGTCCAACTGCTCGGTTATAGAGCGTTGTAGCGTCGTCCGGCGCTTGTTGAATGACAACTTGATAATCGGTGCAGTCAAGCTCGGCAGCCGTAGATGGGGTACAGGTATGGGAGGGCGCTTTTTGTGTCGCAGATAGAGATCGCTCGCCGGTACAAGCAGACAAGACTAAACTTGCTACCGCCAATGAAATTAGGGGTAAACATCGGTCAAAAGCTCGCTCATTCGAGCGTTTGAACAATCTAAGACAGCGAAGTATAACAGGCACGATTAGAAACCAGCGAGACCGATGCAAGACCGATGGAGGCAAACAATCATATTCCGAAGGTAGCCGATTTCTAGGGAGTTTGACCCGATTTCAATGACTTATTAAGATATGAACTCAAGCAAGTTGGCTGGACGGGCTTTAACAATCTCCTAAAGGACGACCCGATCCGCTTGAAGCCCGATGGCTGATGTCATCTGAGGCAGGGCTGAATGAGTGCCTTCGAGGTTAGAGGTTACGCGATCGCGCAGTAGATTGGCAGTAGCCCTCGCCGATTGCTGCGAAACATCTACTGTCAAGATGGGAGCAGCGCGACGGGCAAGGTCGTAAGTATAGGTTTTGTCGTAATAGTCGAGGATCAGATCGGCAGCAGGGCCGAGATTGCCCTGACGGATAGCATTCACCGCTGCCTGAGAGCGTGCGCCACCCAGGCGCTTGCGGATGCGCTCGGTAGCCGCCACGAGCTGTTCGCGATTGGCTGCGCCGTAGATTTCTACCAGATAGGCAATACGTTCGGCTCGCGATCGCTCTATTTGGACGACAGGCGATCGCATCATCTGTTCGAACAGCGCTTGAGGAATGCGGCAGGTACCGATGCACTGACTTTCACCTTCAATCCAAATCGGACGTAGCGGGGCAAAGGCATCCCAGCGCAATGCAATGTCGTTTTCAAACTGTTCGGTGCTCGGTTGGGGCTGCTGCATTAATCCCCCATAGCTACTGCCGCGATGGCAAGCCAGCCCTTCGAGATCCAGAACAGGTTCGCCCAACTTTGCGAGTGCGTGGAGAATATCGGTTTTCCCCGAACCGGTCATGCCTCCCAAAATCACAATTGTTTTAGGTTGCTCGAAACGCTCTAAACACCAGCGTCGGAAACTCTTATAACCGCCGGCCAGCGTCACGACTTCAAAACCGGCGGTTTCAAGCAGCCACGCTACGCTGGCGCTGCGCATGCCGCCCCGCCAACAATGAACGCGAACGCGGCGATCGCGCGCGAGGGCTTTTGCCTGCCCGACCATAGCTGCCATGTTAGGGCCGACGAACGTCAATCCCAATTCCACCGCAGCGTCGCGGCCCTGTTGCTTGTAGCACGTTCCCACTTGGGCGCGCTCGTCGTCGGTAAACAAAGGGAAATTGACTGCTCCAGGCACGCGGCCCCGCGCGAACTCTGACGGACTCCGCACGTCCAGGATGGTTCCGGGAGCGGCCAGGAATTCAGGAACTGAGAGAATTCGCGACATGCAAGGAGCAATGAAGAACTGTGGCGAGCAGCAATGTTTGCTGACTGGGGGAGCGCTCTATCTCACGACAGACGCGCCCTCATTGTAATGAGTGGTTCGCCAGAACGATGAGGGCACGCGCGACCGACGAGATGGCTGGCCGCATATCCGAGGGATCGTAACTCAGTCAAACACGCCTCGGCTCGATCTTCAGGCACTCCCGCCAACAGCCCACCTGAGGTTTGGGGATCGAAGAGCAGGGGGAGATGGGGATGGAAGCGCACGCGATCGCAATTGATGTAGGACTGACTGTCATGCCAGTTCTGCGGATAGAGGGAACTTGCGATTCCTGCCTGCGAGCTAGCGACCGCCCCGTCAAGGTGGGAGATGAGATCGAGCTGAATGTCCACACCGACCCGGCTGGCACGAGCCATCTTTACTGCATGACCCACCAACCCGAATCCGGAGATATCGGTACAGGCCGTTGCGCCGTGGGTTCGCAAACAAGCGGCGGCAGCTCGATTGGATTGCGACATGGAGTGAATTGCGGTCTCAATCCAGCGACCTCTAGCGCGTAACTGCATGTCGGCAGCAAACAAAACACCCGTGCCTAGCGCTTTGGTCGCGACTAATACTTGACCGGACTGCAGGCCATCTTGGCACCAGAGGCGATCGCCGGTGGCCAATCCATTACAGACGAACCCAATAGCCAGTTCGTCGGCTTCAAGTGTATGTCCGCCAATGATGGGCACGGCATCAGGCTGGAGAGCCTGCAGAGCTCCGGCCAGCACCTGGAAAAGCGTTTCTTCTGCTTTAGTCGGACTTGCAGGGGGGAGCGCCACGAGAGCTAGCACGCTGTGAGGCAGAGCGCCCATCGCCCAGATATCGTTTAGGCAATGTTCGATTGCAATACGCCCGCTCGCGAACGGATCGTTCGCGAGGGCTGGAAAATAATCGACGGTCTGTACTAGCAGGCGATCGTTCGGTATCTGCAGTACTGCAGCATCGTCTGGTGCGTCCAAGCCAATGGCAATCTGAGAGCTTGGCGATTCTGCCGCTGGCGCCAGCGCTCTCGCCCGCTGCAACGCTCGCATCAAAGCGGTACTGCCGACCTTCGAGCCACAACCCCGACAGCGCATCAGTGTTTCTGGAGGTGAATCGATCTCACTCTGACCAGCTGCTGCTGGCATAGCCATTGGCTTTAGATTTTGGAAGCGCTCCATAAATTGGCGATCGATTCGATCTTTCCATCGCCACATCAGTGGCGATTGCCACGCCCACCGGCCTCGGGCTGCCACTGCTGAGCGATCGCCCGTTCCAATCAGGGTTAAAAACTGCTTTTGGGGTTGAAATGGTTTTAAGGGTTCGTCTTGCAATATTCGCTGCAAATTCTCAAACAAGGGCTGACCCTGCCGCACGGCGAATACGCCTGCTTTCGGGCGAAAATAACGTTGCATTGTGGCAATATCGCCCGCTGCAAATACGGCCGGATGTGAAATCGATTGCAGCGAATCATTGACCAACACGAAGCCGCGGTCGTCTGTGGCCAGTCCTGCTGCACGCAGCCAGGCGGGAGCGCTAGCTTGCGTCACCCAAAAAACGCGATCGCATTCCGTCACGCCCGCGCGCGAACGCAACCAACCCTCGCCAATTTCGGTGACAGGGTCGTCGAGGTGAAGAATGACGCCACGCTCGCGTAAGACTTTCTCGAATTGACGCCTGACCCAAACGGGATGGGAAGGCATCAATTCTGGACCGCGGTGAAACAGGTGAAACGTGATTCGCGTGGCAGGCTGCCCTGCTGCCTGCAGGATCTCGCTCAAGCGCGATTGCGCGGCCAAGGTGAGTTCGACGCCGCCTACACCTCCACCCACGATCGCTAACGACAGCGCTCTCGACGGCAACTCGCGCACGCGCTCCAATAACTGCTGCCAACGCTCTAAGAAGTACCGGACGGGTTTAGCTGGAATGGCAAATTTGTCGGCACCCGGCACGTTAGGAGCAGCAGGCGTGCTGCCAATGTTAATCGAGAGCACGTCAAATGGAACCGGGGGCCGATTGTCGCAAAGCACGAGCTGGCGCTTGAGGTCGAGCCCCGTCGCTTGAGAGGCAAAAAGCCGCGCTCCGGCAAAGCCAGTCAAAGGTCGCGCGTCGATATGACACTCATCGTAGTCATAAAATCCGGCCACGTATCCAGGCAACATGCCTGAATAGGGCGTGTGTACGTCAGCGGCAATGACGGTCAGGCGAACCGCGGGTAGCGGCTTCATGCCGAACTGCTTTAGCGCGATCGCGTGGCTGTGCCCGGCCCCCAACAACACCAAATCCTTATTGATGGGGGTGGGTGACTGCATCGCACGCGACCGAAAACCTCACCCACCCTAGCACCGCAGTTGCTTTGCTTGGCAGCCTGGCGCGCTTCCTGCAACCAAGATTGAAATTCGCGATCGTGGGCGTCGATCCACGCTTTTGTACGGGTGCGCAATTCAGCGGCACTGTCCGCGCCAGCTTTTAGGTACGACATTTCGGCTTTAATATCAGCCTGCGGGATCGACACGAGTTCTAAAAAGCGTCGCGCGGCAGGATTCTCTGAAAGAAATTTGCGATTTCCTAACGTCCCCCACTGATTGGCTGCAAAACCGACGTTTTTACCCTCAAATTCAGTTTGCGCGTCTTCTGGCTGGCGGTCTAGCAGCGTTGTAAACGGAACCTCCAACCACAGTACCGATTGCTTCGGCACGAGGATCTGGGCCAGCTAGTGGGGAGTCCAGCCACAGTACAGAACGGGCTTGCCGTCGAGAAATCTCTGCTCGGTTGCAGCTGCAAGTACGCTATTGATCTTGACGTTTTAGTTAGGACACAGAGGCCCTGACTGTGCCTGGGTTCTGGGTAGCTAAAACGTCCTAAGCAGCTTGACGGCTGCTATATAGCTTTGCTGCACGTGTTCGACCGTATCTTTGAGGCGGTAGGCAAAGATATGCCGCTCGATCGCCTCTGCACAAGCCCAACTGCGATCGCAGCCGATCAGGTCGGCTTTAGCATTCCCATTGATGTCGAATAACTTCGCGAGTTCGGGGTCTTTCAATACAACAACGCGACCAACTACCCGATCGACACCAACACTAAGAACGTTGACAACACTACAACCCTGAAAATTGCGCTAGCAGGAGCCTTATATAGCTATACATATTGATGGCTATGGATATACAGCCACAAACTCGTGCTACCTTCGCTTTCCCGTAGGATGACAACAAACATACCTAAACGTATTTGTATATACATTTATTTTACCCAAGCGATTGACTTTTGATGCAGTTCTACATTGCAATTAAGCTCTTTGAATGAGCGTCATAGCGACTTTGAGTGAATAGAGGAGATTCCTCATGCAGCAGTTAGGCATTATCGGATGCGGATATGTCGGTAGCGTCGTATCGCGACTGTGGTGTCAGGCGGGGGCATCCGTACAAGTCACGACCACTAGTCCAGAACGCCTGCCTGAGTTGAACGCGATCGCTTCTGAAGCTGTCGTACTTCGCGGTGACGATCGCTCCGCTCTAAGCGAGTTCCTGCGCAATTGCCAAATCATTTTACTCAGCATCGGCGCGCCCAATGCCAAAGCTTACGAAGCCACTTACCTGAATACAGCCAGGACAATGGCGGCAGTCTTACCCGAGTGCCCTAATGTCGAGCAAGTGATTTTTACCAGCAGCTATTCGCTTTACGGCGATCGCCAGGGGGCTTGGGTGGATGAAGACACGGAGATCTCGCCCACCACTCCAAATGCCGAAATCATGGCGGCTACGGAACGGTCCCTTCTAGCTGCGGCAACCCCCGAATTAAAAGTCTGCATTCTGCGTTTGGGCGGTATTTACGGTCCAGGTCGGGAAATCTCTAAAATTTTCAGTCGTATTGCCGGACAAACGCGACCGGGAGACGGCCGCGAGGCTAGTAACTGGGTGCATTTAGATGACATTGTAGGAGCAATTGACTTCGCCCGCGATCGCCAACTGGGCGGTATTTATAACCTTGTCAATAGCAATCCTCTGACCGTGAAACAAGTCATCGATCTGGCTCTCTCCACGCACGACTTGCCCCTAGTGACATGGGATGCCTCTCAGCCCAGTACGCGCCCGTACAACATCAAAGTTTCCAATCAAAAACTGAGAAATGCCGGTTACATATTTCAGCATCCAACAATTGGCGATTGCGATTGCTGAAAGCAGCAGGTGATTATTTACAATACTGAAGAACGTCGAAGTATCGGAATCTACTCAAAACAGATAGAGTGCGGAAACACTTAATATTGTGTTCCCTGAAAACGGCGACTTTTCACGTCAATGACAATGCACTTCTGTTAATTAGTGCAGGAAGTGGCGAGTACCTGTGCAAATCATGGCGATACCAGCAGCATCCGCTGCTGCGACCGATTCGGGGTCGCGAATACTGCCCCCCGGTTGAATGACAGCGCGAATTCCTGCCTGTGCTGCGGCCGTGACGCTATCGCCAAAGGGGAAAAAGCCATCACTCGCAAGTACGGCCCCTCGGACTTTATCACCGGCCTGAGCTAGAGCGATGTTTGCTGCGCCCACGCGATTCATTTGTCCGGCACCAATACCAATGGTTTGGCCGGCGTTGACAATCACGATCGCGTTTGATTTCACGTGCTTACATGCTTTCCAGGCAAAGACTAAATCCTGCCAATCTAATTCTGTGGGCTGCTTTTGGGTGACAACTTTCCAGTCTTCCGGGTTTATGGGTCGATTGTCGGCTTGCTGAGCTAGATAGCCACCTGCAATCGCTTTGACAGAACGATTGGGGCCACAAGCAAAATCCGGCAGAATCAGCACCCGTAGATTTTTCTTATTCGCCAAGATCGGACGCGCGGCTGCCCCACATCCCGGCGCGACGACGCATTCCAAAAATGTTTCTGTTAGAGCGCTGGCTGTAGCAGCATCAATGGGTTGCGAAATCGCGACAATGCCGCCGAAGGCGGACACTGGATCGCCTGCGAGCGCTCGTCGATAGGCAGCTTCAGGCGTATCTCCGACGGCAATTCCGCAAGGGTTGGTATGTTTGATGACAACGGCACAGCATCGAGCGTCTCCCAGAAAGTCTGAGGAGATCGCCCGTGCTGCCTCCAAATCCACCAAATTGTTGTAGCTCAGTTCTTTGCCCTGGAGCTGCTCGGCTCCCGCCCACCCAGTGGGTTCTCCTGTTGACCGATACCACGTTGCTTCCTGCTGCGGGTTTTCACCGTAGCGCAGCGATTGATGCGGAACAGCATGTATAACGAAAGGCGGCGTTTCAGGACTGGCACCTGCCTCAATATGCTGACCGGCCAGATACTCAGAGATGGCGCAATCGTAATGCAAGACGAGATCGAAGGCCGCGCGCGCGCACTGGAATCGGAAGCTCAAACTCGCTGTGCCGCGAGCCGCAATTTCAGCTAGATACCCTTTGTACTGTTTAGGCGCTGTCAGCACCGTCACATAACTAAAATTCTTTGCCGCTGCTCGCACTAGGGTCGGCCCACCAATATCAATCTGCTCGATCGCCTCGGCCAGCGTTGTCTCGTTTTTGGCCACCGTACGCTCGAACGGATAGAGATTGACCACCACTAAATCGATGGCGGGAATGTCCTGTTGAGTCAACTCGTCGCGATCGCTTTCCAAGTCCGTACGGGCCAAAATACCGCCGTGAATGCGCGGGTGCAAAGTCTTCACCCGTCCTCCCAGAATCTCTGGAGCACCCGTGTGTTCGGACACTCTTGTGACGGGAATTCCTGCTTCTTGCAAGGTTTTCGCCGTGCCGCCACTACTGACAATTTGATAGTCGTGTCGTTCAACGAGCGTTCGTGCAAAGTCCACAATCCCGGTTTTATCCGAAACGCTCAGCAGCGCCAGCCGTGCCATAGTTTCTCTCGCAAAATGTTACGCGCCCTCCAGGGCGTTGCTATTGTGCGACAAAGCAACCATTGTCACAAGGGTTTCTCCATCCGTGGGGAGATAGGGCCAAGAGAAAATAGATGGTAAAAAATATCACGTAAAAAATGTGGTGCGCTCGCGGTATTTAGCTACGGATTCAACTAAACCCAAAGCGATGAAATTGGTAAGCAAAGCCGAACGACCGTAACTAATAAACGGCAGCGGCAATCCGGTAATGGGAGCGAGGCCAATCGTCATACCGAGATTAATCACGGTTTGGAATAGCAACATGCTGAACACGCCTACAGTCAACAAAGAACCAAAGCGATCGCGGGCACTTTGGGCAATGATGACCAGCCGCAGAAACAGCAGCCAGTAGAGCAAAATCACTACGGCCGACCCGACAAAGCCCCACTCCTCGCCAATACCGGCAAAGATAAAATCCGTGTGCTGTTCGGGAATGAAGTCGAGCTGCGTTTGCGTCCCCTGTAAATAGCCGCGTCCAAACGATCCCCCGGCTCCAATCGCAATTTTCGACTGAATGAGGTGATAGCCTGACCCCAATGGATCGGCTTCCGGCTCCATAAAGACGATCAGGCGCTGGCGCTGATAAGGCTTGAGCACGCCCCAAGCAAGTTGGCCTAACTGACCCGCCAGCAAATTGGCCAAGCCAAACACGAGCAATCCCACCCGCCGCCAGGGACACTGCCACACGGCTAATGCCCCCATCGCCATAGCCCACAACAGCCAGGCCCAGAGCATCCATACCCGTTCGGTATCGAGATAGATTGCATACAGAACCGCCGCCACAGCTGGAGACAACAGCAACAACAGCCAACTGCCGCGCGCGCCTCCCCAAAAGGTCATTCCAGCCGCGATCGCCACGAAGACTAAAGCCGTACCCAAGTTAGGCTGTAAAAAGACAAGCAACCACGGCGGCACTAGCAACGCTACCACTATCAAAATTTGATTGAAATAACGAATGGGGAGGTGGTGCAAAAGAGCAGCCAAGCTGATGATGGTTCCTAATTTGGCAAATTCCGAGGGCTGAACCTTGAAGCCCGCCACCATAATCCAACGTTCGGCTCCGCCTCCGCTCACTCCCACCACCATAACGGCAGCTAACAGGGCCAGCGTGATGCCGTATGTTACCCAATGCCAGCGCAGCCAAGTGTCATAGGGAATTCGCGCGACGAGGGCAACCAATCCCAATCCCATTACGGCCATCACTAGCTGTTGGAGCCAATACGATGACTGCGTGCGCGTGCTGTAGATACTGAGTACGCCTACGCTAACGAGGCTGACAACCAGCAACAGCAGCAGGACGTCAAAATCTTTCCAATTCTGCCGCCATTGTTCCCAATTCCAGGTTTGTTGCCACCGCTTGGTTAGATTCATCCCCCCGGCCCCTACAACGAGTCAAGTTCGAGATCGACTCAAAATCTTCGCCATTCGGCTCCAGCGTCAGTCGTCCAAATCGTTACTCATGACTGCTTGGATTGCCCGCCGCGTCGATGTCTGAAATTCCTGAATATCCACCCGTCGTAACAGCGTTAAAGCTGCCACCATCCCTACAGCTTGGACGGCAAACACCGTACCGTAGGCCAAGACGGGCAAGGTGAAGAGAGATCGCCCCAGATCTAACACCGCCCCTCCCAACACCGTAGCTGCCCCGCGCGCGATCGCCTGGGCTAAACCCCACGCACCAATAAACGTACCCGCTGTTTCTGCGGCTGTCAGATCTAACATCAGGCTGATGGCTCCCGCCGTGAGCACGCCCGAGCAGCAACCAAACAAGCTGACCGCAGACATCAGCAGAACAGGTAATTCCGTCCATCCCGCCAGGATCAAGATCGTGAAACAAGCTGCTACGGTAAGGCAGCCTAATTTCACCGTGTTTTTCTTGCCGAGCCGAGGTACGAGCGCAAACCCTGATGCCGCAATACCCAGCAGCGTACCCATGCCGAAATAAGCATTGAGTTTGGTCGTATCCGAGATGGCCATACCGAACACTTCGCCACCATAAGGCTCTAAAACAGCATCCTGCATGAACAGGCTGATGCTCATCACCAGCAGGAAGAAAAAGAAAATTCCGGTTTGACGACTGGCAAGCAGCACGCTCATCGCTTGCTTGAAGGTAATTTGGTCTTCTCGTCCTGACGCTGGATAACGAGTTCGCGCGGCAAATTGCGAATATTTCTTTTCAATGCCAACTAGGGCCACAATTGCCATGCCTACGACCACAGCAGGCACGACGACGAACAAACGATTCACGTCTGTTTGAATGTCTTGGATCGGAGCTTCAATCCCAAGGCGTTTGAGCAAAATGCTGCTGACGATTGCCCCCGCAATAATGCCAATCATCAGCATCGACCAGACAGTACTGACGATGCGAGAGCGATTATTTTCGTTAGAGACATCCACGAGCAGCGCCGCAAATGGCGTCGAGCTGGCGCTGAGAGCGAGACCGTAGAGGGCGAAAATCCCCCCCAAGATACCAACCCAGGCGTAACTGGCGAATGTCCAACCCACAGCGACAATACTTGCATTCAGTTGCCAGATCGCCTGTACGGCTAGAAACGCAGCCAACGTAAACCCGATCGTTCCCATCCAGACGTAGCCCGTGCGATGATAGCCACCGATAGGTTTAGCATCTGACATCTGGCCGAACCAGACGCGGGCTGGAGCCATAAATTGATGCACGGCGATCGCCCCTGCTGCCAACAGTGCTGGAACTTTTAGTTCGTCAATCAGCAAGCGATTGAGTACCCCCAGAGTCAATACGGACATAATGCCCAACCCCATCTGAAACAGCCCCATTCTCACCACGGCGTACCAGGGGAGGGGAGGAGCCAAGGGAGGGCTCATCTCGGCGGGCAACGACGAACTACTGGTGGCCATGGACAACTCTCAATCTTCTTTACTTCAGCAAATGCAACTGTTCTTCATCCTAAGTCGTACCTCAAAATTGCCTCCTGACAGTTCTCCATGACATTGCGAATTTACGGCAAACGATCGCTAAAAACACTGCCAGGGTTAGCTACCAGGCCTACCCCCAGCCGCGTCCGCGAAGCTCTGTTTCACATCTGGCGGGCGGACCTTCCTCACTGTCGTTGGCTGGATATCTGCGCTGGTGTCGGCACGATGGGAGCAGAAGCCTTGGCTCGAGGTGCCGCATTCGTGGCTGGCATCGAGAAATCAGGTTCAGCTTGCCGAGTTATCGAGCAAAATTGGCGCGCGATCGCCCATCCCCCGCAGCAGTTCCAGCTAGAACGCGGCGATGCTCGCAAAGTTCTGAGTAAGTTTGCATCTCTGTCATCGCCCTTCGACTGCATCTACTTCGATCCCCCCTATGCGAGCGATCTATATCTCCCCGTTTTGGATCGGGTCAGTACGCTCGGTTTACTCGCACCTGACGGTCAGATGGCGGTAGAGTCCGATTTAGACCGCAGTCTCCCTGAGACTATTGCCCGACTGACAGTCAACAACCGTCGCACCTATGGCAAAACAGTACTCACGTTATATCAACAAAAATGTTCTGAGTGAGCTGGAGAGCTAGGCCGTAATTTCGGATGAGATCGGGTCAATCAATTTGAAGCAAAAATCCTGGTAGAACGTCTTCACCTGAGAGTTCGGTCGGGAGAGAAACGGATTCAATATCTTTTCCAGCTCGATAAATTTCCACCGTTTTATCCTGAGGATTGATCAGCCAACCCAGTCGTAACCCGCTATTCAGATATTCCTGCATCTTTGCTTGAAGTGGCTTGAGGCGATCGCTTTCTGAACGCAACTCGACAACGAAGTCGGGACACAAAGGTGGAAATTTACGCTGTTGTTCTGGAGTGAGGGCTTCCCATCGATCTTTTCGCACCCAGGCAGCATCGGGAGAGCGATCGCCCCCACCAGGCAGTTTAAAAATAGTTGACGAACTGAAAACTTCTCCCAGCCCTGTTTTACGGTGCCAAAGTCCTAAGTCAACAATGAAATCAGCTTCACGTCTGCCACTTTCTCCATCAACGGGAGGCATAATGATCAACGCTCCTGTCGGGTTTCTCTCCATGGGAATGTCGCGATTAGCCATGCAGAGTTCGTAGAAACGCTCGTGACTCAGCGTTGCAATCGGGCCTAAATCTAGAGTTACGACCATGACTTCACCTGCAGCGTAAAACACGCGATCGCCTATCTCTTGAAAGGCTGCCTTAACTTTAGCTGAACGTTGAGAACATCTCCTCACCTCACGATGTCTTCAGTAAGTTTTCATAGGTAGTTTCGATCGCTTCCAGTAAATCCTTCTGTTGCCAATTTCGATAGAGATTAGCAGCGATCGCCAGTCCCCCAGCCCCCACCCCCTCTTTCACAAAACCGCGCTCGTAGGCTTGCAGCTGTGGATAGCGGGATGGGGCAAAACTCAATTCCGTAGCTAAGAGCGGTACGGGAGCGAGCATTTGTGCCAATCCGACAGTATCTCCGGTGGCATCGGCAGCTACCCAGCGAGTCGTGCCGACGACGACGCGATCGCGCTCCCACATGAGTTTTCGTTCGCGCATCACTTGCTCCATCACGGCCCATACTGCCAACATCTGCGTCCCCCCTGCCAGCAGCACCGGACAATACCGCGACGCACTGGCAGCCAGACCTGCCACGAATGGCTGCATCGGATCGCCGACAGCGGCAATGACATCAAGCGCATCTGCAAACTCGCAATTTCCTAATCCCTGCCTCGCGATCTCTAATTTTTGGGTGTGATTACAAGTGGGATGGCTGCTGTTCACTTTGCCATCCGCAGCAATTCCCAACCCCAATAAAACTGCTAACGCTGTTGTCGTCCCTCCTGCCACACATTCTCCAATAACAAGATAGGAGTCGGTTTCGAGATTGCCCCACGCCCAACCTGATTGCCATAGTTGTTCCACCACATCACGATCGAGGGCGTGTCCCGTGCTCAAACAGCGGGCCGACACTAGCTCGGGCAGAGCTGCTTTCATTTCAGGCAAGCGCTCTGACAAGCCACAATCTACGACCTGTACGGGAATGTTGAGGGCTTCACAGATGGCTCGGCTGATGACTACCGGAGAAGGATAGCCATCTGGAGCAGTAGGGAGGCGATCGCTTTTTCCATGTAGTAGAACTTCGGCATCGGCGATCGCCGTGTACCTGCGTGCCTCGGGCGTTGCCCCTGCTGCCGAAATTCCCGGAATCAGAGCAGTTTCCGTAAATCCCATGCAGCAGACAAAAGCCGGGCGCAATCCGAGTACGGACTCACACCAGGCCTGCGCGCGATCGCTTTCTACATGCGCTCGCCAATAAGGAGATCGGGAAGCACTTTGCATCAACAGTGGAATTAGTTTGCGTTACCCATGCTAGCGACTGCCTTCGCCTGGCTATGCTCGGATCATTTGACACGCGCGTGAGCATGAGGAAGAGCTCAGGGCGATCGATCGCTAGTATCGATGAGGCACGAAGGTTTGCATTGACATGGGCGGACGCGCGTAATCCATGGCTTCTTGGCGTGGCGGTAGTTCGACGACGGTGGGAGGGAGTTCTTCGTAAGGAATTTGAGACAGGAAATGACTGATGCAGTTGAGGCGAGCACGGCGTTTGTCATCTGCTTCTACAACGTACCAGGGCGATCTCGTCGTGTCAGTAGCGACAAACATGTCATCTTTAGCCTTGGAATATTCCACCCAGCGCGATCGTGCTTCTAGATCCATCGAGCTAAATTTCCACCGTTTCGTGGGATCTTGAATGCGCTCTTGGAAGCGTTTTTCCTGTTCTTTATCGCTAACTGAAAACCAGTACTTGATTAGGATAATGCCCGAACGTTGCAACATATGTTCGAACTCAGGACAAGAGCGTAGAAATTCCACATATTCCTGATGGGTGCAGAAGCCCATGACGTGCTCAACACCAGCCCGATTGTACCAACTGCGATCGAATAGAACAATTTCTCCTGCAGCAGGCAAATGAGCGACATAGCGTTGAAAATACCACTGTGTTTTTTCTCGTTCAGTCGGTTTCCCTAGCGCAGCAATCCGACAAACCCGTGGATTGAGGCAATCCGAAATCCGTTTGATCGCGCCGCCCTTTCCTGCCGCGTCTCGTCCTTCAAAGATAACAACAACTTTCAGCCCCTTATGAACGACCCACTCCTGTAACTTCACTAGACCTCTTGCACGAATCTAATCGGCCAGATAAAGTTCCCAATTATAAAACGCAGCTATCAACTGCACTCGCTCCTCATGCCGCTGGCGACGATTGCGATAGCGCTCTGACAATATCCGGAACACCTTCAGCCGCCGATTCACATGCTCAATCGCAATCCGGACCTGTGACACCGCTCGATTGTACGCACACTCCAGCTCGCTCGAAGTCTGGTTCCGAAGGCGTTTGAGCGGTATATAGCTGTTGGCATGCAACTTCGCTATCCCCTGATACCCCTGGTCTGCCACCACCTCAATCGCTTCATCGATGCTCAACTGCGAGTTTTTGAACAGGGCAAAATCATGCTCGCTCCCTCGTCCGTGAGCGGTGCACAGAATTTCGCCGCTCTCGGCATCGATGACGACCTGCGATTTGAGCGATCGCTTCTTAAATTCCGACCAAAGGGAGTTCGGCCGCAGCAGCCACATCCAGCATCCAAATCAGTTCGCCTTC
>JBCBVC010000035.1:0-31079 GCA_039817845.1 Cyanobacteria bacterium J06642_2
GTGGAGCATCGAGCCGATCTTCAACACTTCAAACAAACTCTGACCGTCGTTGCTGGCTGCTCCATCGCATCCAAACGAGACATTCACTCCTCGCTCCAGATATTTCAAAACAGGGGCAATGCCGCTACCCAAACGTAGATTGCTCAGCGGATTGTGTACGACCGTCGCTCCTGTAGCAGCCATCAACTCGATATCGCGGTCATCAAGCCAAACGCAGTGCGCAAACGATGCCTCTGGACCCAAAAAGCCTAGCTCGTGCAGGTGTGCAACTGCTGTCATCCCGTATTTCTCGCGAGCCAGCTGTTCCTGTGCAGGAGTTTCTAACAAGTGGGAGTGGCGGCAGAGACCGTGTTGCTGACTGAGTTCTAGACATCCAGCAAACAGGTCGTCCGAACACATTTGAATGCCCGTAGGCGCGAGTGCAATTTCAATTCCCTCCTGCGGTCGGTGATAGGCCGCGATCGCCTGCTGCATCAGGGCCAATACGTCTTTAGTCTTGGGAGGAGGAACTTGCACCGGTAAGGTTTGCCCCTCGGGCACGCTCCACTCGAAAGGCTCGTCCTGAATGAGAGGTGCGACATAAGCGCGAATGCCCGCCTTACGGTAGGCCCGTACGGCAGCATCAATGGCTTCCAATTCCCGTCCGGGAAGGAGCACGAGATGATCTACGACCGTCGTGCCGCCAGAGAGTAAAGTCTCTACGGCTGTGAGTAACGCCGAAACATAGGTTTGTTGCGGGCCTTGCAAAGGATAGGAGTACAGTTCGGCCAGCCAAAGCTCCAGGGGCAATGGTGGAATGAGTCCGCGAACCCACATTTCGGGGGAGTGCGTGTGAGCGTTCACCCATCCGGGCAGTAAAAGCTTGCCACTGCCGTCAATCTCGTTTGCTGTTTGATTATTGGCAAAGCCTGCGGGGGAGAGTGCCGAAATAATTTCTCCCTCAATCGTGATGTCAACTCGCTCGTAGCTGGGCGGCTCAGAAGGCGTCAAGTAGGCGAAGCGATCGCCGGGTGCGGGCACGAGTACGTTGCGAATGAAGTCGGTCACGATTTGGCCTCAGGGGATAGCTGTGCTCGCTGAAGGATGGGCTATAGTAGGTAAGGCTCAATTTTGAGCTAGGGGTTGGTAGCTCAGTGGTAGAGCATTCGGCTTTTAACCGACTGGCCGAGGGTTCGAATCCCTCCCGACCCATTTAATCCCGAGTGGCTCCGGTCGATTGCTTGATGAGAACATGACGAGCGCGATCTCGAGCTATTCAATTATCGTTCAGACGTTTTATTATGCCCTCTGGCTAGGGGCTGTATTTGGTTTAGCCGAATTACTGCGCAGTCATCAGGTAGATGGCGAACTCGTCCGCAAAGTTATCCATATTGGCGTGGGCAACATCATTATCTTGGCTTGGATCTTAGACGTGCCGAGAACGCTAGGGATTGTCGTTTCGATCGGGTTCAGCTTAGTGGCATTGCTTTCCTATCGCGTCAAGCTGCTGCAGAGCCTGAATGGCGTCAATCGTCAGAGCTTTGGTACGTTTTTTTACGCACTCAGTATTGCACTGGCGATCACCTGGTTTTGGCTGCCTGGCTTGAAAGTCTGTGCCGTACTCGGAGTCATGGTGATGACTTGGGGTGATGCCCTCGCGGCCATCGTCGGGCAAAGATGGGGTCATCACGGTTACGAGCTAGCAGGTATTCGCAAGAGCTGGGAAGGCTCGCTGACGATGGGGGGTGCGAGCGCTGCTGTGATTGCGGCAGTCCTGCTTTGGAGCCAGTCTGCTTGGGCCTGTGTGCCATTGCCTCTGGCCTGGATAGGTGCCGTAGCCTTGGGCTTGGGCGCGATTTCTGCTCTACTGGAGAGCCTGTCCTGGCGCGGCATCGATAACATCACCGTTCCCCTTGCCACCTGCTGGCTCAGCTACGGGGTGCTGACGCAGTTAGGTGCCATCTGTTGACTAAGACGCAAACACCGTAATTTGCATGCCTTCCGCATCGAACTGTGCGGGCGCAAGGGCAATGCGATCGCCACTGGGGCGGTTGACTGGTGTCGAGCCCATGCGGCTGAGGAATGCATCTACGGCAGTTAGCGGACAGCTCTCAGCTGCTCCTGCCGTTCGGAACATGGTGGGAATGACGAGCTTGGGTTTTAACGTGCGGATGGCGGCAATCGCGCCTTCTGGATCGTAATTTTTGGGGCCGCCCCCCACAGGAATGAGCATGACATCGGGTCGCGCGAGCAAAATTTCCTGTTCGCGGGTCAGCGGGGCGGCAGCTCCCCCAAGATGCAGAATGTCTACACCTGCCATTGTCCAGCGCCAGGCTACATTGGTACCGAAGCGAAATCCGTTGTTGGTATCGTGATCCATGCGTACGCCTTTCAGCTTCAAGCCGTCGATGTCGTAGTCTCCTGGCTCGAACACGACGCGCGGGTCGCCTGGTACGCTCTCGAGAGAGCCTTCATCCAGCAATTGACTGCTGAGTAGCACCACGCTGGCTTCGATGGCAGGTGCTGGATATCCCGCCGTACAGCCAATTGGCTGAAAGGGATTGACCAGGATGCGTTGCCCGCCACTTTGGAAGGCCACGCAGCTGTGGTTGAGCCACTGTAGAGTCAACCCCTGACTCTGGGCCCAACTCATGCCGACCTGGCTAGCCGCGATTCCGCCAACCCATCCACTCGCCAAGCGTAAAAATTGCCGCCGTTCCATCTCGCCTTCTCACTCACACTGCTGGGTTAGTCTTGTTGCTGCCATCATGTTTCTAAGAATAGGTCAGTAATTTGGGATTCCGGCTGTTTCAAAACCCTGCCGGTTTCACCGAGATGCTCGTTAAATATGACGGCGATCGCCACGCGTCTTTGCACGGCACAAACGCAAGCAAGTTTAGCTCAAAATCTCAATCGCTTCGAGACCGGATGCGGATCGACACTGGTAAAACTCACTTTGCACTGATGAGATTGAACCAGGAATGAAGTGCTCCCCAGGAATAAAGTGTTCGGCCAGTTGAGACTTAGTGAGCTACGAGGCTGTCAGTGTCGCGCCTGACGGCAGAGTCGTGGGAGTAGTCAAACGCGACCAGTGCGAGAAGTGTTGGGGTAGGCGCTTACTCAGCGATCGCTGCAAGGCTGCTAGCACGCCTTGAGTCACGGTCGTTCCCACGCCATTGACGACCGAACGGGGCGTTAGCTGCATTATGGGAGGCAATTCAATGCTGACGCTTAGGTCGGCAACTCCTGACAAAAGAGTGACTTCACCAGCGCGATCCTCGAACGTACGTGAGGGCGCCAGCTCGCCTTGGAAAATGAGATTAAACCGCCGATCGATCCAATCATTTCCTGCAATCCGACACCCCAGCGCCTGCAACTGCACGCTACCGTCATCGGCATTGCTACGAATATCAAGCCGGACGATGGGTTGAATGGTCATCCCCAGCGCACCAATCGGGCGCATACTCACTTCAAACTGATGTCGATCGATCTGGCGTACCTGTTCGCGATCCAAAAGAGCCGCAATCAGATGCTGAGGATCTTGTAAAAATTCCCGGACGCGATCGCGATTGCCGCAAAGACGCACAGTAGCTGTTTGACGAGCCTTGAACTGGTAAGACACTTTACCCTCGAATGCGAAACGCGTATGGTGGAGCGCGGGTGTGGCGAACAACGTCGCCTGAGCCTTCAGCATCCATACGCACTCGACAAGAGGGCTGGACTGGCAGGCAAGCTAGCTTTATTCTTTTTTAAGGTTATCGCGAATCGCAACAGCTCGGGTGGCTGCTACGTCTGCGCACAAATTGCTACATCTTTTTCTGTTCCCGAGTTTTTCACTTTGTTTATGTAAAGTATTGTATGTCCGAGCTATCATCTTCGCGGCTGTGGTGGGCATTTTCACCATGATGTAAATACTTGTCTTTTAGATGGTAGCTAAATCTAAGCATTTCTTCGTGATGCCGGAGGCAGGTTTTGCTAGGAGAAGGTAGCATATTGTCCTTACCCAATAACCAGACCAGCGGGTGGGCGGCTTCACTTGAGGTTCACATCGTGCCTCGGGCAGACCTGTTCTACAGGCGCGGCCGGACGCTAGCGCAAGAAGTTTATAACGAGGTTTGGGGCACTGATGCGCTAATTGATGGCAACCAATACGGCGCGATCGTGACCTGCGGTGGCATCCCTATTGGCAATGTCAATATTCAGACGAAGCGCGACGAATCTGACCTGCTTAAAAGTGAAAACCTCTACGGCTGCAATCATTGGCATCCAGAGATACGAGATTGTGCCGAAGCTATTGCTGAGATCTCTGGCCTGGCAATTTCCGTCGACGTGCCTCAACATCTGCGGCGACCAGCTATGATGATGCTTATTTTGGGGTTGCAGATGTTGAGCCGGTCCCTCGACATTCGTCATTACGTAACCATTCAGCGGGATAGTCTGATTCGCGTTTTGACCAGTTCGTTGCAGTTGCCGTTTCGCCGCAACGAGCGCATCGTTACGCCAGTTGCAGAGACACCCAGCGATCGCTACTGGTGCGACGGCCAAGTACCTCGTCTCTATTATCTTGAGCTGGCTTCATCTCAGGCAATTGATGCTTGTGCTTCTTTTTTCTGTTATTTAAGTGCAGCGGGTTGGCAAATGGCATTTTATCCGCGTATCAACAGCAGTCTCAATACAGCTAGTTTTTCGAAATTTCGTCGTTCTTGGCAGGATGAGAGCGATTTGCAAGCCGTTGCTCGAGCCTGACGCAGCAGCTTACAGTTGAGGACCGATGGAGTATCCATTGCTAAATGTAATGGTACTGTGACGCGAGAGGTATAAGGTTGAGACTATTAGTTGTTGAAGACGACGAGCGAATTGCGGCGGCTTTAGCGGAAGATTTAACCGACCAACACTACGCTGTTGACGTAGCAAATGACGGCACTGCCGGCTGGGAATTGGTCGAGGCATTTCCTTACGATCTCATCGTGTTGGATGTCATGCTGCCTGGCATGGACGGGATTGAGTTCTGTCAGCGTGTTAGGTCCCATGGTTTCGGTATTCCTGTCCTCATGTTGACAGCTCGCGATACGACAGCTGACAAGGTGATGGGGTTAGACGTTGGGGCTGACGACTACATGGTCAAACCCTTCGAACTTCAAGAACTTTCTGCTCGCATTCGGGCGCTGCTGCGACGTGGTGCGACTTCGCAACCACCCGTCCTAGAGTGGGGAGAAGCGACCCTCGACCCCAATCTATGTGAAGTTTATTATCGCAAGCAGCAGTTACCGCTTACCCCCAAGGAATATCAACTTCTAGAGTTATTTATGCGCCACAGTCGCCGCGTCTTCAGCCGCAGCGATATTCTCGAGCACCTGTGGCCCTATGCTGAATTGCCAGAAGAAGAGACTGTTAAAGCTCACGTGAAGGGACTTCGGCATAAACTGAAGTCAGCGGGTGCACCGGCCGATTTCATTGAAACAGTTTATGGTCTTGGGTATCGACTCAATCAAGCGCTCTAGCTCGACGACGTTTGGTCATTTACGTTGGCAGCTTTTGCTCTCCTATTTAGCCGTAATGGCTGGAACTCTGGCGGTGGTGGGTGCTGGAGTTTATGGTGCATTCAGCCGTAACCTGTACGCTTTGCTCGATAAAAAACTGATGACGTTGGCCCAGGCAGCAGCACCTTCCCATGCGGATATCAAGGCGGAAGGTTCGAGCTACTTGGGGGCCGTCGATGAAGTCCCCTGGCGAGATATTTTCAATCGAGATCGCCAAAGTTTGGAGTGGTTCGATGAAGATGGTATTTTATTGGCTCGCAAAGGGTCGTTGCAGGTGCATTTTCCACCTTCAACAGGACCGCAGATGCTAGCGGATGGTCCCAATGCTAATCGCGTGCGCACGTTTACTATTTCTGTTTTTAATGACAGCGAAGCCCCCGACACGCCCACTTTGGAAGGGTACATTCGGGCCAGCCAGTCTACGGCGGCAATGGATGAAGCTCAACATCAACTGGTGTGGGGACTAGGGGTTGGTGGCGTGTTAGCGCTCGGCATGATTGGCTTAGGAGGCTTGCTGCTCACTCATGCCGCAGTTCGCCCTATCGAGCGCAATTTTTCCCGGTTAAAGCAGTTCACGGCAGATGCTTCTCACGAGCTGCGCAGCCCCTTGACTGCTATCAAAACGTCTGTAGAGGTCATGCGCAATCATCCGGAACGCATTCACCCTTTAGATGTGAATAAGCTGGGGGCGATTGCGAGTGCTACCCATCAAATGACTCGACTAACTGAAGATTTGCTGTTTTTGGCTCGGGCGGATGCCGATGCGGCTCCCATTCGCGAGCGCCTGCCTGTCAATCTCGATCGCGTCTTGCGGGAGCTGGTCGAGCTCATGCAGCCCCAGGCTCAGTCCCGGCAAATTTTACTGTCTTATCGTCCTTGTCCCGATCCCGATGTTTGCGTGATTGGCGATCGCGCGCAGCTCGTCCGACTATTCACCAATTTGTTGGCCAACGCACTCAAATTTACATCCAAAGGTGGCGCTGTTACCCTATACGTCCATCGTTTTGCCCGTATGGCGGTAGTGGGGGTTGAGGATACAGGAGTAGGCATTCCAGCCGAACACCTCCCACAGGTTTTTCAACGGTTCTGGCGGTCGAGTAAATCTAGATCTCGCCAGGCTGGCGGTGCGGGATTGGGGTTGGCGATCGCTCAAGCCATTGCTCGTCAGCATGGTGGTGATATCAGCGTAACCAGCCAGGAAGGTATCGGTAGCTGTTTCCGCGTTCGCCTACCCGTTGCCCGTCGACAATCGCCTATTGCCCTTCTTCCTCCCAGTCCACCTCAGGTATTGCCTAGTCGGTGAATCCGTAGATGTCGTGACTGGTGGATACCTTCGGCCCTGAGAGCTTGTACAACGTATCACGCTCGTTAGCATTTACCTGGAACTCCTGCCATTGAGTAATCTGAATTTCGCTCAGGATTGTGCCTACAGATGGGAAGTTCTCATTTAAGTAAACTTGAATATTGCGACGCAGATAAGGATCGTCTTTGCGTTCGTAGTTGACTGGCTCCATTTCAATGGCAATCAGCTTGCGGGTAGCATTTTCAACACAAACAAAAATTTCCGTGTCCATGAGTATTCATCCTGCAAGGTATGGGGGAGCAAGCAGTTACGCTTCGCGATTTCCGGCTGCGTTTGACATCTTAGCGAGACAAGGAGGCCTATTGACCTGGGCTGGCAAGATAGTTGACATGTTTTGTGCAACCCGACGAGTGCTATGGCAGTAGCCTTTCCGAGATTTTGACTGAACGAGAGTCATTCGGGCCAAGTTTTTGCCTGTTCGTCCGCATTTTTCAAGGTTATCCGCTAGTATGAGACCGGCGTATCAGACTAAATAGCCTACTGCTTGTGTAATATTAATCATATTGTTATCCTGGATGTGTGGGTGTGACGCCATAAGTCGTACGCTCGCGTGCGCTAATTTCGGCCAAAGTCAGTGATTACTCCGGTAACTTTGTCAAAAAATCTTTTTTTGGGCGCAGCTTACCAAGCTGAAGTCGAGAACTTGGCTGCCATCAGCGCTATCCAACGGTACTTCAGTCGCGACCAGCACGTACCGCTGGCGTCGCGACGTTTGATTGCTCACCAAAAGTTACTCGAACTAAATCTGTCTTGCAGTACGGTTAAGCATTTGCTGGCGGAATGGGATGCTGCGCTGCGACCGTCTGATCCCGCTCCGCTTTGTGCGGAAGAGATCGTTGCAATCTTGATGGAGGCGCAGGCTGACCTCAAGCCGTATCTCCCGGTCCGACCTGAACCTGTCCTTATTGGTGAGGCTTTACAAAAGGCAGGGCTGCTTTCACCCGCTCAAGTCGAAGTCGTCCTCAAAGACCAGGCAGACGGTACGGCGCTTCGTTTTGGCGAGATTTTGGCTTTGCGAGGATGGCTTAATGCGGCCACCGTGGAGTTTTTTGCCGAGCGATTACCTTGTTTAGCAGCGACTGAAGTCCGCTCGCCAATTGGACAATATCTGAAACAAGCAGGATTGCTTGACGAGCAGCAAGTCGAATTCATTCTGGACGAACAGCGCTACCTCAAGCAGCGATTCGGCGAATTGGCGGTTGGCAAAGGTTGGGTCAAACAGGAAACGCTTGACGTGCTTCTGGCTTCTCTTGCTACTTCCGTGCAAACGCATGGTATGTTCCCGAGCGCTTAGAAATAGTAGACTGACAGGCTTTTGTTCGGACGTATTGTCGAACGTTAGTGCATGCTTAATCAAAGTCGGAACGACTCTGATAGTCTGAGTAAGGATTCATTTCGATTTCCGCTCAGGAGAGATACACATGGCAGAGGAGATGGGTAAGGCTGTCGTCACTATTGGCGAAGTGGCCCCTGATTTTGAAGCTACCGCGGTGGTCGATCAAGACTTTGAGACGGTCAAGCTCTCGAATTATCGTGGCAAGTATGTGGTGTTATTTTTCTATCCCTTGGACTTTACTTTTGTTTGCCCTACGGAAATCACGGCATTCAGCGATCGCTACGAGGAATTCAAGGCGCTGAACGCGGAGGTGCTCGGCGTTTCTGTAGATAGCGAGTTTTCCCATTTGGCTTGGATTCAAACCGACCGCAAGAGTGGTGGCGTTGGCGACCTCAATTATCCTTTGGTATCCGATCTGAAAAAGGAAATTTCCACGGCTTATAACGTCCTCAATCCCGATGGCGTAGCTATTCGCGGACTCTTCATTATCGATAAGGAAGGCTTTGTCCAGCACGCCACCATCAATAATCTAGCTTTTGGTCGCAACGTGGATGAGACGTTGCGGGTGCTGCAGGCATTACAATACGTTCAGTCTCATCCTGATGAAGTCTGCCCAGCTAACTGGACACCGGGCGCGCAAACGATGAAGCCCAGTCCGGCCGAGTCTAAAGAATATTTCGCCACGGTCGGGTAACGGCCAACCATTGAGGTCAACCAAACTTGACGTAGGGCAGTCTTATGACTGCCTTTTTTGATGGAGAAAGTAAACGCTCGAGCCTAACCACACATTGTGACGGTGTCAAGGCCTTTTGTCTGTTGCTAGCCTCAGTACGGGTCGCATCATTATTTCGAGAGCCACGTTTCCTACGATCGGCTTGTCAAAGCCGTCCGGCGCTCCTAAAGCTAGTTGTGTGTAGAGGAGAAGACTTGTCCCTATTCGCAAGCCATAGTCTGACCCTGTTGCTTAGAGTTCGGCCACCTCAATTCGCCACCACACAATTCATTTATCTATCGTTGGGTTTCAGGGCTCAGTCTCCGAATGCTATGAAGACCTACTCGACGTCGCCCAGCTAGTCTAGAGACAGTTGCTTCCCGCGCACTCATGACCCCTGCCATCATTCCCGTCCGACTTGCCGCCAATCCCTACGACATCACGATCGCCTCCAGCTCCCCTAACTCGGGTGCGAGCCAGTTGGTGCAGTTGGGCATGCACATGAGCGATCGCGGCCTCAAGGGTCGAGTCTTAATCGTGAGCAACCCCGTTATCTTCAAACATTACGGCGAGATTTTGCAGACAGGGTTGGAGAAGGCTGATTTTCAGGTTGCTTCCTGCATCGTGCCTGCTGGCGAGCACTACAAGACACTGCGCACGCTCCAAAAAATCTACGACGCGGCATTAGACGCCAAGCTCGAACGTTCCTCAACAATTGTGGCGCTGGGAGGTGGCGTCGTCGGTGATATGGCGGGCTTTGCGGCAGCCACGTGGCTGCGCGGTCTCAGCGTCGTGCAAGTACCGACGACATTGTTGGCGATGGTAGATGCCGCGATCGGTGGAAAAACGGGGGTGAATCATCCCGGTGGCAAAAACTTGATCGGAGCATTTCATCAACCACGTTTGGTGTGGATAGACCCAGCCGTGTTGGCAACATTGCCTGCACGGGAGTTTCGGGCTGCGATCGCCGAAGTGATTAAATACGGCGTCATCCAAGCTCCCGACGTGTTTGAGTTCCTCGATCGTCATCCGCGTCCCGGCCGCTATCAGTCCTATAGCCCTGAAGATATTGAGTTTGTTGTTCGGCGATCGGCCCAATGCAAAGCCGAAGTGGTCGAACAAGACGAGCGGGAAGGAGGCGTTCGAGCCATCCTCAACTACGGTCATACCGTCGGCCATGCGGTCGAGAGTTTGACGAAATATCGGCGCTATCGTCACGGCGAAGCCGTGGGGTTGGGCATGGTCGCTGCGGGAGAGTTAGCCGCCCAATTAGGGTGGTGGCAGCGAGAGGAGGCCGAGCGCCAACAACATCTGACCGAACGAGTTGGACTACCCGCGTCAATTCCGACTGATTTGGATCTGGAGGCGATCGCGCAGCTCACCTCCGCCGACAAAAAAGTGAAAAACGGCCGCGTGCGTTTCGTTTTGCCGAAAGCGATCGGGCGTGTAGAAATTACGAGTGATGTCAGCCACACCCAATTAATGTCAGCATTGCATGCTGTGCGAAGCTAATAGACTTTATCGACTATAAATTGATGGGTTGAGCTGCGTTTAATTGTGGGATTTAGTTTGTTCTTGTCAGATCTGATTTTTATGAACTTGGGGGTTTCTGAATACTTTTAACCATAATAGGTTCGGAACACTCTGGGCTAAATTTTGTCGCAACTAAGGCCGCTTTTCGCGCAATCTCAGCAGCACTGAACTCTTGTCCATACAGAATTTCTAAAGCCCCTAGAGCAAATCGATCTCCTGAGCCAATGGCCCAGAATTTAGCAAATTCACTAACCTCTCGATAAGCAGTGATGACAAAGATGCCGTGGACGTTGACCAAAAGGGCATATAGCCACTGAGACTCGGTGGGTTGGCGTTTGTCGTTTCCGTTTTCTGTCTTGATAAAGTAGTCGGACTTGAGGGTGGCTTGATTGCTGAGGAGCCAGTGAAAAATCTCACTGGAGGAGCTCAGAGATGTGGGTTTACTGCGTTGTATCAGGTCAGTAAATATTTGTTTGACGGCATAGCTACCCGTGAAGCCCAAAATGCTATCCCCGAAGGGAATGAGTTTGGAAGCATCAGATTGATATTCAGCTAATGATTTGATTGCGCCGCCATTTCGAGTAACGAGGGTATCGCAGGCGATCGCAACTTCGTTGTCTTTCTGAACGGCAGTAATGATGGTCATGATAGGGCGTTAAAAGCTCACTTGCATTTGAGGTTGTGTGAAGAAGCATTGTACTTTTAATTCTCGGTTTTGAGGTTTAAGTTGTTCGATAACATGCAAGACGTTAGCGGAGCAGCGCGCGCGTGCAGCCAAATCTAGAGAGTACGACGACACTTATATTTGTTGCTATGAGGACTTGGTTGATATCGATCCTCACTTGACCTGATTAATGGCCTGATTTTCTCAGCCACGCTTGATGGACGCTGAAACACTTCTGGGGACGAAGCCTATGATGCGGGCGAAGAGGCTTGAAAAGGTTTGGCGATGTAGAAGTGTGAGGTTGCTATCCGTCTCGACGTTGCAGTCAGCCGCTTCATAACAGTGAGAAGCCGTGTGCCGCACGTTAGCTGTCTGAGAATCTCATTCATGACATGAATGTGACGGACGTGAGGTGAAAGAACTCTGTTTCTACATCTCAGCGTAAAAAATATCGCATTAGAAATACATGTAAGGGTAGGATTGCATGGGTGCCTTTGGGTTCCTGCTAAGAATATGGGTGGCGTGTGAGGTTCGGCGATGGCTCGTTTGAAATTCAAGAGGTATGTCTCTGCCTCTGTTTGTGCTGGTATTGCTTGCATATCACAGGCTTGTACGTCTGCCGAGAGTGTTGGGTCGCTCGCTCCAAGCCGCTCTAATGTGTCCACACTAGAATCCTCGGATTCGTCGAGCAGTGTTTCTGCGCTATTTGAAAACAACCCAAGAGCTGTAACTTCAGTTGATATTGCTCTAGCCCTTGCTGTCCTCAATTTACCGAGTAATTTGCAAGCCAATGATGCTGCGATTATTGCTGCAGCTAGTCAAATCCTGGGAACGACGATTGACCGACAAAGAGTAAACCCCGATCCGTCAGCAGCATCAGTAAATTTCGTCGATCCAACCGCTATTGAGATTGCCGATCCAGCCCTTCTACTTGCTTCGTCGCGTTTATCTCAAGAAGAACGGACGTTAGATAATCTGGCAATTCAGGTTAACAAAATATTAGGTGCAAATAATGCAATTGATCGAGAGAAGATTGTTGCTATTCCGGGCGGAATCTCAGAATCTATTGTGGTTAGCGGTAACTGTACTTTAGTTGCTGCTATCAATGCGGCTAACTTAGATACGGAAGTGCAGGGATGCCCAGCTGGAAATGGGCCTGACACGATTGAACTCAGATCTGATGTGACTTTAACTGATGTAGATAATACTTTAATTGGACCTTCTGGTTTGCCAGTCATTGCTAGTCAAATCACTATCTCTGGTAATGGCGAAATTATTCGGCGCGATGACAATGCACCTGAGTTTCGTATCTTGTTGGTTGACGATGACGCTCGACTGACACTAAGAAATGTCGTTATTAGTAATGGCTTTTTGGGCGGCGATCGCGTCGAGCTAGATACTACAGGAGGGGGTGTGCTCAGCCGGGGCGGTACGGTCATTATTGAGCAAGGTGCTCGCGTTGTTGGCAATCGAGCATTGCGAGGTGGAGGGGTCTACGCGCAAGCCGGAATTGACGATACGCCAGAAGTAGTCATTCGCGATCCAAATACTAAAGTAGAGAACAATACCGCCCGAGCATTTGGTGGAGGAGTCTATGTCGTCAACGGCCGATTGGAAATTAGTAGTGGTGCGGAAATTATCGCAAACGTAGCCGAGACTGCTGGTGGCATTTATTTCATTGGCAACGAAATGTTTATTACTGGCGATTCTACGCGAATCGCCAGGAACGAAGCAACTCTAGATGGAGGCGGTATTGGAATTCAAGATGGACTTGCTAATATTTCTGACGGAGTTGTAGTCGCCAACAATAATGCTGCCAGATTTGGAGGTGGTATGTTGGTAAACTTCACAAGCGCCCGTCTTGGAGATGTGGGCTTCTTCTCAGAAAATGAGGTTAATTTCTCAGGTAATACAGCAGTTTCTGGAGGGGCAATTTTCTTTGACTCTAGAGGTAGAGGTGATCTGAATATTGTAAATACACGATTTCTGAACAACCGATTGGGCGTGAGCAACGATGACACTATCGTTCCTACTGGTTCAGCTATTTTTACTGTCAGCAGTGACTTTAGTTTGAACAGTAGCTGCATTGTAAATAATGATGGTGTGGCTTTGGCTAATGTCTCTAGCTCTTTGATTGACGCAACTGACAATTGGTGGGGAGCAGCAACGGGACCAGGGCCGGATGTTGGAGCTGGAGATCTCGTTGACGGCAACTCTAATGTTGGTGGCTTTTTGAGAATGCCTATCTTAGGCTGTCCTGCGCGAAATTAGCATTGAATTTGGTGATTTAGATTGTAGTCGTTTTAGGGTGAGAGAGGCTCGCTCTGAGTTCACTACACGTCAGACGTTATCCTAGGAGGACGGCAATTTTGCTGAGAAGCTCGATAGCTTATTGGCGATCGCGGCCGTTCTCAACTTCTATTCACGCTTACCTGCTGTCTATCCACCATGTTTGACGCTCTTGCCGAACGCTTTGAATCAGCTTGGAAGAAACTGCGCGGTCAGGATCGGATTACCGAAACGAACGTTCAGGAGGCGTTGCGTGATGTGCGACGGGCTCTACTCGAAGCCGACGTCAACCTGCAGGTGGTCAAAACCTTTGTTGAAGATGTCCGGCAGGCAGCTCTCGGTGCCGACGTCATTATGGGGGTTTCGCCCGACCAGCAATTCATCAAGATTGTCAACGACGAGCTGGTGAAAGTGATGGGGGAAGCCAATGCTCCCCTTAACGAGGCTCCCAAAGGTGAGGGCCCGACCGCAATTTTGATGGCTGGCTTACAGGGAACGGGCAAAACGACGGCGTCGGCCAAACTCGCTCTGCATCTGAAAAAGAAAGAGGCTAAAACCCTCTTGGTAGCTGGCGACATTTATCGTCCGGCGGCGATCGACCAGCTAAAAACGTTGGGCGAGCAGATCGATATTCCTGTCTTCGACTTAGGTAAAACCGATCCGGTCGAGATTGCCCGACAAGGCATCGCTAGAGGGCGTGAGGAGAATTTTGACTACGTCATCATCGATACCGCCGGTCGCTTGCAAATTGATGCTGACATGATGGCGGAGATTGAAAATATCAAAGCGGCTGTCGATCCCCACGAAGTGTTGCTGGTGGTGGATGCGATGACTGGGCAAGAGGCGGCAAACCTCACCCGCGAGTTTCACGATCGCCTCGGCATTACGGGGGCCATTCTAACCAAAATGGATGGCGATACGCGCGGCGGTGCGGCACTGTCAGTGCGTTCGGTTTCCGGGCAGCCGATTAAGTTCATCGGCGTGGGCGAGAAGGTAGAAGCGCTCGACCCCTTCTATCCCGATCGCATGGCCTCGCGCATTTTGGGCATGGGCGACATTCTCTCATTGGTGGAGAAAGCCCAAGAGGAGATCGACATCTCTGACGCCCAGGCGATGACCGAAAAGATGATGACGGCGCAGTTTGACTTTACCGACTTTCTCAAGCAGATGCGCTTGATTAAGGGGATGGGGTCGCTGGGCGGTCTGATGAAGATGATTCCTGGCATGAATAAGCTCACGGACGAGCAGTTACAGAAAGGGCAAGATCAGCTGGCTCGCTCTGAAGCGATGATCAATTCAATGACTCGAGAAGAGCGTCGCAATCCTGACCTGTTAGCTCGTAGCGTCAGTCGCAAACGTCGGATCGCAGCGGGGTCGGGTTACACCCTCAACGATGTCAGCAAATTGGTTAGCGATTTTCAGCGGATGCGCGACATGATGCGCAGCATGAGTGGCGGTGGCATGCCTGGTATGGGAGGCATGCCTGGTATGGGCGGTTTCCCCGGCATGGGAGGCGGTCGTGCGCCCGCCGCTGCGGGGGGTCCGGGTTGGCGTGGCAAATCATCTCCCCGCAATAAAAAAAAGCGCTCCAAGAAAGGAGGCGGGAAAAAAGGTTTTGGTCGCTAATTCTCGTGCCTAAAAGATTGAGCTAGCTGTAGCGAACCGCATCAGCGAACCGCATCGATCGCCTCAGCAGAAAAAGTGCCGAACGCTGCAGCCAGGTCTCCCTCTGCAGTAATCGGCACTAACTTTATCTGGGCTCGTCGAAGTGATATTTAAGTGTACGTCACCATGCCTACAGCGCGAGGGATGAAGAGTGGGTCGAAATGAGTGTGGCGATCGCAGATGGCTCCATTGAAACTTGCCCCTCTAAGCTCTACCGAGCGCACGAGGGCAGCTCGCAAGTCAGCGCGATCGAGATTGGCATGCTTGAGGCTAGTTTTGGTTAAATCGGCACCGCGTAGGTTAGCGCGTTCCAAATTCGTACGTTCTAGGTTGGCAGCAGTTAGATGCGCTCGCCCCAAGGTGGCTCCGCGAAGGTCGGCGTGATAGAAATAGCTGTGGCTGAGATCGGCCAGATTGAAACTCGTTCCCCAAGCACTGACGCGCCACAAGTTAGCCCCGCGCAGCTTAGCATCGCTCAAGTCCGCACCCTGCAACTTTGCTCCACTCAAATTGGCCCCGCTCAGATCGACTCCAGCCAGATGGGCGCGTTCGAGTCCAGCACCGCTGAGATTAATCCCGCTGAGATCGGCTCCGCGCAGGTCGGCTCCGCTCAGATTGGCACGTTCGAAATGAGCGCGCTCCAGGCTGATATCTCTCAGATCGGCTCCCATCAGATCGGCCTCAACCAGCGAGACGAACTGAAAGACACGTTGGCCTTCGGCATAGTATTGCAACAGCTGCCCGACACTCTCAATGGTTTGACGAGAATGCGTGAAGGTATGGGCGGTCATAGCAAATCTCCTGAACGGCGATGAGGGCAAAGAGGAAGGAATGCTCGAGCTAAGCGGCAACTGAATTTACGCGAGGGCGATCGCGCCTCCCCATTACCTCAGCGGAGTCGCTTGTCACGACGAGCCGAGAAGAATGTGACTGCGCGGACTCTGCCCAGTCAGGCATGAGACTGGGTCGTTTTAAATTACGTGTCAAGGTCTTCAGCCAGCCAGCTGACTGATATGCAAAAGCCGCGAACGGCAAATGCGAGAAGCGGTCTTGCGTACCTCCACAGTATGAGAATGATGTCTAAAACTTGCATTTTCGCAATTGTTCGTCATATTACAAAATGTTGTTTGGGCTGCCTCTGTATTTTGGGCTATATCTTTTAGGCCGCTAGTACGGGCGGTTTTTGCGACAGTGTGCTGCGGGTAAGTTTGTTAAGCTAAGCAAACGTTCGGTCTCAGGTTCGGACGCCAGGCAAGCTTAATCGCGCTTGTCAGTCGGCACTCTGAAAAAGGATGTCATCTATGTCGCCAAGTACCCTGCTGCTGAGCAAAGAGCTTCCCCAGCTTCAATATGCGTTTACTTTGGATCGCTTTGATGCTTCGTGGAATGCTCCGCTGTCAACGCTGCTCGGCTTAGGGCGTGCGGCGGGAGCTGACTTTATCGAGTTTTTCTTGGAGCGGGTTAACTACATCAGTTGCTTGGCAGAGGACGATGCCATTACCAGTATTTCTCCTCGTCTCAGCTCCGGTGCTGGAGTGCGCGTGTTTCTCGGAGCAGCTGATTGCTATGTCAGTACTAATGACCTGTCATTTATCGGTTTGAAGGCTGCGCTGGAGAAGGCTCTGTCAATTATGGGGCTGCATTTACCCGCCCCCAACGCCTTCGTGCCCGAGATTAATTTGGAGCTCCTGCGGGACTACGCGACCGCTAAAGGTAAGGAAGGATGGCTGCCTGCTACTAGCTCCATGCAAGAAATGGGCGATATTCTGCTCAAAGCCAACGCTAAATTGGAGCAGAAAGCTAGCCACGTTCAATCTCGACGCGCCGCTTATTTCCGCGATTGGCAAGAAGTGTTAGTCGCCGCTAGCGACGGTACTTTTGCCCGCGACATTCGCCTGACACAATCGGTGGGTTACAACCTGCTCTGCGCCGATGGCGCTCGGCGCTCGTCGATAGGCAATCGAGCGGGTGATACCAGTGACCCAGATTTCTTGCGTCACTGGGATTATGATGCTGTCTCAGACGAAGTAGCAGAAGCAGCAGGTAAGATGCTCTACGCCGACTACGTCGAGTCGGGCACCTATCCGGTGGTGATGGCCAACCAGTTCGGCGGTGTCATTTTTCACGAAGCCTGCGGTCACTTGCTGGAGACGACGCAAATTGAGCGTCAGACGACACCGTTTGCCGACAAGAAAGGTGAAAAGATTGCCCACGAAAATCTGACGGCGTGGGATGAAGGGCTGACTGACGATGCCTTCGGCACTATCGACATGGACGACGAAGGCATGCCCTCTCAACGAACCCTACTCATTGAAAACGGCGTGCTGAAGAATTTTCTGAGCGATCGCGCTGGTTCTGTCCGTACGGGTCATCCTCGCACGGGCAGCGGTCGGCGTCAGAGCTACGCTTTTGCTGCTGCTAGCCGGATGCGGAACACCTACATCGCACCTGGTAACTATGCCCTCGACGACATGTTCGCTTCCATTGATAAGGGGATCTACTGTAAAAAGCTAGGCGGCGGCAGCGTTGGCGCCACCGGGCAGTTTAACTTCGTGGTGGACGAAGCCTATGCGATTGAACATGGCAAAGTCACCAAACCCCTCAAAGGAGCTATCCTCATCGGCGAAGCCCAGGACATCATGAATGAAATTTCCATGTGCTCCACTGACTTAGGATTGGCTGCAGGCTTCTGCGGTTCCGTAAGCGGCAGCGTGTACGTCACTGTGGGACAGCCGCACCTGAAAGTTGATTCCATTACTATCGGCGGTCGTTAAGCAATTGCCGCTGCACTTATTCTGTTTTAAAATTCGCGCGAGGATGCAATCGTGGCCGACATTCGCGAACTAGCACAGCGGGCGCAGGCGATCGCCGAGCGTTCCGGCATTCGAAAATTTGACATCTCGGGTTCGGCCGTGGACGAAACCAGCGTGCAAGTCGATCGCGGCGAACCTAAGCAGGTGAAAGCTTCGAACCGTTCTGGACTGACCGTGCGGGTGTGGAATGACGAGGACCGCGTCGGCATTACCAGCACCACCGATCTCGACGAAGCGGGCATCGAACTAGCCCTGAAAACTGCTGCCGAAGCCAGTGCGTTTGGGGTGACCGAGCACGCCCCTGATTTCAGTCCGGAAGCGCTGACTGAGATTGACGGTCTTAAAACCGAACATTTACCCCAAGCCGCAGCGGCCAAGCTGATCGAGACATTGGTCGACGCTGAAAAGCAGTTGTTAGAGGCTCATCCGGCGATCGCGGGCGTTCCCTATAATGGCTTGGCCCAGCGCGATGTCGATCGTTTCTATCTCAATAGTGACGGAGCTTTGCGCTATGAAGGTGGGTCTTATGCGTCGGTGTATCTGTTCAGTAAAACCGAAGAAGAAGGTCGTAAACCCCGCAGCGCTGGAGCGGTAAGGATGAGTCACAGCTTGGACGATTTGAACATCCAGGCTTGTGTTGATGAAGCAACCACAAAAACCATCAGCCATCTCAACTACGAGAAGGTGACGACGGGACAGTATCGAGTGGTGTTTTCTGCCGATGCTTTTCTGAGTTTGTTAGGAGCGTTTTCCAACATGTTCAACGCCCAGAGCATTTTGGATAAGCGCAGCCTTTCTACTGCTGAGTCTTTGGGTACGCAAATTGCCTCGCCGCTACTGTCGGTTTACGACGACGTTCGTAATTCTCAAAACATTAGTGCCAGCTACTTTGATGGTGAAGGAACGCCCACGCGTCGCGTACCGCTGATTGTGGATGGTGTGTTGACCAACTTTTTGCACAGTGCGGGTACGGCCAAACGCATGAGCGCGCACCCCACCGGCCATGCCAACATCGGGGCCAAAGTTTCTGTCAGTCCGGACTTCGGCTGCGTTATCCGAGGCAAAGCAGCAGATAGCGACTATAGCCTCGACCAGGCTGAAAACGTCATTCTGATCGACGATCTCCGTGCCTTGCATGCTGGGGTGAAGTCTTTGGAAGGCTCGTTCTCGCTGCCGTTTGACGGATGGGTAGTGAATAAGGGCGATCGCGTCAGCATTGAATCAGCAACAATTGCAGGAGATATCCGCACTGTCCTCAATTCGATTGTCTATGTCGAAGCCGAGCCCGAACTCGTTCCGGGTAACGGCCTCTGCCCCCGTATCTGGGTAGATGGACTCTCGGTGACAGGGGAATAGACGAATGTCCTGATTAGGTTGAAGACCGGACAGGCAACTCGTCCAGGGCTTCATGGTCGTCGGCGCTCGTACTTTGTTCGATACTTAACATGGCTTTGAGATAGGCTGGGTCGTCGGCCTGAATGGGTCGTTCTTCGAGACCGCTATCGTCGCGAATGGCTTTGCGAGCGTTATCCGCAATCACAGCATTGGCTAAGAGTTCTAGCGACTCCGATTCGTCCAAATGATTGAGTGCTTCTGCATATTTTCGACTGTGACTGGGTCGCACGGATTCTTGGCAGTAGTTCGACAGCTGACGACTCTCCGTCATCACTTTGAAAGCGAATTGTTTCTCTTTTTCATCGCCATATAGCGCCATGTGCAGCAGATTAACCATCGACGCATCGTGAACTTGGATGCCGTACTTACTTTCGATTTGCGGCCACAGTTTGAGCGCTTTTAGCCCCTCTAGAGCTCCTTTATTCAAGCCTGCATCTTCGCACCACAGCTCGAATTCTTCAATATTTTCCGGGCAGCGACCGTGAGTGCTCATATTTCGCGCCAGCACTTGTCCAGCCTGAAAATTGCGCGTGGGTTCTCCGGAAACGGGCAGCATCATACTGCCACGTACGTCAGCAACCATGGCGGTGAGTTGCGTAAACGTATGGTCGCGGACGCGTTCCATATAGCTGCCCCGATTGAGGGTAGCTTCGATGTTGGGTACGCCGTAGCCCAGCTCGGTCAGCGCAATCGTCTGTTGATTGTAGAGTTTGTAGCGATCGCGCCTCGACATCGACACTGTTGCAGCCTGATCGAGGCATTGGTCGAGCAGCAGGGTTAACAGCGTCGGTAAGATGCCGGGGTTACCGCGATGATACTCATAGCCAAAACCCGCAAAAATAGAGGACATATTTTTAGCAGCTTTGATATACTGCGCCTCGACATTATGAATGCCAGGAGCGACCTGAATATTGAGCGACAGTTTATCGAGCATGTGCGCGCCCAACAAAGCGGTGAGAGCATTAGGGTGACAGAAATTTGCCGTAAAACTATCCACTGGATCGCGTAGTGCGCCGTGGCGATGAAAGCCTGTAAAGAAAGCTAAGTTGGGATGTTTTCCACACAGCACGTAAGATTCATTCTTCACTTTGTCGTGGGAGAACGAGCCGGCTAGACAAGCTAATACGACATTATTACGGCCCAATCGATCTCGAATGCGACGAGCTTTTTCTAAATCGCTCTCGATATATTTACTATTTGCACCTAGAACGACGAGTTCGCAATTGACGATTAAATATTCCAACGTATTCGGAACGCGTTCTCCACCTTCCCGATGTTGGGAAATGTACTGCATGAACTCGACGTGATCGCTGTCCATGCCTTGCAGGGCTTCGTCAGAAAATGCTCCTAGTAAGTCCCGACCAGAGCGAGGAGCTAGCAGAAGCGAAGTTTCCGCTCGTTGCATGATGGCGTTATATGCGAGCGAAGCCGGATAAAGCCCAATACTATAAAACCCGGTAGCGCCTTTATCCAATTCGGCAATGCGCCGTTGGATGCTCTCTTTGTCTAATGAGTCGTCGAAAAAGCTGTTCCGCATAACTAACCAAAGTTAAGAGTGCGTTGCGAATATGCTCCCGATTGCTAGGGTGTGAAGATACTCTGCGATCGACGCAAAAAGCTTGCGGAGCGCCATAGAAGGTCAGAGCGCAGCTTTTCCACATCCTCACACCTTACCGCTTTGCGGGGAATGTTTGCATGCGACGTCGCACGGTCTACCCCGTTGCACTACTGCGTCTCTGTTGCACTACTGCGTCACCCCCAGCTTCCGGAGATCGACCCACGTTCTCCTCATTGTGGAACAGCCTCATTTACGAGTGGGCGGCCGCATTGGCTAGAACGCTGTATCCACTCTGGGCATCAAAGCAACGTCGACAGATGCGAGAAAACGATCGCCGCCGCCAGGATCTCGCTCGCCAAGCTCCTTGCCTTATCGCTTGCGAGTTCGAACAGTGGTGAAACCGATCGCTACATGAAATTCGCGATGACCTTCACCTTATCGAAGGTTGGCTAGCTCATCTGAGGTTGGCTAGCAAATGCACCGATTAAACTGAGGTGAATTCTCTGCAGGGTGTCTTGCCTTATGACCCAAGAGCCTGTCTCGCTGCCGTTTGATGTCTGGAGCCACAAGCCATGGTGGTGTCAGCCGTGGACGATCGCTCTCACTGGAATCAGCATCATCTGCGGAAGTTGGCTGCTATTGCATCGTTGGTGGCTGACTGGCGCGATCGCCTTACCTATCGGTGCGTGGATGGGATTTTTCGTGCTGCTGTATCCTCGTCTGATGGCTGAGTACTATGCACAAAACGATCGCGAGTTTTCAGCTTCAGAATCGCAGGAGGACTGATTGTCGTGCGACGTATCCTTGTGGCAATCGCAGCCTGGCTCTACTTCATGTCAAGCGCGATCGCACTCCCTGCCCATGCCAATCCTGTCGCCCAGGGCCGAGGCGGAGCTGTGGCTTCGGTGGACGAGCGGGCTACTCAAATTGGGATTGACGTGTTGCGAGCCGGAGGCAATGCCATCGATGCCGCGATCGCCACAGCCGCTGCTCTTGGGGTGGTCGAGCCTTTCTCGGCTGGCATTGGCGGCGGCGATTTTATGGTGTTGTATCGCGCCAGTACGGACGAAGTCATCACTTTAGACGGTCGCGAACAAGCTCCTGCCTCCGCAAGCCCTGAGATGTTTGCCGATCCGGATAATCCTGGCGAGAACTTACCGTTTTTTCCCAACCGCATTTCCAGCGGTTTAGCCGTCGGGGTACCGGGCACGGTCATGACCTGGCAAACGGCTTTGAACCGTTATGGCACGCTTTCTCTGGCAGAGGCTCTCGCTCCTGCGATCGCACTAGCCGAGAGCGGTTTTGAGGTGGATGAAACCTTTGTCCGCCAAATCGAACTCAATCGCTCTCGATTTGAGGCCTTCAGCTCGACGCGATCGCTCTACCTTCCCAACGGCGAAGCTCCTAAGGTGGGAACGACTTTTAAAAATCCAGACTTAGCCCGCACCTATCGGACCCTCGCCGAACGCGGCCCTAACGTCTTTTATCGCGGCGAGATTGCAGCAGCGATTGCCCGTACAGTCAACAATCCGCCGAAAGTACTCGATCCCCCATTCCCAGTGCTTTCAGGGCAAATGACCCTAGCCGATCTCGATCGCTACCACCTGCGCGTGCGTCCGGCTGTCTGTACCGAGTATCGCGATCGCCGCATCTGCGGCATGGGACTTCCAAGCAGCGGCGGTCTCACTAGTCTCGAAGTGCTAAATATCTTGGCGGAAGATGACTTATCCGATATGGAACGCGCTGAAGCTCTGCACCTGCTGCTGGAGGCCGAACGCCTCGCCTTTGCCGATCGCAATGCCTATATCGGCGATCCGGAATTTATTGAAGTTCCTGCCCGCGGACTGATTTCACTTGAATTTGGGCGCGTGCGGCGATCGCAAATTCCCGAACGCGCCTTTACTAGCGAAGAAGCACAAGCTGCAGCGGGCAATCCGTTTGACTTTCAAACCGACCCCAGTCCCAGCCTGCCGCCAGCACTCATTGCGCAAACCGAAGATTTAGAAGGACGCTCGACGACACATCTGACTGTGAGCGATCGCGAAGGTAACGTTGTCTCCTACACGCTGACGATTGAATCCACGGGCGGGTCCGGGATTGTCGTTCCCGGCTACGGCTTTTTGCTGAACAACGAACTCACCGACTTCGATGCCACCTCCCCCCATCCCAATGCTCCCGAACCGGGCAAGCGTCCGCGTAGCAGTATGGCTCCCACGATTGTTTTCGGTCCGAATGAGCAGGTTATGGCATTCGGATCGCCAGGAGGCTCCACCATCATCACTACCGTCTTGGGCATCGCCGTTAACACCATCGACTTTGGCATGTCGCTGGATGAAGCGCTCGCCGCCCCTCGTCTTTCTCAGCGCAATGGCGGCTCTACTCGGGTGGATGGTGATTTCGCCTCAACCCCAGAAGGCCGAGCTCTGAGTGCGATCGGCCACGTTCTCGAACCCACTGACGAAATTGGGGCCGCAACGGGTATCGTTCTCAACTCGGACGGATCGATCCTGGCAACGGCCGAGCCCACGCGGCGCGGCGGCGGTGCAGCTCGAGTCGTCGAGCCACGATAATCGTGCACTCCCACGGGCATCTCGTACGTACAGCTACAGCCTTTTTAGGTCTAGTATGGCATGCACTTGACTAGTTTATTGGCTATTTGGCATTTGTCGTTGTACCTCAGCAGGCTAGAAAACGCTGTATCATGTCTACTAGCTTGCGGATAACTCAAGTCGGCGGTCTTCCAATTTCTCGCGATTGTGCGGTGCCTCAAAATCGATCTGAGGACCTTTGGGCACGATGCGGCTCGGATTAATTTCGGGTAATCCCGCGTAGTAAAGCTGCTTGACGTGAGTCATATTGCACACTGCTTTGGCATCGGCGTATTGATACAGTCGCCGCGTATAGCTCCACAAATTGGGATAGTCCACCAAGCGCTTGAGATTGCACTTAAATACCCCGTGATAAGCCAGGTCAAAACGAAACAAGGTGGCGAACAAACACCAATCTGCCAGCGTCAGGCGATCGCCGCATACGTACGCTTGTTCGGCCAATACGCCTTCCCAGTGGTTCAGAGCGGCAAATAATTCTGTCACGGCATCCTCGTAGGCTGTTTGCGTGGAGGCAAATCCCGTGCGGTATACGCCGTTGTTGATGGGATGGTAGATCTCGTCTGTGACGCGATCCACGCGATCGCGTAGTTCGAGCGGATAGAAATCTAATTCTGGATGTGTGGCATAAGCGTTGAATTCAGCATTTAGCATCCGGATAATGTGACGAGATTCGTTGTTGACGATTGTCTGCATCTGTTTGTCCCACAACACGGGTACGGTCACGCGCCCGGTATAGGTGGACTCAGCTTTGACATAGAGCTGCCACAGATAATCAGCGCCGTACAACGGATCGCGAATGCAGCCTGGCGCATCCGAGAACTGCCATCCCTGCTCGGAGATCGCCGGATCGACCACCGACAAACCGATCGCATTTTCTAACCCTTTCAGCTTCCACAGCAGCGCCGTTCGGTGGGCCCAGGGACACCCCAAAGAAATGTAGAGATGATAGCGATCGCGTTCGGCCAGAAATGGGCTAGAACCATCTGCCTTAATCTCGTGATGAAACTGGGTAGTCATGCGATGAAACTGACCGGAGTTGTCGCGTTCGCTCCATGTCGTACTCCATTGCCCGTCAACCAATTGTCCGAGAGCCATGATGCGAAATCTCCTGATTAACAACTAGGAACGTTAAAGCAATGCGTCAGCACGACTACGCAAAGGCATAAGCAGCCATGCTGAACGCCCCATAAGTAAAGCTGGAGTGAATTTGTCGACCGGCAACCTGCAATCCTCCCGCGCCCAACGCCACGAAGAGCGGCAGTAAATGCTCTTGGGTCGGATGATTCTGGCGGGCGTATGGAGCCAACTGGCGATAGTTCGACAGCGCCTCCAAATCGTTCCGAGCGATCGCGTCTGCCAGCCAGTCGTCAAACTCCTTTACCCAATCTGGCGGTGGCGAATTTATCCCATACGCCCCGAAAGCACCGAGATTATGCGTTACCGATCCACTGGCCAAAATCAGGACGTTTTCCTGCCGCAGCGAGGCAATTGCCCGACCCACCTGCATGTGATGCTCTAGGCTCGCGCGGGGCTGTATCGACAATTGCGCAATTGGGATTTGACCGTCGGGATACATCAACAGCAGCGGTGCCCAGGCGCCGTGGTCGAGCTGCGATCGCTCTACTGCGTCACTCTCAATACCCGCATCATCCAATAATGCTCGAACGCGAGCGGCCAATGCTGGTGCTCCCGGAGCGTGATATTCGAGTCGATTTAGCTCTTTAGGGAAGCCGTAGAAGTCGTGCAGTGCAGTCATTTCGACCGCCACACTCACAGCTGGTTGCCTGGTATTCCAATGAGCAGAAATCGTCAGAATGGCTGCTGGCAAGCGATCGAGCTGAGCTGGAAGCGCCTGCAAAAAATGCCGCGCCGGACAGTCGTGCAACACCAAATCGGGCGAGCCATGCGATACAAACACGCTGGGCAAAGCAGTCATCGCGCCTCTCTCCAAGACACATCGACAATAGGACGTAGATCCAAAAACAACTACATCAAACTGTTTGAATGCAAACTTATTGCCAAATCTTTTCTAGCATTTAAATTGTTTGAGTGCAAACTCTTTGACTTACGTTCTCCGTTCCTAGAAGAGCTCGCCCAGGGTTTCCAGCCGTCTGCTTAGGCTTTGAATCTCTTTGTGGGAGAGGCTATTGAGGCGTTCTCCTAGATGTTTGATGTGAGCCGGGAATACGGTTTCAAACGTCTCAACCCCAGCCTCAGTCAACACGACGGTGAAGCTGCGGCGGTTGTGGGGCGGCACTTCTCGTCGTACCAATCCTTTCTTTTCCAGGCGATCGACAATTCCCGTTAGGGTTCCCTTGGTCACGAGCGTCTTTGCGGCCAGATCCTTCATGCTCATGCCTGCGGTATTGCCCAGCGTACTGATGACATCAAACTGCGATGGCGTCAGTCCGAGCTGCCGAACGTGCGCGTCCGAATACGCCATAAAACCTTGATACGTTCGGGCTAGCTGCCGTAACAGAGGTAAAAAGGGAGCCTGAGCCGCTTTTAGTGCTGCATCTTTCGAGTTCTGAGGTTTCGACATTGCTACGAACTCAGACAGTCAGTACAGCAACTGTACAACGTGGGTGACAAGTTTTATCTCAACTCAAGTGCCACTGCCTTGCGGCCTTATCAGTAGCCCTCTACAGGAGCAAATCCTTGTCTTTGCACGTTTTCGATAATCGTGCGCGGCTCCATGAATTGCAACAGGTAATCTGGGCCGCCTGCCTTTGAGCCCACCCCAGAGAGTTTGAATCCACCGAAGGGCTGACGCTGCACGATCGCTCCCGTAATCGTTCGGTTGATGTAGAGGTTGCCCACTTCAAATGCAGCTTTAGCGCGGTTGATGTGGGCCGGAGTGCGGGAATAGATGCCACCCGTGAGCGCGTAGGACGTGCTGTTGGCGATCGCGATGGCCTCGTCAAAGTCGCGGGCGCGCGTCACTGCCAACACGGGACCAAAAATTTCTTGCTGCGCGATCGCGGCATCGGGGGGAACGTCAGAAAAAACCGTCGGGCCGATGAAATAGCCAGTCTCGGGCGCTTTCATTGCTAGCGCGACCTTTGCTTCTTCTCGACCGCATTCGATAAAGGTGCGAATGAGATCGCGGGCTTCCGCATCGATAACCGGACCGACTTGAGTGCTGGGTAAGTCAGCCGAGCCGACGTGAAGCGAGCGCGTCGCTTCGACCAAACGATTGAGAAACACGTCATAAATCGCATCCAGCACGATAGCACGGGAGCAAGCCGAGCATTTCTGACCGCTGTAGCCAAAAGCAGATTGAACGACACCCTGGACGGCGCGATCGAGGTCGGCGCTGGTATCGATAATGATGGCGTTCTTACCACCCATCTCAGCAATGACTCGTTTGAGATGGGTTTGTCCCGGCTGCAAAACGGCAGCATCGGCATAAATCTGACAGCCAACTGCTTGCGAACCTGTAAAAACAATCGCATGCATGTCGGGATGCTTCACTAGTGCGGGACCGATCTCTTCGCCAACTCCCGGTAAAAACTGGAACGCGCCTGCAGGTACGCCTGCTTCAACCAACAATTCCGCCAGTTTGGCTGCAACCACCGAAGACTGCTCGGCGGGTTTGAGAATCGTGCAGTTTCCCGTCACTAGTGCTGCCACTACCATGCCTGTCGGGATGGCAAGAGGGAAGTTCCACGGAGCAATGACGGTCACTAAACCGCGCGGCTGGTAGTGATAGCGATTGGTTTCGCCTGGAACGTCGTAGGCAGTGCCATTCTCCAGTCGCTCCATCTCGTCAGCGTAGTAGCGGCAAAAGTCGATCGCTTCCGACACGTCAGCATCAGCTTGCACCAGAGGTTTGCCGACTTCCAGGACGATCCAAGCGGACAGCTCCTCGCGTTTCTGAGTCATCAACTCAGCCACCCGTCGTAAGAGCTCAGCACGCTCGCGAGCTGGCGTTCGTTGCCATCCTGGAAAAGCGGCTTTGGCCGCAGCGATCGCGCGATCGACAGCATCAAGATCTGCCAATTCGATCCTGCCGATAATCTCGTCAGGTTTGGATGGATTGATGGAATCGATCGCCTGCGCGCCTGTTTCCCATTGCCCGTCAATCAGTGGTTGATAGGTCTTTCCGAGCTGTTGACGTATCTCCTGCATCGCCCGTTCGGATGCGGTACGGGCTGCGGCACGGCTATAGTCGGTGTCGGGAGCGCGATCTCCAAATATTGCTGGAGCAGGAACGTCCGATTCGACTTTGGGTGGAGCCAGTAACACCTCTGCCGAAACATCTGAGACACTCTGACGTAGAAATGACGTGTTAGCCGTATTTTCCAGCAAGCGCCGGATCAAGTACGCCATTCCCGGCACCAGTTCGCCAAATGGACAGTATACGCGCACGCGATACCCTTCGCTAGTCAACGCTTTGGCGAGCTTGTCTGCCATGCCATACAACACCTGCAGCTCGATCGCGCGAGGCGGTACGTTCAACTCCTCGGCAATAGCGATTGCGCGGGCCTGCGATCGCGCGTTGTGACTGCCGATGGCGGCATAGAGATGGCGGTGATGTTCCAGCAGAATTTGCGTCAGCCGCTCGAAGTTGGCATCCGTACTTGCCTTGGTGGGATAAACCGGATGAGGCCAGTGATTTTGACTGGCGGTAATCGTCTCTTGGTCCCAATACGCACCTTTGACGAGGCGGACAGTAACGGGTGTGCCGCGTCGTTCGGCCCAGGCAATTAAATCGCGTAGGTCGCGTTCGCTATCGGGCAAATATGCTTGTATCGTGAGACCGACATCGTCGCGATCGCAAAACTCTTCCTCCAGCAGCAAGTCTTTCAAAATCGCTAGCGTCAGATCTTTATAGACGTAATGTTCCATATCGAAGTGAATGGCTGCCCCCACGTCACGAGCGTGGCGCAGCAGTATCCGAACGCGCTCGCTGACGCGGGCCTGCGTTCCAACAGCATCCAAGGGATCGAATTGGGAGTCAAAGGCCGAGAGTTTGACCGACACCTGAACTCTGGGGAGCTCGCGATCTCCAGCGTGATCGACCTCAGGCACGGGTTTCCAATTCTGGGAAGCTTCGGCCAGCTGCGTCAGAATGTCGAGATAGCGTTCCAGATACTGCTGTGCCTCAACATCAGAGATCACGGCCTCACCCAACAAATCCAGCGTGAACCCCTGCTTCTGCTGGCGCAGGTGATGTAACGTTTTTAGCGCCTGCGGCAGAGTTTCACCACAGATGTATTTGCGAGCGAGAGTTTCAACTGCTTTGGTAAACGTGGTGGCTGCCAGCTGGCCAGGCACGGAGTCGGGCTGCGGGAATTCGAGCAGACTTTTCAACGCGCCAGGTAACTCGACGCTGGCATCGCTGAGATAATCCTGGATGTGTCGAGCAATCTCGGATTTGGAGCGGAGCGAAGGCAGACAGTCAATTAAGCGAAACAGCTGCACCCGTAATCCTGGATTCTCCATCGCCCAGGCCAACAGGCGATCGTCCCAGCGCAGCTGCTCGCGCATCTGAGCCAAGATTGACGAGCGCGCCTGAGTTGCGGCCATCAAGCGCCGACCGATTATCTGTGTCTGCGGCTCGAAATCAACGTCTAAAGCAACCACTGGCTCGACCAGAACGCCTCTACGTCTATTCTGACTCAGGCGATCGCAGCCCAGAGAAAATGTTCCGGCCGCTCTCAATCGGACCATCACTCTTTATTCAAGGCAGCACAACTTCCCCACTTCTTAAGACAATTCTCGGCTGCCTGTCACAAACATTTCATACCCAGGGCCCTCTCTAGGGACGAGCGATCGCCAGCGTGACACTACCGTTAAAGTTCGGCACTGGCGGATGCTTTTTGGTCAGATGTACTCGCACGCGGCTGACAGCTGGCTGACTCAAAACCAGATCGGCAATGTTTTGAGCCAGGGGTTCGAGTAGCGCAAACTTGCTGGACTGAACGAACTCCTGGACGGCAGTCACGATCGCAGCGTAGTTGAGCGTGTCTTGCAGGTCGTCACTAGCAGCGGCAGGTTTCAAATCCGTCCAGATATAGAGATCGACTGAGAACCACTGACCCAGCGATCGCTCTTCAGCAAAATAACCCGTGTAGCCGTAGCACTCAATGTTAGAGATGACCAGACAGTCACCCAGCTCAGATGGTGCAGGTGGATAAACCACGACGACGTTCCCCAACTCCGACATTCAACCGCGTTGCAAAAGGGAGCGCGCCAAGCCCATCACATTGGCTGGTAAGTTCGCAATCTCGGCCACAATAGCCATCGGCGTGACACCAAACCCAAAAAACAACACGGCCAAAATGACACCAATCCCAAATGCTGCTACCAGCGTCTCTTTCACCACGCGCCACAGCCAGATTGCCAACACGATGGCAATAACCGTTGCCGCTAACACTGGTAACCCTTCTAACGTCATGGCTTATGCCTGCAACTCCGCTGTGGGGAGCTTAACAAACCTGGGTGTAACTACAAGACCGCCCGAGCAGCTTGAAGAGGGGCAACTGACCTGCCAAAGTCTCCTCGCATGGCTCCCAAGCGTAACTCGTATCTCACGATGCCTGTCGCGAGTAACGAATGGTGTTGTCCAAATATAGGCGATTGATGCGTTGGTCGGTGTAGCCGTTTTGCAGCAGAAATAGCGAGAAGGCCGCCGCGCACATGCGATCGCAGTTCCAGTCGGGTCGACTGACCAGAAAAGCCTCCAAGGCATCTTGCAATACGTCAGGAAGCTCGGTCAACATGCTGTGATTCTGAGTTCTCACAATCTGCTCTCCAGGACAAAAATCAAGACCAACACCGTCGCAACAGGCTCGACCAGTTGTATGGGGCCGTACCCAACTCTTCATCACCTCGCTTACTTCGGCCTGCACCTGTTCCTCAACATCTCCCCAGCAGGTTCGACCTTTTTGAATCCCAATACATCACCGACAGCACTTGCGAGTGGGATTCATTTTCACCCCAACCGTACTGGGTCTGTCAACGCTAGGCTCGTCATCCAAACGCGATCCCCACAGCATCCTCCGATGATTTTAAGGGCAAAAACAGACGATCCCCTTTACTTTTCTTAGTGTTTTGCCTTCGTCGATCGCAATTCGGTTGCGTTTTCCCCAGATCGACCTCAACTGCCACTCTGTCGTCACGGAGTTGGGGAAAACTGGCGATCGTCTGTGGAAAATCTGTGGAAAATCCCCAGCTATCTTGTGGAAAGCCGGGGCTAGCCTGTGGAAAACGAGACGGGCAAAAAAAATTTTCAATTGCCCGAAAAAACTTTTTTGTGCCGGAGTCGATCGTATAAATAATACAAACGGGAAACTCGAAACGTATCAATATTCTTGACAAAAATACAGCGTGCTTACGCGGTTTCCACAGTAAGTCGGCCTCCTCTTGCGTACAGCCCTTTATTGCAGCCGTCAAAAGCTATAGATGCCGATAAAAAGGCCGGATTTCGCGAAATCCGGCCTTCAGAGAGTTAACTGACATTTTGCACCGACCTCAGGAAGAGCCTCGAAACGAGAGGTCAAAGTGCTCGAAAGTATGAGCCTGCGCCTGTAACTGTTGGATGGATTGGCGATGCCAATCGAGCAGCAATCCGGTGAAAAAGGTCTCAGCCGCCTCCAGGGCCATCGCTTCCCAATT
>JBCBVC010000036.1:0-29372 GCA_039817845.1 Cyanobacteria bacterium J06642_2
AACTTAACACTGAACAACTTTATGGAGGTGTAACAATATCAGTCGATACCACACTGTATTCTCACGAAATTCTAAGAATACTGCTCCGGATACGAGCAGTATTCTTAGAATAAAATATATTCTATTGATGATATTCGGTTAGGCTTTATAAGCTTAGATTTGCTGTGTCTAGCTAGCTCACAATTACTGCAATGATAATTGCTGAGAGTGATACGACGATCGCAGCTAACAAAACCCCGGCTGCTACGTTCCCCTGTCGAATTTCAGCTTGAAAATCAATTGGATCTAAGAAATCGAATAGCCTTGTACCGCCATAAAATAAGATGACGGCAAATATCGTCCAACCGATAGAAGCTACGATTTCCTGCACGATCTCCACTGCTAGGTCTCCCGTTTGCAACCCTGCGTTTAGCCTACCGGAAACCTCGCGTTCGGCAACCCTGATGTTGTCAGGAGAGACACGGGCGGTTACCGCTTGATGTCAAAACGGCGAGGTATAACTGAACTGTTGCGGTAGCCTGAGATACCCAAAACATGCCCGTGAAGCGGTACGAGACGAAACAATTTATCGAACCCGCACCGTACGTTGCGTTTGGCGCAGTCGGACTGGTGGCGATCGCCCTCGTAATCGCGCCACTGTTTTCGCGGAACTTACTCCGAGAACGCATTCAGGTACCGCCGGGCGAAACGGTGAAATTATCTGCCATACAGCCGCGTGCCAGTTGGATTGGGGCTTTACAGATTGACGTACGAGCTACAGTGTCCCCCAACAGTTGGGCTGAGTTTGAAGTGCAGGTATTCGATCTCAATAACAACCTGTTGGCATCAGCAGTCAAGCAGGCATGGCAGGAATCGGGGACGTGGTACGAAGATGGTGAGTCGGGGACGTGGTCGGAATCAGATCTGCGCGGGCAGCTGGATATTCGCCGCCAAGATTTGACCGAACCCATCGAGATTGCCGTGTCTGCTCTGGAGCAGGGAACGACTGCTGGACAGACATTGTCGACTCCGATTCAGTTTGACGTGTCGGTGTGGGATGGCAGTATCGATCGCCGATTTTTGTGGAGTGGGTTGCTTGTCGGGCTACTGCTGAGCGGTTTTACGTGGATGACAGTGCGTACCTCCGGTCAGATGATTTTGTCCAAGCGCATTGGCGATAGCGACGTAGGGGGACGAGCGCGGTTGGGTGGGGCCAATACTCTCGTGCGAGTGGCCATCAAAGTTGATTCAGATGAGACATCACCGACCTCATTGCGAGCTGAGCTTGCCATTAAAGACGGACGGGGCAATCTCGTTTACGAAGCTCAAATCCCCATGCCTCTAAAGTTTCATAACGACGATGACGGTCGCGTCGATCATGCTACGGGTCAGTGTCACGTTGATATGGTGCTGGAGCAAGAGGATTCTTACGGGTTTTATGTAGAAGTGGTACCTGACGCACCGGTCGATCGAACCACTTTGCAGGTGATTCAGGGCGTCCGCACGCTCGGTGTTACTGAGGTGATCGGCATTCAGTCTCGTGCTTGAGTGGTTCGTGATTCTGTATTTTCGTACTTATGCTGCCTAAACTCACTGCTTTCGGGACGCTGCTCATCGCTCTGCTAGCCATTTTTGGCAGTTACAGTCAGATCTCGGCGTTGAATTTGAGTCAGCAGCGTCAGCGATATTATTGGCCGCGTCGGGGTACGGTGTTGTCCGGTCGGCGATATCGCGATCGCTGGGTGCCCGTTCCTGGCCGCACGGTCTACGGTGAGTTTCGGGGCGGCGGTATCGGATCTGGAAAATGACCGCTGTCGTCCTGACGCGCCGCCAGTTTTACGGATTGTTGGCGGCAGCAGCGGTCTCATCGGGATGCGGGCTGGCGGCGGAATTGTTGCTGGGCACCCTAGCCAGCTATTTAGTGGGCAATCAAGCTCTTGCTTATGGAGTTGCGGTTGGCGGATTTTTGGCAGCGATGGGCCTGGGCTCTTATCTGAGTCAGTTTTTAGCTCAGGCAGATGAAACGCAGTCCGATCGCTTGCTGGTGAATTTCTTTCGGGTTGAATTAGCGATCGCTCCTTTGACGGCTGTACTGCCCTTGGCTCTGTTCGGGGTGTTTGTGGTAGACGGCCCGCTCTGGCTGGGCTTGGCGCTGACGACGCTGATATTAGGCCTTTTGGCGGGGATGGAAGTCCCGCTGTTGACGCGCATGGTGGAGCGCGATCGCGAGTTGCGGACGGCTTTAGCTGGAGTTTTAGCGTTGGATTATGCTGGCGCATTGGCCGGGTCGTTGCTATTTCCGATCGTGTTGCTGCCCGTCTTCGGCATGTTTCCCTCAGCCGCGATCGTCGGGGCATTACCCGCGTGGATGGTGTGGTGGATCGGCGGCGAGTTCCCTCGCATGCGGCGTTGGCGCTGGTGGGGGTTGGTCTTTGGCGTTCTCATCCTGCTGTTTGCCGGACTGACGCGACCGATTGGCGATCGCTTGGAAAACTCGCTCTATGCTGCCCCCATTGTCAGTCGCCAGCAATCCGCCTATCAGCGCATCGTCTTAACTCGCTTCGGCCGCGACGTGCGTTTGTTTTTGGATGGCGATTTGCAACTCTCAACGTTGGACGAATATCGCTATCACGAAGCTCTGGTGCATCCGGCGATCGCGACGACTACGCATCCGCGCCGGATTTTGTTGCTGGGGGCAGGGGACGGTATGGCGCTGCGGGAAATCCTCAAGTGGCCTGAAGTTGAAGAGGTTTTGGTTGTCGAGTTAGACCCGCAGGTCGTGCACTTGGCCCAGACGTATCCCGCTCTCGTGCGCGCAAACGAGCGCTCATTTGACGATCCGCGGGTGCGGGTGCGCTATGGTGATGCCTTTCGATTAGTGGCAGAACTGGACGAGACTTTTGATGTTATCTTTGCCGATTTTCCCGACCCGGATACGGACGCGATCGCCAAGCTTTATAGCCTCGGCTTTTATCGTCAAATTGCCCGGCACCTCGCACTTGAGGGTATTTTTGTCACTCAAGCATCCAGCCCTTTCTTCGCACCCCAAGCGTTTGCCTGTATCGCGGCCACCCTCGCGGCTGCCGATTTTGACGTGCATCCCTACACGGCTACCGTGCCAAGCTTTGGCCCTTGGGGGTTCGTATTGGCCGGGCGCTCTCCGGTCTCGCTCTCAACTTTGGAACTGGGTGTTCCGACTCGCTATTTAACTGCCGAGCTTTTACCAGCACTGTTCGCATTACCGGCTGATATCGAGTTAGGGTCGGTGCAAATCAATCGCCTCAGCCATCCAACCATTGTTCGGTATCAAACCGATCCCCGTTGGGCGTTTTATGACTGAAGCCTATGGTGTACTCCATAGGGCGGCAGCGGGCTGACAAACCGACGGTTAGGATGAGAGTAGCTCAGGTCAGACCGCAATGGTACAAACTCCTGCTCAAGCTCTGACGCTGGATGCCTTTCTGCAACTGCCAGAAACTCAACCCGCGAGCGAATTTATCGATCGCGAACTAATTCAGAAACCCATGCCACAAGGGGAACATAGCCTGCTGCAAGTTGCTTTATGCAAGGCCATCGATCGCGTTGCCGAACCTCAGCGTATTGCCAATGCATTTTCGGAGCTGCGGTGCGTGTTTGGTGGAGCTGCTATCGTGCCGGATGTGTCCGTGTTTCGCTGGCAGCGGATTCCACGAACATCTTCAGGGCGCATTGCGAATCGTTTCAACACCTATCCCGACTGGGCCATTGAAATCCTATCGCCCGAGCAAGCCCAGACCCAACCGTTGGCTAAGCTTTTGCACTGTGTCGAGCACGGTACGGAGTTAGGTTGGTTGCTCGACCCAGCCGCAGACAGTATCTTGACAATCTCCTCAGAATCTCGCGTCAAGCTGTACCGGGATCGAAACCCTTTGCCCGCTCTATCTGGTTTGGAGTTAGAGCTGTCTGCAGCAGACATTTTTGGTTGGTTGTCGTTGCCGATGTAGATGTTTAGAGTGGGCGATCGAGTTAGAGCGTGTAGTTCCGGAGACCCCTTTCGTGATACCTCTGAGCGTGTTTTGGGTGTTGATGCTGGCGATCGTGGCTGCTGTGGGGCTGACGTACTGGCGGCGATCACGCAGACTGTTGCGTACTAAAGAATCGTCCCGCAATCTCTCGCAAGCGCCTTCTATCTTCGAGCTGCGGTTGGGAGACATCGTGCAGTATTTCGAACGCGATTGGGTGGTGGAAGGCAGGCTGCTTTACGACGAAGATGGTTTTACGTGGTTGGAATATATGCTGCAGGATGGCGACGACATTCGCTGGCTGTCGGTGGAGGAAGACGACTGGGTGACGGTGGCGCTGATGACGACCGTGTCAGATTTGGAGCTTGAAAATCCGCCGCCAAAAGAATTGACGTATCGAGGCGATCGCTATCGTTGCACTGATTCGGGGACGGCCCAAATGCGTCGCGAAGGTAATCTGCGCCGCCCTAATGCCGAGCGCTGCAACTATTACGACTACGAAGGACCTGAGAAGAAAGTTCTGTCGGTTGAAGATTGGGACGGCGATATTGAAATTTCGGCGGGAGATATTATTGCTCCGGCAGCTCTCACGATTTTGCCAGGAGAAGGGAATAGCGTTTATCGCTGATAAGAGTCGGCGATGCTCAGTGCAGCAAGTCTAGAAGTCATGTCTAAACAGCTTTGGTACATCAAGAAATGAAAACCAATAGGCAATGAAGTGGAATTCGATCGTGACCCGTAAATGCTCGTTAGTCACGCCTGCGGCCTTCTCCCCACCCAGCTAAGTTGCGATCGCCCAGACTAAAGCAAAGCCAGCCGTAGCCCGCGAGGTGCGCTCGTGCTTCAACTCGACCCCACCACTCTTCCCAACATCGACGACCTCCCCGGTTCCGACGAGACTCCCGTGGATAACGAAGACCAGAATTTCGTCCCCAACGTGCTGTTGTTCGTGTTAGAGCATGTGTGAATCGCAAACATGGCGATCAATTAGGCAGTGTTAGTCTGACTCTCATTTCGGTGAGAACGCTGCAATGGAAGTTCAAGTCAGAATGCGCCTCGGTCGGGTCAAACACTACCAACACTCTGACAACATGAGCTTGACCAGTCGTCGCTGCGGTATCTCCCGTCGAACTCTGAGCACATGGCTTAAACGTTATCAACAGCAAGGTTTTTCAGGACTGCTAGACCAATCGCGGCGGCCCCATCGTTGTCCACCCACCAAGGTCACAGACCAAGTTCGACAGTGGATTCAAGCGCTGCGAGACCGCCGTCTCGGTCCCCGTCGCATTCAAAGTGAATTGGAACGCCATCATCAAGTGTATCTATCGACATCGACCATTCACACAGTCTTGCGTACCAGTAGCTATGCTCTGCTTAAGACGACTCGCCAGGCTCACAGAAAGCACAAACGATACCAGAAAGAGATTCCTGGCGAACGGGTGCAGATGGATGTTTACAAGATTGCGCCCAAGCTCTACCAATTAACTGCCATTGATGACTGCACGCGCCTGAAAGTGCTGCGTTTGGATCCCAATCACACCGCAGCGAGTACCTTAGATTTCCTCACGCATGTTCAAGCAGAGTTACCTTTCCCTATCCAACGGCTCCAAACCGACCGAGGGAAAGAATTCATGGCCTACAGCGTCCCGAGACGCTTGATGGAGTTGCATATCAAGTTTCGGCCAAAGAAGACGCGTTCACCGCATCTCAACGGTAAAGTCGAGCGCACTCAACGGACTGATTGGGAAGAGTTTTACAGCCTGACAGATTTGAAATCTCCCAGTCTGCCGGAGCAGTTGTCCCAATGGCAGAGCTACTACAACCGAGAGCATCAGCACAGTTCCATTGGTCAATCACCGTGGCAGAAGCTCGAATAGAAGCGGGCTTTGATACCTACCCAAGCAGAAGTGAGGGCTCTCTATCAACAGTCGACTGAGCGTCTGCGTTTTGCTGACTATCGACGAGATATTGGCAAGTCCAAGTGGGTCTGGTCGATGTAAACCATGTTTGCGATTCACACATAACCCGTATCTTGCTAAACCGAAATAGTCATGCAACCAACACAAACGCATTTCAAAGTTATTAGCCGTAGCTTCTCTATTTCACTATTGCCAGTATTTCTTATTAGATAAGTATTTTGGCTTAATTGTAAGACAGAGTATACGTTGTCTTCCTGGCAAGGGTGTTCGACTCAGAGCACTGCTCCCTACTCAGCCGACCCTCTTTTTTTGTCACATAGGATGTCGGACAATTAAGTTATGCAAAGCCCAAGCACTCGCTGGATTAATTTCAGCCAGCCTGACTCAATCAAGAGCGTAGGCACGTATGTGAATTTTTATGTAGCAGTATGTGCCTTCTCCTCTATACGTCTCATGCAAGTCTCATTGAAAAAGATTCTTTTTGATACTTGTTGACAATTACTCTCATTAGCTTTTATCCTTGCTCTAACCATCCATCCTGAAATAGTTGTTCAGAATGGATGATATGAAGCGGATTAGGTGGATTCCTCGCGCGTGTAGGAAGTGCATCTGTGTCTGTGCATACGAGACAAGGTTTTATTGGGAGAGTTAATTGTGGCAGGCTCAACGGGAGAACGTCCATTTGGAGAGATTGTAACGGACGTTCAATTTTGGAAGCTTCATGTCGTGAACATTCCAGCTATTTTTATATCTGGTTTTTTGTTTGTAACAACGGGTTTGGCGTATGACGCTTTTGGAACGCCAAGGCCCAATGAATACTTTCCGTATTATCAGCAAGAGCTTCCCGTCGTAAATCAAAGATTGGAAGTGCGTTCTCAGTTAGATGAATATTTCGAGAAAGGTGAAAATCCTGCTGCTGCTGCGCCCAGACTTTTTGAAGAAGAGGGGAACTAGAAATGAATAGCAATGCAACAATCAACAATGACAGCCCAGAGTACCCAATTTACACTGTAAGGTTTTTAGCAGTTCATGCCCTAGGAGTTCCAACAGTTTGGTTCGTTGGTGCTATCTGTGCAATGCAGTTCAAAGGAAGAGTAACTTCAGCTGTGCCGTTCAGTGATTTTTTGGAAGGAATAGGGGTTAGTCCAAGTTTGGTTCTAGTGCTAGCACCAATTATCTTCTCAGTTGTTTGGACAGCCATTAACTTTGGCCAGCCAACAGTGCAAGAGATTAGAAAGATGCTTTCTGCAGAGTGAAACTCAGAAAACTTTCAGCTTCGTAACGTTTTCTCTCAACTTAGGTAACTCATGAATCTGTCGGCGATTGTTTCGACAGATTCAGTTAATCGTACTTTTATATGAATGGCGATGTTGCTCAGACGAGAGCAGAATGGGGAGCACCCACTTAAGGCGAGAAGCTAGGCAAAGCGACTCAGAGCATAGACCCCATTGAGATAGGCGCGCCGAACATTGAGCATGGCATTGACCCTCCCGGCATCTCATTGAGTTCCCGAGAGTTTCACGAGTGGGTAAAAATGGAGCTGACGGGAGTCGAACCCGTGTCCGCGCTGCGTATTCGATCTTTGCTCATTCACTGGCGTAGTTCTAATACCCTTAGAACAAGGATCGCTACTTGTCCCTAGCGATAGGATGCTTCAGTTCAGTCTTAAACTCTCAGATTACTGAAGGAGTCTTCGAGCTGCATCCGTTGGGGGTTGACTAATACGCTTAACGGAGTCACGTAGAAGTCCTCGATCTCAACTAGTGGAGACTTAAGCAGCCTTGAGAGCAGCCTTACGAGAGAAGGAAACGATGTTGTTTGCACCTATTGTGCTTGAGCCTGGTGATAACGGGATAAGCTCAATCCCGGCCAGAATCACAAAGGGACTTTCAGCAACACGTCGAAACCGTTACAGCCCCAAGATTCATGTTTAATCATAGCCGAAGTGTTTGTATCGGAGAGTACGGGAAGCCACACTCAGGCGTGACCGCATCGCAAGATCGAGTGATGTGGATGCTTGACGATGTCCTAAAGCTCGTGCAGCGATCGCCTACTTTATTTGCAGTCGGGCTGACATACCGGGCAGTAATGAGCCGACCTCCCCGCTAATTTAATGCGCTCGATCGTGCCCGTTCGGCATTGCCGACAAGGCTCTCCTTTGCGGCTGTACACTCGCGCCTGTCCGAGATAGTTGCCATTGACGCCGGAAAGATCGCGAAAGGCGCTAAAAGTCGTGCCGCGTTGGGATAGGCTCTCTTCCAGTACCTGCACCACACGCGATCGCAATTCAGTAATTTGAACGCCAGAAAGGCGATTGCAGGCATGCAGAGGGTGGATGCCACTCAGGAATAAGGCTTCATCAGCATAAATATTGCCAATTCCGGCGACTAGGCGCTGATCGAGCAGGGCATTTTTGATGGGCCGAGCGCTTTTTTTGAGTTTCTGAATGAAATATACGTCGGTAAAGTTAGCTTCCAACGGTTCTGGCCCCATCAGTGCCAGTCCCGTAATGACTTCAGCGATCTCCACTTTGGGAGGCACGAGCCAAACCTTACCAAACGTACGTTGATCGACAAATCTCAGCTCAGCTCCGTTGCGGACGAACACCCTCAGACGGGCGTGTTTTTCTAATGGCACGTCGCCCGTTTTTGACCATAAAAGCTGACCGGTCATACGCAGGTGGATGCCCAGACACGCACCGTCATCTAGTTGGCCCAGAAGATATTTCCCTCGTCGATGCCAGGCTGTGAGCTGCCGACCGGAGAGGCGATCGCAAAACGCTTGTGGAGACGGTGAGGCGATTGTTCGAGCTAGCAATACGTCGACAGAGGCGATCGCTTGATGTAGCGACACTTGCTCCAAATCCCGCCGCACGGTTTCAACTTCAGGTAATTCGGGCACGTCAGTCGCCGCAGTAGACGATCATGTCGATTTCGATATCCCCCAATCCCGCTAAACCAAGGACGCCGACTGTCGTTCGGGCAGGAAGACGCTGCGGATCTAAATAGGAGCTGTAAATGCTGTTCGCCACCTCGTAGTTCCGGAAATCCGTCAGAAAAATGCGGGCCATGACGACGCGATCGAAGCCGGTATTGGCGTGTGCCAAGACCAGTTTCAAATTCTCCATCACCCGTTTGGTTTGCTCGGCAATGGCAACGCGCTCTACTTCACCCGTCTCGGGATCTTCAGAAAGCTGGCCCGTGACGAACAGAAAATCCCCGGCCCGCACCGCGTGAGAATAAGGCGCTACGGGGGGAAGTATCCCTTCTGGCAACGTGATGAAATCGAGCATGGACGGTTATCGTTCTCCGATACCTAAAGATTTTTCAAGCCGCTGACTGGCGTAGGCCATTGCGTAGCAGAAGGCAAAATAGACGATCGCCGTGAAAAACAGGACTTCTTGGTGCGTACCCAGCCAGTCGCGATTCGTATAAACCGCCTTCGCCGCTCCTAATAAGTCAATCAAACCGATGATGGCGACTAACGACGTGTCCTTAAACAACGTCAAAAATTCACCCACTAGGGCCGGGATTGCAGCTCGTAGCGCTTGCGGCAGAACCACTAGCAACGTGATCTGAAATGGGTTGAGTCCTATGGCTCGCGCCGCCTCGCGTTGCCCTGTCGATACCGCTTGCAGTCCGCCGCGAATATCTTCAGCCACGTACACCGCCATGAACATAATCAGCCCGATCGCGGCTCGAACCAGCAAATCCACATTTGCCCCGGCCAGGAATAGGGGGACGAGCAGCTGGGCTGCAAACAGAATTGTCGTCAGCGGCAGCCCCCGCACGAACTCGATCGCAAACGTACAAAACCACTTGACGATCGGTAGATTCTGATTAAAACGGCCTAACCCAAGCAAAATCCCAATCGGAAACGCCAGCAAAAATGCCGTTGCGGCCAATAACAGCGTCAACAGCAAACCCGACACCGCCCGACTTGAAAACATCCTCAGTGAAGTCCCCGGTACGCCTAACAAGATGCCGTAAGAGACCGGTAAAAGAATCACCCAGGCAGCCAGCAGCCAGGGTTGAAACGATCGCCGATTCCAAGCTACTCCCGTACCGATGAAGGTCGCGAGGGCACTGCCCGCCATGAAAAGTTGGGCTTTTTGGCCGAACGGCAGGATCGCCAACAAACCGATAAAGATGGCCGTGCCGATCGCGTAGCCGCGCAGTACTCCACCCCAGGCACCACCGCTCAAACCTGCCAGTGCCATCACTGCGAACAAAATTGCAAACGGCCGTCCCAAATGTTTGATAGGGTACGTACCACTCGCCATCAGCTTGATATTTGCGGCGATGACAGCCCAATTTCCTTCGGCGGCCCAATGAATAAAGGATGTAACTAGCCAATAAACTAATGCCAAAGAAATGACCGACAGCGCAGTGTTGAACCACGAGTCGAACATATTCCGATGCAGCCACTGCCAAGGGGTCAGAGTTTGACTGGGTGGCTTGACGATCTCAGGAGCGGAGTTTGAGGTTGCTGTGGTCACGACACTTACCGTTCGACGAGCTTGACACGTTCGTTAAACCAATTCATGCCGTAGGACACGGACAAATTCAGTATCAGATAGCTCGACATGATAATGGCAAACACCTCAACCGATCGCCCGGACTGATTGATGATGGTGCCGCCAATATTAAATAAGTCAGAATAGCCGATCGCGATCGCCAAGGTTGAGTTCTTAATCAACGTGGCAAATTGCGTATTCATGGGGGGAATGGCAATCCGTAAAGCCTGGGGAACAAGCACCAACCGAAATGTCTCCAGTTCCGACAGTCCCAGCGCTCGCGAAGCCTCGACTTGTCCTTTCGGCACGGCCATGAACGCACCGCGGATGATTTCGCCGATGTAGGCTCCCGTGTAGGTGACTAGTCCCAACAGCAGAGCTAAAAATTCAGCCGAAAATTGCCAGCCGCCCCTGTAACCAAAATTCGTTTCGGTCGGAACGTCGAGCGCGAGCGGAGCCGTGGGAGAAAACGCCCAAAACCCTATTGCTACAACCAATGCCCCGATCAGACCGAGTAATGGCACCAAACCGGGGGGCAAGCCGCCGCGATCTTTCAACAGGAAATGAGTGCCCCAGGCCGCGAGAACGATCGCGAGCACAGCGGGAATCAGCCAAATGCTGGCCGTCAAACTCGGAAAGTAAATCCCTCGCTGACTCAGGAAAAAAGCATTCAAAAACGAATAGCTTTCTTTCACTTTCGGCAGCGGCAACAAGACAGCTTCATACCAAAAGATAATGATAAGTAGGATGGGGATATTGCGAAAGATCTCGGTTGCAATTTTAGAAAGCTGCCTGGCAAGCCAGTTACTCGACAAGCGTGCTACGCCCAAAGTCATACCCAGCGCAGAGGCCAGAATCACCCCAAAAAATGAAACCCAAATCGTATTGACAACACCTACAACTAATGCTTTTGCATATGAATTAGTCGGATTATATTTAATGCCTTCACTAATGCCGAAGCCTGCGGTATTTTGCAGGAAATTAAATCCGAGCGATAGTCCGGCTTTATCCAAACCGGTCAACATGTTTCGAATCAACCAGAGGAAGGCCACCCCAGTGGCGGCCAAAAAGGCTGATTGTAAGACAATTTTGAGGGTGGCTTCGTCGCGCCACCAAGGGGGACGCACTTGACTAGATTCGAGCGTGGTCATGCTGGCATCAAAACTAACTGGCAGAAAGGCGAACAAGAACGAATTGCCCGAGTACTTGAAAAGCGACAGGGCGATCGCCCTGTCGCTGACAGGCTAGTGGACTTTAGCGGAATGGAGGCGCGTAGAGAATGCCACCCGTCGTGTAGGACTGATTCAAACCGCGCGACACGCCCAACGGGGTCAAGTTGCGATCGAACAGCTCGCTGTAGTTACCGACGCTCTTGATCACGTTCACGGCAAAGTCTGGCTCTAGCCCCAACAGCTCGCCCATATTGCCTTCAGTTCCTACAAAACGCTTGATATTGGGGTCGTCAGAATCCATAAACGAGTCGATATTCTCGCTGGTGATACCTTTCTCATCGGCATAGAATAGTGCCGACACTGTCCAGAAGAGAACGTCAGCCCACTCTGCATCGCCAGACTTGACCAGCGGCCCCAACGGTTCTTTGGAGATCACTTCTTCCAAAATCAGGTAGGAATCGGGTTCCGCAAGCTGAGTGCGGCGAGAAATCAGCGCGCTCTGGTCACCCGTATTAGCATCGCAACGACCTTCTTCAAATGCGTTGAACGTAGCGTCATCACCGTCAAAGACGACCGGAGTGAATTCCAAGCCGCGAGAACGGAACGTATCAGCCAAGTTCAGTTCCGTCGTAGTACCCGCAATAACGCAAATCGTGGCACCGTCCAATTCTTCAATCGTGGTGATGCCCGTGTCTTTCGGAACGATAAAGCCTTGGCCGTCATAGTAAACGGTCGGACCGTAGGTTGCGCCCCACTCGCGATCGCGGGTCAGCGTCCAGGTGGTGTTGCGGCTGATCATGTCCACTTCACCGGACTGAATCGCCGTTTGGCGATTGGCAGAGGTGACGACTTTGAACTCAACCTGGTCGGGATCGCCGAAAACGGCAGCGGACACGGCCCGACAAATATCGATATCGAACCCAGTGAACTCACCACTTTCGTCGAGACTGCCAAAACCGGGAAGCTCTTTGTTTACCGCACAATTCACTTTCCCCCGCGACTTGACTTGCGACAGCACGCCCGGTGACACGGCGGAGGAAACAGCCTCAACGCCTTCTTCCACAGAAGGAGCAGAAGAACAACCTGCCACAGCCAAGAATGCTATGGCACCCATCCCAGAAATCCACTTATTCGATCGCATCACTGATGTGTAACTCCGTAACTCGAACACTCGCACTATTAATCAATCAATCACCCTAAAGGCGAACTCAAACTTTGACAACGATCGAATTTGGACGATAGCCGATCTGAGTTCGTCACTTGATTTGACGAGCTGTAAAAAACTCGCCCCTAGCGCACATGCAGTTTGCCACCTAGCTTGACATTCCCCACAGGAGGCAAATGTTACCGCAGATACTACTGCGGCCTTCCCGAATCTGGCAAGTTGGGTAGAATCTGAAAAATGGAACGATATTATGCGTTCCCGCCGTTACTTATTCCCGCACATGACTTCTTCACCCGTTTCATCTGCAACCGCTTATCGCGATGGTAATGCCCCCAGAGATGCCATCATCGAGTGCGAAGATTTACACAAATGGTACGGCGAATTTCACGTTCTTAAAGGCATTACCACCAGCATCCAGAAGGGTGAGGTCGTGGTTGTTTGCGGGCCATCTGGTTCGGGCAAATCTACCTTCATTCGCACGATTAACCGTTTAGAGGAACACCAACGCGGTCGCATTATTGTTGACGGTATTGAATTGACCGGAGATTTACGCAATATAGACGCCATCCGTCGCGAAGTGGGTATGGTTTTTCAGCAGTTCAACCTCTTTCCCCATTTGACCGTGTTGCAAAACGTCACGCTGGGGCCGGTCTGGGTTAAGAAAGTTAAACGGGACGAGGCTAAAAGCAAAGCATTGGAACTGCTCGAACGCGTTGGCATTGCCACGCAAGCCGACAAGTATCCCGGTCAGCTCTCGGGAGGGCAACAACAGCGGGTAGCGATCGCCCGTGCGTTGGCCATGAACCCAACTGTCATGCTGTTTGACGAGCCCACCTCTGCGCTCGACCCGGAGATGATTAAAGAGGTGCTGGACGTGATGAAAGAGCTGGCGCGATCGGGCATGACAATGGTGTGCGTCACGCACGAAATGGGGTTTGCCCGCGAGGTAGCCGATCGCATTATCTTTTTCGACGAAGGCAGAATCGTAGAAGAGAATGCCCCCGAGGAATTCTTCAACAATCCTCAGCAAGAGCGCAGCAAGCTATTCCTGTCACAGATTTTGTAAGGCGCGTCCGACCGCGAGCGCTGAGTTGCGGAGAGATCGCGGTCGGACGTAAGTAAGGGTCGGCTTTTTAGCGGAAGGGCTGAGAGTACAGAAGACCGCCATTGGTGTAGAGTTCGTTCAGGCCGCGTTCTACTCCCAGAGGGCCGAGATTGCGCTCGAAAACTTCGCCATAGTTTCCGACGGTAATGATGGCGGCATAAGCCCAGTCTGGATCGAGCCCTAGGAGCTCGCCCATATTTCCTTCCGTGCCCAGCAGTCGGCGAATTTCAGGGTCATTGCTTTCGCGCATCACCGGGGCATTTTGCTGGGTTATGCCCAGCTCCTCCGCATAGATGAGTGCGTTCACTGTCCAGCGGACGATATCTTCCCATTGCGAATCGCCGTGTTTGACGAGTGGCCCCAAAGGTTCTTTAGAAATGGTCTCAGCCAAGATGACATGTTCGTCTGGCTCGGCCATAGTGCTGCGGCGCGAAATTAGGGCGCTTTGGTCCGAAGTATAAGCGTCGCAATCGCCAGATTCATAGGCATTTGCTGAAGTCAAATCGTCGGCAAACTTAAGTGCCTGTAGGTCTAACTGACGGGCGCGGAACGTGTCTTCCAGATTAATCTCTGTTGTCGTTCCCCGAATAACGCAAATTCTCTTACTGTTTAAATCAGCCACCGTTTGCAATCCGGTGTCGCGGCGCACCATAAAGCCCTGACCGTCGTAGTAGGTCGTGGGACCATAGGTTGCCTCCCACTCGCGATCGCGCGACAGCGTCCAGGTCGTGTTACGACTCAGCACGTCGATGCGACCGGAGCGCAGTACGTCTTGACGGTCGGCAGCTTGCAGGTAGAAATATTCAATATCTTCGCCATCAGCTTTGAGGTCAGGCACACCAAACACGGCGGCAGCGATCGCCCGACAAATATCGACGTCAAATCCGGAGTAGTTTCCCAGTTCGTCTCGCTTGCCAAAGCCGGGGAGCTGAGTGTTTGAACCACAGGTCAAAATGCGTTTGGCTCTTACACGCGCCAAGGTTTTGCCAGCACCAGGCTCAATGAAGCTAGAGGAGCTCGCTCGTCCACTACAGCTTGCTAGTGGTATCAGCAGTGCCAATCCGAGCACTACTCGGACGATCTTTCTCAGCTTCGTTTCGTTCATGTCGTTTTCCTCTAGCCACATATCTCGATCCGGTTGTGGCAATAACTGCACAACATTGGGTTGAGGGGATCTGTCTTAGGGTTAGCATTCCCTGACGAGGAGGCTATTCTGTACGAATAATTACGGAAATCGACCTCCGCACACGTTCTGTTACGGTCGATTTGATTCATTGACGGGCACAATAAGGGAAATTCTGCGTTTGCCAAAGTTGTATGGCTGTTCCGACTGCCCCCACCGTGCTGAATCACGCGCTAATCCTTAAGGATCGCAGCGGACCTAAAGCGTATTGGTTAACCGCAACGATGTATACCATCGGCCGTTCGCCTCGGAACAACATTCGCATTGATTCCGATTATGCCTCGCGTCACCACGCTATCTTGGTACGCATTCCAAGCATTAAAGGTGGATACACGTATCAGGTTCTCGATGGCGATAGTGAGGGTAATCCCAGTACTAATGGCGTGTTCGTGAATGGTCAAAAAGTAGATTTTCACGATCTGAAAAATGGAGATGAGATTCGCTTTAGTTCGGACGCGACTGCCACTTATTTGCTGACCGAAAAAACCCTCGACTTTATTTTGTCTACGTACGAACGCACCCAACTTTTAGGTTGATGTCGCTAAAGAACATTGTTGCTTCAGAGTTCGACTCAGACGCGAACCAAAGAGAAGGTGCTTCCAGGTTCGCTGAAAGCTCATGGCAGGGGCAAGCTGGCAGCACTGCTCATATCTAAGAACGCATTACTCATACTGAGAGCGAATGGTTTCGATCCGCTTGCGATTGACGCCTAGATCTGATTTGCCCAAACGAGAAGCCGAGCGCACGTGCAGGACGTTGGCAGCTTCGTCGGCATAAAACTCGACGTCGTCGACGAATCCCATTAGGCGGCTAGTAAACTCGGCGTAGAGATAGCGATCACTTTGTTCGATGACTTCGGCCAGGTCCGTACTCCGTACGATCTGGGCGATCGCTTCAATTGACTCGGCGGCCGATCCCTTGAGAGGCAGTGAGGCAATTTGGGATTGAGGGTCGTCACTTTGACTGTTGACGCAGTTGGGCGTTCCCGGAGCAGGGGCGAGCTGACCGTCTTTTACACCTAAACTGTCGGGACGCTGGCCGGAAAAAGAAAACAAAGGCATAGGGAAGTCTGAAACTGGACTAGCTCAGGCTACCACTCCAACCGCAACCCTCGATCTCGCAAGCGTTCTCGCACCTGCGGCCAGACATCGGGAGTACTTATTTCACCTAAAGACAGATCGTGTCGTTCGGGGTGGACGTGCCAAGCCGCGATTGTTCCTGCAGCAGCACCTATACTCCATTCGCCGTAATGGGTGCGGGTGGCACCGTTAGCAATGTGAGTGACGGCAATGCCCTTGCTGCCGACGAGCAGATTATCTATTTTCTGGGGGACCAGGCTCTCTACAGGTAAATAAATGGGTTTGACATGGTACTCGTTGATGGGAGCCGATTGAGCAGAGCCAGAGGGTTCCCAGTTGCGGTAGCGACAGCCGTGAATGTCGATGGCGTAGTGGGTAAAGCCGACGGCTGTGGCGCGGAAATCTCGTCCGCCGGACATATCGACACGCAAATCTTGTTCGCGGATTTGAAAGTTATCGTCGCCATAGGCCGCACGGCCCAGAATACGGCGGCCTTCGCGGATGTAAGGGTAGAAACTCAATCCAGTTTCAGTTGGGATGGGGCTGTCTTTGCCGGAGAGGTGAGCCATGGCATACCCCGGAGCAGCGTGATACTCCATCAGCCATTCCGAAAACAGTAAGGCATGATTTTCTGCTTCTTTGAGGGAGTTGAGGTGCAGTCCTCCCATCCAGTTTTGCCGCTGGCCTGTTTTGTCAATATCCTGTTGAGACACGATCAATGGCGGATCCATCCAGCCCCAGTCATTGCCACGATTCCAGTTGATCGAAGTCATGTCGCTGGCAATGGGAGGATTGACGAAAGGATTGGTGCGGGCCTGGCTGACGATGCGGCGGTAATTAAATACGCTCTGACCGCTAAACATAGGAAAGCCTTCTAAATCGAATTCGTTCCGGTGCTCGGCCTTGCTGAATCCCGTTTGAAGTTTGCTAATCTGACTGCGAGATTTGCCGCCGTCATCAGCGATCGCCATAACAAAGGGGTAGGTATAAGCCTGGGTACAGTCGGGATTATCGGCAATCGCGTTAGGCTCGCCCGTCGTCGCCTGGCTTTCCGAGCCGAGGCGGTGGGGAATATTGGCCCAGCCCACAAGTTCGCCGGTGTCGGTGGCATCAATAACGGTGAGTGATTTGCCGGGAGGAGCCTGCAAGCGCAGCGGAGTTTTCTCAAACGTGTCGTTGCTGGCCCAGGCATACCAGGTGTGCATTTCGCGAGAGAAGTGACCGAGCGGAATATAGTTGGGGTCGCGAGGAATTCGCTTGACGGCGTAAACAGCAGTGATGCGATCGCCGGATGGGGTAAACTCCGCTCCTTTAAAGGCAGTATCAACGGACCAACGGCTGCGTGGTGAGCTTTCTCGGGCGACCTCCAACATGTCCGCGACAGCTTGATGTCCGGCCAAGGGAGGAAAGCACAGGTCGCCCACCCAACAGCTATTGATCGTGCTGACAGCGACGGGGCTAGTGAACCCCAACTCGGCCGGTAACGGGACGGTTTGGCGGGCGATCGCCTGCTTGAACTCCACCCAGGAAGACGAAAAATTTTGCCGTTCCCGCATTTGTGGAGATTCGTCGATGGCCGACACTGCTTGGGAGCTGACTTGTCCTCCCAACCAGCTAGTGAGCTCGATGACGCAGGTTTGCGCTCCGGCCCGCATGGCATGGATGGCGGCGGCCACGCCTCCCAGAGAACCACCGACAATCGCAACTTCGCACTCCCAAATCTCCATCTCTGTATCAGACACGGGGATATTAGGTACGGGCCAATCGTGCGAGACGGCAACGGCTGGTGAGGGAGAGCTAGGTTTTTCTGCTGGCGATCTTGACGATACGGATGGTGTAGCGATAGGTGCGGTGGAGAGATCGCTTTCGGGCCTCACGTAGGAGCCGATCGTGCCTGCCCCAATACCGCCTACAAAAGCTATGCCAATCCCGATGGCAGCCCATACCTGCTTCCGCATCATCGCCTCAAGTTACCTTCTGCGGTATCGCTGAAAAGCTTTTGCTTTGCGATACCACCGCCCTGCTGCACTCGATAGTATCCTTCAACGGCCTCTCCTTGCCCATTCGAGTGGGCGGATATCTCTGCTCAAGGGACGGACGAGTCGAACTGCTGTCGATTCACTCCGCGATTTAGTTCTGCACTATTCCTGCAGGCACAGGGGGGTGCAGGAACGAGTCGTTGAATAGGAGCGCTTCGGGCAGTGTGACTCGCGGGTCGAGTTCTGCCTGGGATAGGTGTGGCTGTGGTGTCAGCTTTTCGGGGCATTCTGCTTGGAGTTGAGCGATCGCTTCTGGGAAGCGAGGCCGGTCAAAGAAGACGGCCCCGTCGATATCCCAAGCGGCCTCGAAGGTCATGCCGCTGTAAGGCGTGCGGTGGTACAGGCTGAGGCGATCGTAAACATCGATGGGGGTGCCATTGCGAGTGTGACCGATGCCATTGCCGCAGTAATCGGCGCGCACCATGCGGGTACAGGCTTGGTGATAGTCCTGTAGCGATTGGCCGTTGACAGTTTGCCAGGGTTTGTAGCCCCAGCGAACGCATTTGGCCAGGGCACCGTTCGTGCAAGCAAAGGTAATGCTGCCATCATCGATATGGGCTCCAGAGCTATCCCAACGTCCCGAGAGAGGGATGGCTTTGGCCACGCCGTCGGGGTCGGCCAGGCAGAAGTTTTGCCACTGCCCGTCAGGACGGAGATCGAGCACAGTGTAGAGATAAATCTCTTGGGTTGCATCTTGAGGGTCGAGCTGCACGTCAGTAATTTTGAGCGTGCGGGTTCGGCCCCGGTCGTCAAAGCTGGTGAGCGTTACTCCAGCGATCTCGTTTCCCTGCAGAACTGAACCGGAGAAAGAAATTGGCTGCAAGGTAAAGCGATCGCAGTTTCCGAGGGCGAGTCCGGCGATCGCTGTGCCGCCTATCGAGGCAAGAAGTGTAGCCTTCCAGCGCGAGTAATTCTTCATTGCTTCCTACCTAACACAACTATTTGGCGATACGGAAGGCGAGTTGACCGCCAGCAAGATGAATGTGGTCGAGCGGGCGACCAGCCAGAGTTGCCTGAGTCGCGTCTGCGTCGATCCAGTCCAAACGTTTACCTGTAGAAGGGATAGGGGCCGTACCGTTAACGGTGATGATGTTCAGGTGCAGGCCGTTCAAGGTAAATCCGTTCAAAACAATCTCATCGGGTTTGCGGGTAGGAGAGAGCGCCGTATGAGTGGCCAAAGCAGCTATGCCGATGCAAATGCTGAGGGGCAGCAGTTGTTTGATTGGTGCAGTCATGATGAGATCTCCAAATAAACGATTGAGTGTCGAAAAACGGTGTTTTTTTGCGCGAGCTGTCAGCGAATGGGGAAACAGGTACCAGTTCCGCACGAGCTGGTGGTTTTTGAAGCGATCGCGATCGAGCCTGAACAAAAGCAGAAGGTCGAGAAGTCACCGCCCTCACCTGCAATCCAGCGATCGAAGAATGGAAGCGTTAGATTTCGGAAATTGGTGCGAGTAGACTAGGTACCTGATTGTTGGCGACCAGAGCACATACTCCGTACGCCCTGGTGTTCGCCAACATTGGCCTAGTTGAAAAACTCAATTACGGATGGACTGCCAAGGCTCGTCTCAGCCAATGGAATGTCTGCGACAGCTCCGACAAAACTTCCTCCGTCGCTAATGGCACGGGTGATTCCAGCAAAGTCTCGCTCGGTAACGTTCCCAAAACGCAATTCGGCAGATTCACCTCGGAGTTGCATCTCATCCCCAGCGTTGAAGAATGAGTTAAAGGCATTAGCACGTTCGAAGATGCCATTGTTAGAGCTACCTTCCGCAATCTGACTGAGGGCTTTGCGCTGATTGCGATCGCCGCTCTGAGTTTCTTCACTGTTATCTCTGCCCGTGAAGCCATGTCCGAGCCCCCCGGCAATCAGGCCAGACTCTTCCAGACCGGCGATTGCATCTGTCTCAGCACCCGCACCCATACGATTCTGATTCGGGTTTGCATTTACGATGTCATCGTTACGCTCAGCCAGCGAGCGGATAGAACCTTCGGAACCCAACCGGGTTGATTGAGATATTGTCAGGTTAGACGAAGAGTTAAAGATAGGCTCGGTGATGATATTAATCATCCCCGCGTCTCTGGCATCTCCTAGGTCTTCGAAGGGAACACTGGCCGCAATTTCCGCTGCACCAGCTCCGTCGAAATTGCCGACCGCAACGCCGCGACCAAACTGATCGCCGACTTCAGGCGTTCCGGCAATGCCTTCAATGCCCTGGCGATAGACCCTCACCGTAGACGTTGGCCCAGTCGAGGAGCCGAAGGTGACATGCACCGTCCCCGTGTTGTTGTCTGAATTGTTATTGGAGCCAGGAGCACCGATGACAATCTCATCAAAACCATCGCCATTGATATCCTTGACCTCAAGGCTGCTGCCAAAAATATCGCCTGGAAGCGAAGCTCCGCCAAATAAGCTACTTTTGGTCAGAATTTTAGGGTTCGTGAAAGGTAGATTCTGCCCTTGGCTGCCTTCGTAGACATACACGGCGCCAGCGCCGCTATTACGTCCAGTGGCAGCAACGACGACATCATCGACACCATCGCCATTGACATCCCCCACTGCAACAGTTCCGCCGAAGCGATCGCCTGCTTGGTCGTCAACACCGCCAAAAAACTGCCCAATGAGCTGACTATTGGTGGCACTTAAGCCGTTGCTCCTGCCATACAAGACATGGAAGGTGCCAGCCCGTTCGATGTCTATCGAGTTAGGGACTCCAATAATCAAGTCATCAAAGCCATCACCGTTCACATCACCAGCAGCGAGCGCATCGCCAAATGAGGTGTCAGCCGTTCCCAAAATACCTGGCGTATCGCGAGTAAAGACCTGACGGCTACTGTCGTTGCGAATACCAGAGCTACTCCCGTAGTTGATTTGAACCGCACCAGTGAAATGAGCGCTCGTCGCGATATCATCGCGGCCATCGCCATTGAAATCTCCCGTGGTCAGCACTTCGCCAAAGGCAATATTGTCGGGGTACGTTGGCGATTGCAGAATGGACTGCGAATTAAGCAAGGGAGTAAACGTGGACCCAAACCGAACCACGGGGTTTGAACCACCGATTACGAGATCGTCTACGCCATTTCCGTCAATATCCCCGACTGCAAGCGCCGAGGCATCAGGTCCAAACACACTGTTCGGTCGTGTGAAGTTCTGCGTGTCAAATCGGCTAAGACCGCTGCTGCTGCCGTACGCTACATGGGTGACAGGACCAGATCGTTCGGAACCAACGTCTACTGCCAAATCGTCCCGACCGTCCAGATCGAAATCACCTGTCACGAGTGCACTATTGCCAAAGAGGTCTAGACCCAGGGTTTCGTTACTTTCTGGAGTATCGGAAAACCCGTTACCTTGGCTGAGCGCAGAACTCGTTGATTCTGGGCCAGGGACACCATCAATGCGGAAGGTGATCTCGCCGTTATCTCCGTTTTTGTCTCCTCCCAGAGTGATAGATTCACCGACATTCCCAATAACCTGATTCCCATTATCTCCGTCAAAAATGAGCCCAGTGGATAGGCTGAAGAAGAGGTTGAGGTCACGGATGCCTCCAAGCGGGTTGATATCTACCCGATCGTCTGGGTTGAAACCACCGTTACCATCGTCATCAAAGATTTCGATCGTAATGGGAACGAGTCCGTCAAAACTGCTCACGGTAAAGTTCCAATCGTTACCGGGGCTGATGTCGTCGTCGTTGCTAAAGGTTCTGCCAAATGAGCGTTGACCCGCCATCGTGACCACCGACCTGAAATCGGCCTCACTACCTCTATCAAGACTGGAAAGCGCCTTCATGCGAGTAATCTGGACGCTAACAGGTTCGTCAATAAAGTTCGCCATTGGATTTAGCTCCTTTGAGAAATAGAACGCGTGTCGAGACTGGAAAGAACGAAATGATGACTTCTAGCAAAAAGGCATTGGCATATAGGCATCACCTCCTTTGAGAAGTGCATAAAGTCGGTAGCCATTCGCGCCAATCACCACCCACAAAACCAGGCAACACAGACCGTAAGTGCAGGGAAATTTGGCACCCAATGAGCGACTGTAGGTTGAAAAATGTGAGCGGTTCGCGCGAGCTGTCAACGAATGCGGGGAAATAGATACCAGCGCAGCTCTAACTCGATGCGGATGGTTTCGGGAGACATCTTGCGGGTGGGCAGGCGATCGAGATGACCTGCGCGTTGTCCGCTCGGGAGAATAGCGTCATGTGAGTGTCTGCGTTTCATGAGTGGAATGCCTAGACTGGATTACGAATGACGGACCTCGTTAGCAAACGCGCTTGGCCGCGCGGCTCTGCAGAACGAGCTGGCGTTTTTTGAGGCGATCTCGTTCGAGCGCGATCGAGATGCGAGTCTGAGCAGAAGCAGAAGGCTGAGCAGCAGAAACTCGACCGCAGTCGTGCAGTTGCATGATGTATTCCTCTGGGTAAAGGTTGAAACTTGGCGTCGGGCGGAGGTCTAGCCCCAAAAGTTGCTACCGTAAAGTGACGTTTCGGGTTCGCCGTCACAGGAAATGTTAGGTATTGCCTGGTCTTTCTGTTGAAAAAACTTGGAGTAAATTTGGCAAGTTAGATCGATAGGCTAGAGGCGTTCGTGCATAGAGGTACGCGATTTCAGGCCCAATAATTTACTGCGATCCCGTATTCCTGAACTTGTTCTCCTATTTCTGTTTGGCTACCAACATTACACCGACTCCTCCGCACCGTTGGAGTCTTGCGATCTCCTAGGGCAATTGCTAGCATGAGTTTCAATGATTCAGAACTAACAGAGAGCAAAAGTGAAAGCGTGGCTGTAAAGGACGCAGGCTCCCCACCGTATATGAGTAGTTACAGCATCCATACCAATGCTGAAAGTCAGCAATCGCTTGGTCGATCTAATCATGACAAAGAGCTCCAAATGATCGATTAAGTATCGAAAACAGGTCTCGTTTTGTACGCTCAGTTAGCGAAATCAGGAGAATTTATGTCAGCCCTGCTCTAGTTCGAGACAGAAGAATTCGGGAGACATCTTGAAAGCGGTCTTGATTATCTTCAAGAAGGGGGCCAAGAAAGAACTTCAAGCACTTCTATAGCATTTGTACAGAAGCATAGAATGTTATAGAAATCTAGGATTCGTTCCCAGTCAGAGCTTCTATGTCCAAACTAAAACTTCAAGAGTTATAGATACTTGATGACTTAATCCTGCCATTTCATCGACAATACATTTTGCTGATTGCAAACGTATTTGAGGAGTCTGAATACTGATATGCACTAGCCAGAAATATCCTCAGGTGGCTGTTTATAGACGAGGTAATAGTTGTTCTGAAAATCGTGCTCCAACTGTCTCACATCAACAGAGGTAAATCCTGCCACTTCAAGCATTTTCAAGGCTAGTTCTTCACCCCACATTGCACCTAGACCTGGTCCGCCTGAAGCTAGAGAAACAGCCGTACAGTGATTGCATGAGATTGTGTAAAGCAATGGTGCAACAGGATGATCTAGGTTGTTCTCAAGTCTGCTAGAGGACCGAATATCTTGCATTAGATAGAGCCCATCTGGCCGTAAGGCCCGATAGATATTGCGTAGGACAATATCAGGTTGAGCCTGATCGTGAATGGCATCAAATGTGAGAATCAGGTCATATTGGTTTGTTTCAGCAATTTGAACCGCGTCTTTTACCTGAAACGTGATGTTGTTGAGTTCCAGTCTTCGGGCTTCGGCACTAGCCCAAGCGATTGCTTCTGCGGAAAAGTCGTAACCGACAAAGTAACTGTTGGGAAATAACTTTGCCATGGTAAGAAGAGCAAGTCCTCGGCCACACCCGATATCAGCTACAGATCTGCCCCGAACGAGTTCTTCTATCAGCCCTGGCACCAGCGGTAGAATATGCTCTTCCAGTGCAGCGACAACGGTCTGACCGCTGTCTTCAGCCATCACCTCATGAAAGCGATGATAGGCCGAGTAGGGAACACCTCCTCCGTGATAAAAGCAATCAATAATGGCATCTTCAACCGTACCCATCAGGGGAATGTATTGCATGAAAGCTGCCATGTTATTGGGACTCGCGCATCGAGTCAGGAAGGCCGCATATTCTGTTGGCAGCAAATATGTTTGGTTGGCACTGTCGTAGTTCACGATGCGTCCGGTGACCATGGCACCTAACCATTCGCGAACGTAGCGCTCATTCAAGCCAGCAGCAGCAGCAATTTGCATGCTAGTAGCAGCAGGTAGCGATGCCATAACATCCATCAGACCTGTGCGATGGCCGATGGATAGCATGATTGCCAACGAACCACTGTTGAGGATATCCAGTAGACGCTCTGCCACAGCTTCCGATTGAGGGGCATCGAAGGGTCGATCTTCTACCTGTTGTTTAAGTCCTGTTGGAGTATTTTTTGTCGTTGTCATCATGACCTCCAAGCTGAATTTGGATTTTCATGATTCAACAGTAGAAACTTGTCCGTTCCCCAGGCGTTCCTCGAGCGTTCTCAGACAGATGAGGTCCTAAGTTAAGTAACGATAGCCACTCAATGTCACAATTAGCATCCCTGGTGCAAGCACTGGGGTGTCATCTCTTAACGCCTCGCTTCGCACGTCGGCTTCACTCGACAGCGTTTTCAGACACTGTGACTCGCATCGCAGCAAACTGCGGGATATGAGCCCCAAAGAAGTTAGAGCAATATCGTTGAGAAAATATCAGAGTTTCTGCTGCCCAATCCTTGCAAAATCGAGCGTCTGCCTCATTGATAGCTAAATATTCGCTGGCAATTCGTCTACTAAATCAGCTGACCAAATATGGTCGTAGGGTATCTGCCCCCGTTGGTAAGCAGCGCGAACTGTATCGGCATCGGTAGCCTCTAATTCGCAAATGCTGCGTTTGCGATCTCGCGATAAATAAGTGCGTCGCCAAGTTACATTGCGTTCTGTCATACAAGGACCCGATCGTTCCACCAACTCATCCCACAAAGCTTGATCGATAGGAGAAGCGTAGGTGGTTTCGACAACGATAAGAGCCATATGTTACTCCATCGGGATTGTTTAGATATTAAGGACGGGATCACTCAAATAGTAATCTAGGCACAAATGGCTCATCAAACCTTACTTTGTTTTTGACACTAGCTGCTGCATGACCGACTCGGCTCGGTTCCGTAATGACTGAGCCCGCGCACTGAGATGGTAACTATCAACAGATATCTTCTCTAATACCTGCCAAGCACCTTGCCAATCCTCCTTGATGGAGGTGCTGAGTACCCGCAGGGCCCCTGCTATTACTAAATCATTTGGATGACCTACCAGCTTGGCTGCCTGATTAGCAGTGACGGCGTAGCGTTGCGCATTCGCAATCTGATGATGCTCTAGGGCGAGTTCACTGGCATGGCTTGCTACAAAGACAATCTTGCGCTGAGCATCGAGTCGATCGAGTTGACGAAGTGCTCGATCGAGAGCATCAGTGAGACTCGGAGCCTCTGCATACTCGCCCAACGCAATGAGTGCTCGGGCAAAAGTACCCTCGCTGCCCTGAGGCAAATGGGTAGAGAGTTCTAATAATGCTTGTGCTTCAGGTAGTCTCGGCTGACGGCTATCCCACCCAACCATAATCAGATGGGTCAGGGCATAGCCTTGGTGCACATAATCCCGCTGATTTTGGGCCTGCTGAATGGCTTGTTGCAGGTAAGTCCGGGCTTGCTCGTAGTTGCCATAATAGCGTTCAACACAGCCCAATCCTGCGGAAATATCAATCAATACAAGACCTAATGGGGCTGCTATAGATTGCGCTTCAAGCAAGACTGCTTCAGCCCGATGCATGTCTCGCTCAATCTCAGCGAGGCAACACCCATTTGCAGCTAAGCTTTCTGCCTGGAGTTTGGGACTGGGTGGTAACGCATCTAGAGCCTTTAAGGCTCCTTCGTGCACTGCTGTGAGATTGTCGTGATTGTAGTTCAGCAAGCTCATAGCCTCCTGGGCAATAACCTCAGCTTCAGGCAAAAATAGTCCGGTAATGTCGGCCAGTAACCGCTGTAACTGAATTTCAACCTCGATCACATCTGCTGGCGAGACCCCAGCAAGCACCCGCACTCGCAGAAGCTGGGCTGATAGCAAAAGGCGATCGCGACTAGGCAGAAATTGACAGTGATTGAGTCCCTGAGCCACCAGTTGGAGGACATTCTTGTATGCAAATAGTCGAAGACTACGAACTGCTGCTGCTGTACTGGCTTGCGCTGCTAGAGTATGGTTGCCAGCTAGTCCCGCGTGATAAGCCACTTGACTAGCTAAGTTGTCGTCCACCATTTGGGCCTCTAAGGTTTTCGCAAGCTGCCCATGAATAATCCGTCTGCGAGGCGGAGAGAGTTGATTGTAGGCAGCCTGACGTACGAGATCGTGGATAAAGTCATAGTTGCCTTGCATCTCCACGTGGTTAGAATGCACTGGGCAAACGATCTGCTGCTGTTCCAATTGCTCCATAGCCGTCAGAAACTGCATGGTAGGATAACTTGCCGCCAAGGCAAGTGTCTCAGGGTTGAAGCGTCGTCCCAGTGCAGCCGCCCAGGGTAATAAGTCCCGCGCAGCTCCATCTAACCGCTGCAAGCGCTCGTCGATTAAACCTGATAGGTCACTATTCTCCTGCGTTCTGGCCCGAGCCGCTTCTAGGGCAAACAATGCATTGCCGCCACTATCAGTGTAAATTTGGTGCGAGTCTAGAGGATGAGCCGCGCTCCCAGCCAGATTTTGACTTAGCAGCGGTTTTACTAACGCCGCTACTGCTTCTGATGATAAGGGCGGCACCGCCACTTCCTGCAAGCGTTTAGCTCGTCGCAGAGCCTTCACTAGGGTCAATACCGGCGAATTATCCTGTAATTCTTGTTCGCGAGCAGCACAGGCAACACGCAATGGTCCTTGTCCCAGTAAGCGAAATGTATAGTGCAGTAGCGTGGTTGAGGCATCATCTAACCAGTGAATGTCGTCAAACAACAAGAGTAAGGGTTGTTCTGAACTAGCTGTCGCGCTCAAGCCCTGAACGATGTCATCTAAGAACTGTCCGAGATCGCGCAAATCGCCGGACGCATTCTCTAGTTTGGACCGGCATTCTGAGAAGGGAGCTGTCTTTAGCAGGTCGATCCAGACACCGTAGGAACGCAGTTGCTCAGCGGCAAAAGCACTTCCCCAGCAGGATTGCCAGTGATGACGTTCGGCAACATCCTCTAGAGCTTCCAGCAGGCGAGTTTTACCGATTCCTGGTTCTCCGGTTAGCAGCAACAGTGGAGCAGGTTTCCCTATGGATGACAAGAGCCACTGCTCCAAAGTTGGCAACAGATCGTCACGACCTACCAGCGTGCGAGCAGAACTTGGCGGCGATAGGGGTAAAGGTATGAATTCAGACGACGATGCACTGCCAGAATCGTCAGCCTGTAATGTGGGTGGAACGGATACAGGCTTGAAAAGCCTGGTCTCCGACTCTTCCTCCGCCAGCAATAATTTCTGATAGATCCCGGCCGTGATAGGACTTGGATTCACCCCAAGTTCAGTTTGCAGAGTTGTCATGCATCGGTGATAAAGTTGCAGGGCTGTGGATCGATCTCCCATCTCTCCATACAGTGCCATTAGGATTTGGTACGCCCCTTCCTCTAGAGGAGCAGCTTGTAGCCATTGTTGTCCCGAAGCGATTGCTTTTGCAGTTTCTCCCAGCGCTTGCAGCCGTCGCGTGATTTGAGCTAGCGCCTGCACATATTTTTGCCTGAGTCGCTCTCGTTCTGGATAAATCCAGTCTTCGTCGCAGTCCGGCCAGAGATCGGCCCGGTAAATTTTAAGAGCCATCTCCAGTGAGCTAAATGCAACTGTACCTTCAGCTTCCTCAGCATTTGCTAACGAAGTCTCAAAGCGTTCTACATCGACTTCGCAGGAGATCAGAGGCTGCCAATGCAGGGTCTGATTGGTAACGGTAATCAACTGCTCAATCAGGGGAAACACTTGACGTAGGTGATGTAACTCTTTTCGTAAGTTAGTCCTGGCCTGACTTTCGGATGTATTGGGCCAGAGTTGTCCGGCAATGCGGTGGCGGGGCTGGGGCGCATGACAATGCAGAATTAGATAGCTCAGGAGGTGCCGCGATCTCGATCGCAGAATTGTTAAGGTTTCACCTCGAACGACTAGGTGAAAATCACCCAGGAGATTAACCTGCAGAGAGAGCTGTTCAGCTGCCATTCTTTTAGCTCAGATCTTGCAGTGGTAATAGGGGAGTCGGAAAAACGGGATAATCTCATCTCTCATTTCCCCTCCCCATAACTCATATTTTGCCTCAAGCCCAATCTCGCTCTGAATAAAAGTTCTACAAAAGTTTCGATAATTCAATAGCATGATGAGATATCTCTCAATGAAGATTGCTGGAATGAAATGGGTAAATGAGAGTCAATATTTGACAACCTCAATTGCCACCTAAGAGGGGCAGAGGGCCGAGCGGCTTTGCAAGACTAGCTGACGGTTTCGAGGTGCTCGCGTTCTAACACCAACCACGTGTGGACCCGAGCAGAAGCAGCAGGTCGAAGAGAAGAAACTCGACCGCATTCGTGTAGTCGTATGGTGTATACATCTGAGTAAAAATCGAAACGTGGCGTCGAGCGGAGGTCTTGCCTTAGCAGATACATCCGTAAAGTGACGGCTTGGGTTGATCTTTACAGGAAATGTCAGGTTTTGTCAGGTCTTTCTGTTGCAATAACCTGGAGTAAATCTGGCAAGTCAGATCGATAAGCTAGAGGCATTCATGCGTAGAAGCGCGCGATTTCAGACCCAAGAATTCACTGCGATCGCGTCGCCTGGCTCTTGCTCTTTCAGCCTCTGTTCAGTCGCTAACATTACACCGCGTTCTCCGCTGCCGCGTTACGGAGTCTCAGTAGATCGAAAACCCTGTCAGGAGAACCTTGTGGAGCAAGGAAACAAGAAATGTAGCTGGGATAGGCTCAGGCTGTAGACACCCTTGGGGATAGCCATGTTACCTACCCCTACCTTAGTATCACCTGCCCCTGCCCTCACTGATGAAACCACCCTTGAGGCAGCTCTCGATGGGTTACACGAATCGCTTCCCCTAGTGACGAAAGGGGAGTGTAGTCCCCAAACCCTCTATGAAGTGTTGCTCAGGGCCGCCTGTCGCCAGGATAGCGTCGAACATACCGCCCAGATGTTGAGCGGAGTCCCAACCGGCAATGGGATTCGCTATCACCTCCATAAATTCAAGGACATGAGAGCTGTGGAG
>JBCBVC010000037.1:0-29319 GCA_039817845.1 Cyanobacteria bacterium J06642_2
GGTATTTTTCACGCAAATGGTATTGCATTAGCAGGTGTTGTTTTCGACACGATGCTCGTAGCTACAATACCGAGGTGACGTTGAGACTGATCGCTGAGATTGTGACTGTTTTCTGGATTGATGACGTAGCTAGCGAGCATCGTGTCGAAAACAACACCTGCTAATGCAATACCATTTGCGTGAAAAATACCGCGATCGTATTTAGCATTTTGCAATGTTTTCGGATAGTCCTGACCTTCCAGAATGGGGCGTAGTGTCTCCAGTACCAGCTCGCGCTCTAGCATTTGCCCTTCGACGTGACCGATAGGGATGTAAGCCATATTTTCCATGTCGGGCCCCCAGCAGCAGCCAATGCCTACAAGTTCGGCATCTAAGGGATTGAGAGAAGTCGTCTCCGTATCCCAAGCCACAGGGATTTGGGAGTCAGTGTGATTCTTAAGGCGATTGTAGAGTGCTTCTAACTGCTCAGGGGTATCGATGATTTGAGGACGGATCTCGACTGCAGCCAATTGAGGTTGAGTTTCAGTTTCTTCTGCGCTGAAAAACCAAGTGTCGTCATCGTGAGTTGTCGGTCGAGTGCGCTCTGTTTTTTCTCCCTCAATCTCCACGGCCTCGCCGCCTAACTGCTGCTGCAAGTCAGAAATTTTGCGAATAAAGGCTTGAAACTCCAGCTTTTGCAACAGCGGTAAGACAGCATCGGGTTCGAACCCGCTCAATTTCAGGTCGTTTATCTCTACATTGAGAGGAACGTTAACCTCGATGCGCGCCATAAATTGAGAGTGTTTGGCGGATTCTTCACCTTCAACGAGCTTCTTTCTAATCGCCCCTTTCATATCACCGAGGGACGCATACACGTTTTCAAGCGAGCCGTATTCAGTCAGCAGCTTGACTGCTGTTTTGGCTCCAATCCCGCGCACGCCAGGAATGTTATCGGACGAGTCGCCACAGAGAGCTTTGTAATCGACTACTTGGGTGGGTGTGATGCCAAGCTTGTCTCGGACTTCTGCGGGGCCATATTCGATTGGAGCCGAAGAGCTGCCACGTTGAGCGTAGGAACCGCCCATATAGAGGACAGAAATGCCTCGCTCCCTATCCACCAATTGAAATAGATCGCGATCGCCGCTGAGGATTTTGGCACTAGCTCCGGTGGGGATGCGCTGGGCCAGCGTGCCGAGGATATCGTCTGCTTCGAAACCAGGAGCTTTGAGAACGGGAATGTTGAGGGCGTGAAGGAGATCTTCGAGGTTGAGGATGTCAATGAAAAATTCTTCGGGGGTTTCCTGGCGTCCAGCTTTGTAGGTGTCATCGGCCTCGTGCCGGAAGGTAGGTTGGCGAGTATCGAAGGCAACGGCAACGTGAGTGGGATGCTCCTGCGTGAGAACATCCAGCAGAGATTTAATAAAGCCGAAGCTAACGCTAGTGGGAATGCCAGTAGAGGTACGCAAACCGCCCTCTCGACTGAGAGCAAAAGCATAGAATGCTCGATACGCCAACGAATGACCGTCTACCAACAGCAGTTTAACGGTATCGACCGTAGTAGATGTCGTCACGACTTTACCCCAGGCGCATTTTCAGACATTGATTGTAGCGCTATGCCCTGCGGATAAAGGTTTTGATCCTGTTTGACCGATTGCTGCGACAGGCTGCTAGGCAGGGAGCGATCCAGGCAGAACACAGTTTCTAGCAAGGGTAAATCTAACTTATAATCTAGAATCCACACTTAAAATAGATTGGCTCTTTAAAAATGACAGTAAAATTGAAATATTGTGAATCGACCTCATGAGAAATTCACATATGTGTCCAATCTTTGCCGTAAGCTTTTACTCAACATTAGCCTAGCTGTCTTATGCTTTTTAATGGCTTTTGCGACTAATAAATTTATCCAAAGTTGATGTCTTCTGGGGATTAGATCGCTTGCTATGGTCATATTTCTCCCGCTTGATATCTGGAGTATGGGTCGAGGTCGTTATTATCCTCTCATTGCTTTTCTGATCTTAGTTTCTGAGATTTTTGTTTTTCTCTGCCTTGCTATTAGCAAGCAAGGTGTCATTGGTTTTCTATGGTGTTATCCTGCGATTCTCGCACTCTATTTTCTCCTGTCTAAACGACAATCGTGGATAGTGAATGCCTTTCTCTTAATAATTGCACTCTCAAAAGTATGGAATACCTTTGCACGCTCGGTGGTAATCAGAGCGATCGTAACCTTAATTACAGTAAGCATTCTCTCTGCAATTTTCATCAGCGCGATCGCCTTCAGCCCGATATGCAGCTCAGCACCCCATCGTTTCGAGAACAGGGACTTGCTGATGTAAGATGACTTTGGCTCGTTGGAGAAAAGCGATCGCTAAGATGAAAGCGAGCTACTGCTGAAGCTGTTGAGTTGGAGATCGCCCCACAATGGTGCAAGCTCGAGCAGATGAATTCACTTTGGAGAAGTTTCTGAGCCTGCCGGTGACCAAGCCTGTGAGCGAGTACATCGACGGTTAAATTATCCAGAAACCCATGCCCCAAGGAAAGCACAGTCAACTACAAGCCGAACTCGTTACTGCTATCAATGCCGTGGTGAAGCCCCAAAAGGTGGCTCTTGCCTGCCCTGAGTTGCGTTGCACCTTCGGAAAGCGATCGACCGTCCCTGACATTGCCGTCTTTACTTGGAACCGCATTCCCTGCGAGGACAACGGCGAAATCGCCAACACTTTCCTCCTTGCGCCAGATTGGACAATTGAAATCCCCTCACCAAACTAAAGCCACACCAAAGTCACGAAAAATATTCTGCACTGCCTCAAACACTGAACCCAGATGGGCTGGTTTGTCGATCCTGAAGAAAAACCCGTGTTTGCCTACCAACGCGATCGCGAGATTGAAGTCATGGACGAGTAAGACACCATGCTGGTTGTACCTGCCTTTGCTGGCGAGCTAAAACTGACCGTGGAATCCCTGTTTTCTTGGTTGCAACTGTAGAATGCCGTTTGCGTTTCACCACTACTTCAACAATGCCAGTGTTGAGGCTGACAGATATCGACGAGGCCGCATGGTTAGCCTGTATGCCAGGTTTTTGAAGAGAATCCAGTGCCAACTGGGTAAGCGATCGCTGGCACTGGATATTTGAAAATACGCTAGCGCTCAAACTGAGTTGAACGGTGTGAGAGTGCTCAACACCAGTTTCACACGTAGGAAAATTGATTGCGATCGTTCAAATTCAATGCCCCAGCGCCAGAAAGCCCGACTACTCCAATAAGCTCTTCCGAGGCAAGCAATCCCTGTCCTTCCTCTGAAGCTGCAGTTACGAGGTACACTCCCGTACCTTGGACGCCCACAGGCGCAGCGCCAAGCTTGTAAGTAAATGGGGTACCAAATAGGGTAGCTTTCGCAAGTTGGATTTTGTCTACGCCGATTTGGAAATCTTCAATTAAACCGTAGTCTTCAAACCCTTTCTCATCAAGATCGCCATCATCGTAGAAAACGCGGTTAGGGTCTCCAAGTAGGAACAGATCGCTATCGGCTCCTCCGGACAGCGTATCAATTTCTCCACGACCAGGATTGGCGATGGCATTACTATCAACCCCGAGGAGCCTATCTTCACCTGAGTTGCCTTCAAGCGAGTCATTTCCTTCGCCACCAAACAGCCTGTCATTGTCAGCGCCACCAAATAGCTCGTCATTGTTGGAACCGCCAAACAAATTATCTTCACCGTTGCCGCCAAAAAGTTCGTCTTCACCAGCATTACCACTCAACTTGTCGTTACCGATTCCTCCTGCAAGGGTGTCATCGTGTAGCTGACCCCGGAGCGTGTCGTCACCATCTCTGCCAGAAAGAAGATCGTTACCCGCGCCTCCTGCGAGAGTATCGTTACCCGTGCCTCCATCGAGAGTGTCCGCCAGGTCAGGACTATTTATTGTACTGCTGAGAATTTTATCTCCAAAGAGAATGTCATTCCCAGTGCCACCCAGCAAAGTATCTCGGCCACCCCTACCATTTAGAGAATCATTTCCACTGCCGCCATCCAGCGAGTCATTTCCTTTCTGGCTAAGTAAATCTTCGTCTCCTTCTAAGAAGTCATTCCCACTACCACCAATCAACGTGTCATTCCCTGCCTCTCCCCAAAGGGTGTCATTCCCAGTTCCTCCGTCCAAGCTGTCATTGCCTACAAAGCTCGGCCCAGTTTCGACCCGATCGCCTCTGAGAAAATCGTTGCCTTCCTCCCCTAAAAGCGTATCGTTGCCTTCTCCACCAAAAAGGCGATCGTTACTCGGAAATAACAGGATTGGAGAAATATTGGTTAAAAAGGGAGAGGGTAGAGTGAAAACAGGTGGTAATGGTGCAGCTGAAGGTTTAAGAGATATCGTTGGCATTGAAAAAGGATTAATAACAAATGGGAATAGAGTTAGAGGAGATCGATCCCCATAAATGAAGTCATTGCCAGCATTTCCATATATTGTGTCATCACCCGTCCATCCATAAATGACATCAGCATCAGCTGTTCCAGAGAGCGATCGGTAGAAGCGTAGTGGCGATCCGTTAACGCTATCGTTGTCGTTAAATCGAGTACCAAAGATAACGGCCATTTTCTTTTCTCCTAACTCATTGAGGGAGAGAAAATATGCTAAGAAAGCACTTTCTCTACTGCATCAATCGTGACAATCTCAGTCCCTGAGTGTCGGTCGGAAAAAGTTGGTGCAATAGTCGGATAAAGTCGGACGATCGAGAAAGTCTTCTATAAAAATATACCGACGCAAGAACTTGCTTGCGAGCAGTTAAATATTTATCAATGAACTAGCTAAATCGAGGAAGAATACCGGTATGCTCTATATTCAAAACACTCAAAACACAATAAGGATAGTGGGAGCTTTGAGAGGAGCCAGGATGTGAACGAAGCAATCGCTATCTCTCAAGTTCAATTCAAAGAGCTGCATATTTTGAGAGCGCTCCACATCCCCAAGACTTTGAAGACTTATTCGAGATCGCGCGCTGGTTTATCTACCGTTCAGCCATTCCATGGCAACCGATAGAGCACGCACCTGGAGTTGTGGGCCACAAGTTGCGATCGACACCTAGCTTGGAGAAGATGCGATCGATCAACACAACCCAAACTCATAGGTATCCAGAATTGCAGCCAGTGTCGGTTGAAAGGATTTGTCGTAACATCCCATCGTTGATGTCACACTCAATCGTTGTTGGATGTTGGGGCGATCGTAAATGGCCGCACTGAAACGCGCTGGATCGTGTCGAGAGCGGTAGAGGATACCATCGACTTGCTCGGGATGATTCCAGATGGCGAGCGACCATGTTTGAGATATCGCATATGCTCCATCACAGAGCCGATTGTCCGCTCCAATCTTGACCAAACCATCTCCCGTCAGGTCGACCACCCGTAAACGGTCGGCTATAGTGATCGCGCTGATAGAACGCTGCTTGAGTTCGGCCTCCGCTACGAGCCTGACTCCCGTTTCAGAGCCAAATGTCTCGATAAACGCGCAGTACTCGTCCAGCCCCACATACAACACCCCGAACTCCTCCGCCGAGGCATTAAAACGATTGCTGTTGGATTTGCCAAAATACAGCGGGTCATATCGCGTTTGATGAAGGCGAGCGAAACTCCCCTCAAGCAAGTTGACCGGGAGCGATCGCGCGTGAAAGTCTTTAGGCGGAGCAGGATGAGACCGCATGGGAATCAGGCAGCCCCATGTTCTCCATACATCTGGGCAGCAATGAGAACGCTATCCGCATCCCCAGCTCGCAATACGTCTAAAGGTGACGCTCCACCCAAGCGCGCATCGCCGTTCATCATGAATGCCGCCTGCATCCAAGCATCTCGAATCGGCATCGCCTGCAACACCTCAGTCAATCCAGGCAATACACGATTGTCCGCAAACTGCCAACCTGGGTACCGCCACCGACTCCGACCGGCAGGCAACGCGATCAGTTTTCCTTCGCGCCGCCGCTTATCCACTGCCTGTCGCGAGATCCCTAAAAGTGCTCCCACCTCGGTGCTAGAGAGGGAACCGCCCTTCGCTTCGAGCAGTTCTTTTTTGGCCAAAATACCTCTCAATTTTGCCTTTGCTAATGGATCTCGCTGAGTCAGAGCACCTAGTACCTCGGGCCGCATGATGGCGTGCAAAAGTACCTCGACATCTGTTGGTGCAGACGCCACTGCCGCCAGCCCCGGTGCTTCCATCAATGGCAGGAGAGCCTGAAGGCTCCTCGTCAAAAAGACCTCCGAGGCCGAATTGCGATCGACAGCTGCCAACACGTCTGCCACAGTCTCCTGCGAAGCTTCTGAAAGACGATCCACAGCTTTGGCTAACTTTTCCAGACTAGCTACAGACATGTTTCGGTTCGGGTTGACCCAGTAGTTTTTATTTTAGCTCGTAACCAAAGCAACTCACGTCAATGAGATTGAGCTGTGACGATCGCCTTCAACCCGATACCCCGCTCGGCAGCCCACTGCGAAATATCTTGCCGGTTAATCGCAGCGCCCATTAAATCGGGGAATAGCTCAGGCGTGCAAGCAAAAGCAGGAATGCCCCACCCAGCCATTGTTGCGGCAATATCGCTGTCGTAAACAGGTGCGCCATCATCGTTGAGAGCTAGCAGTACGATGACTTGCACTCCTGCCGCCACCAACCGAGCCGCCCGTTTGAGCATCTGCTCGCGATCGCCTCCTTCATACAAATCGCTGATCAACACGAAAATCGTGTCTTGCGGGCGTTGAATTAGAGGTTGGCAGTAGGCGATCGCCCGATTGATATCCGTTCCACCTCCCAATTGCGTCCCGAACAGCACCGACACCGGATCTTGCAGTTGGTCGGTCAAGTCCACCACCGCCGTATCGAACAGCACCAGCCGCGTACTCACTGCCGGGAGCGAGGCCAATACAGCACTGAAAATGCTGGCGTACACCACTGACGTTGCCATCGAGCCACTCTGGTCGACGCATAGCACGATGTCTTGCAGCGACGATCGCTTGCGTCCGAATCCGATGCGAATTTCGGGAATGACAGTGCGGTAGTCGGCCTGATAGTGTTTCAAATTGGCTCGAATCGTCCGATGCCAGTCAATTTCATGATGGCGAGGGCGACGATTGCGGCGCGATCGATTCAGACTTCCCATTACAGCTTGTCGCGTCGGCGATTCCAGTTTCCGCTTCAGCTCTTCCACCACCTGAGAAACGACTAACCGGGCAGTCTCCATCGTCTGCTGTGGCATCACCTGGCTGAGCGAAATCAAATGCGCCACCAAGTGAACGTCTGGCTCCACTGCCGTCAGCATTTCCGGTTCCAACAGCATCTGCTGCAGATTCAGTCGTTCCAGCGCGTCCTTCTGCATGACGCGTACCACCGACGACGGAAAAAAGGTGCGAATATCTCCTAACCAACGCGCAACTTTGGGAGCCGATCCCCCCAATCCACCCCGACGATCGCCCCGGTTCTCGTACAGCGCCTCCAGAGCCTTATCCATCTGGACGTCGATTCCCTCTAACCCGAAACCAACCCCTTGGCTATCACCACCACCACCGCTCACTCCATTGGCCTCGCCACCTCCTAAAATCAAGCGCCAACGTCGCAAACGTTCAGTTGACATCGATCATTGCTCCAGAATGATAATGCTGGGACGTTGGGCGACCGCGACCGTTTTTTTGTGCAGAATTCATTTCGGGCTAGGAATGTCAAGATCTCGACATATTTTCTTGACTAGAAAATCATTGATTTCGCGATGTCGAGGAATAGAGGTCGAGCGTTGCGTCGAACGATTGACATAAATAGTATGTCTACCGCCTTCACGCAATAGCTCGCAGCCGTGAGTTTCAAGATGGCGAAGGAGATCGATGCGTTTCATGCCATCGAAAAATACACGGACTCACGAATCGCCTCTTGTCCCTGCAGATTCTCTTCAGCCAGTTCTCGATTGGCTTCCATTACCAGTACGATCGCTTCTTCTAGATTGAGTTTTGTCTCTTCTAGAGTGCAGCCTTGCGTATTGGCTCCAGGCAACTCTTCTACAAAACCGATATATCCTTCAGGAACTTTCTGAAAAACCTTAGTTAATTTAATTTGCATGGACGACTCTCAACGTGATGAACCTATCCTAGTCGGCATTATTGCAGCTCAGGGGGTTGGCATAGGTATGCCGAGAAGTTGCGCGATCGCGGGCAACACTGTATCAGCCCGATCGCGATCGAAATTCCCCACAGGCACCTGCTTAGCCTCTACGCTTCCGGCCTCGCGACTGACGCGCTCGCCCATCTGACGGCGTTCGGCGGCTGGAAAGTTGGAGAACGTGCGGCGCAATAATGGCAGCAAAGCGGTGAATGTATCGGTGGAAAGTGAAGTCACCCAACGATCGACGGTTTGCCAGAGCGCGTCGTCGTGAAGCAGGAGCAAGCTGCTACCTGCTAAAAACCCCTCAATCCAAGCAGCAGCTTCCGGCGGTTCGGTCGCTGTTGAGAGCGCCAATCCCATGTGTCGCGCCACTTCTTCGCGCTCTAGAGCAGATGCATCGAGCAAAATCCGACAGCCCTGTCCTGCCAACCGTCCGGGGGTAGTATCGCGATCGCACACCTGCAGCAAAACGGCATGCCAAGTGCGATAGTGTTCGTCCTTTTGCAGTAATGAAATCGCTCGATTGACGCGATCAACGTGATTTGACATGGTCTCTGTTGCTTCTTCGTCCAAGGCAGAGCAGGCCAGCGGTAAGCCTACGCAAATGCGAGCGAACAGGCCGTCCACAATGGGAGCGATCGCCTCTGGGTCGATCTGCCGCACTGTACCGTAGCGCAATACGTTTGCCAGGGGCGGTAGCGCTTCCATCAAGTGGACAATATCTGTGGCAACAGCTGCTTCAGCTTGGATCCGAGTCATCAAATGGGCGATCGCTTGTGGCAGTTCGGCGTATAGAGCGCGATCGAGCAGCTCGGTCAGATGGGCCAGGTTCGCCGCCTCATCTGCAAGGTGGCGCAAGTAGGCTCCTGCAGCCAGTTCTACCGTATTCCCCCACACGGCCATTTCAATAACCCGCACGACAAACTCTGGCTGCCACTGCAATTGCCAGGATTCGCGGAACGTCCCCTGGCCACTGTCGTTGCGCTGGCTGCCCCACGGAATGCCGAGAACGTTGAGACGATGCAACAAGTGCGATCGCTCCAAGTCATTGGGCTTGCGCAAATCTAAGCCTAGAGTCTTGTCTAAAGCTTGAGGTTTGAGCCGCAATCGCTTTTGCAACGCAGCTAAATCTTGCTGAAGCGGAACGGTCGGCGTGTCGTCGGAAACCGTGCCGAGGCGATCGCTAATCACAAGCTGTTCGCGAATCAGTTGTAGTGGCAGATCGTTGCCGAAACACAGAACGGTTTGGGTGGCTTCGTTCAGTTCCAATAGCCCTGGAGTGGCATATCCGCGCAGAGCAGCCAACGTATCCGCCAAGCGCACGGCTTCAATCACGCTTGCGGACGAGGCATCGATATCCTGTTCTCGCAACAGCCGAGCCACTCGAATCAGCCAGCGCATCCCGACGCGATCGCGCGCCGACCACAAATGGTGATACCACCCCGGCGACTCGATGCCCGCTCCATATCCGCTGCGAAACGCCAAGCGATTGTAAGTCCAAGGTACCCAAGTCGCCTTCACTTTGACTTTGGGAAGTCCTTTCAACAAAGCATTGTCTTGTTTTGCAGGTGGCATTTTAGCCAATGCCGGGCCGTGCCAAGCACCGCACACTACCGCGATCGCCTCGTGTCCGGCTTTTTGCGCAGCCCGAATGGTCTTGCGCATGTAGGCTTCACGATAGGCTTCGAGCTGCTGTCGCTCCCCGCTTTGACCAGTGAACCCCGTGTTTTGGACTTCTGTCCGCAAGGCCGTCATCGCTTCCAGAATGGCTGCAAACAAGTCGGTGCTGTCCTGGCGCTGTTCCACCATGCGCTCCCACCACAGCTCGCGATCGCGATACCCCGCCGCTTCGGCTAACCAGCCTAGCGGGTCAATCGGATAGTCTGTTTCGCGATCGCTGGGATCGAGTAACGCTTCTTTGTCTTGTTGTTCCTCTGACTGAGCGTCAGAAGTGTCATCGTCGAGTTCGGCCAGAGCTGCTTCAAAGTTCTCTCGAGATCGCCGCTGCAAGCCCAACTGCATTGCCTGAGGCAAATCCATGAACTGGACGGGGATATTGTTGCTGAGGCCAAAATGCAAGGCTTGCCATTCCGGTGAAAAACATGCGAATGGGTAATATGCTGCCTGCTGAGGATCGTCTTGAGCGTAGAGCAACAAAGCGACAGGTGGCTGCATGTCCTCCTGAGCCAGCAAAGGAATTACATCATTTGCATCTGGCGGCCCCTCCACCAAAATGATATTGGGCTGCAAAGCCGCGATCGCGTCTCTAAGACTGCGAGCCGAGCCAGGACCGTGGTGACGAATTCCGAAGATATGGACGCTCATAGACAGGTAGCGCGCTTTCTCATTTTGCTCGTTCGAGATATTCTAAAATGCTGTGAAGTTCGGGTTCTGAAAACATCCTCTCTGGAATCATTCGGAACAGGTATTTGCCCTCATAAATCAAAATCAGTCCTTGCCCGCGCTTATATCGCAAAATATCAGACCAATTCGTTCGAAACATACCTGAATCTGCTGAAAACTGGATACCATTATTGTCACAATTAATTGTTATTTCCTCTTGAAGAGTTTTTTGTGACTTAAATACAGATCGATACTGAATTTTATTCAACTTAGGGACAAGTATCAAGAAAATCCCAGCAAACATAAGTAAGATAATCAAATAGATAATCAAGTCATAGATGTCAGGGTTTGCCATTCCTAATGCAAATCCTACAGAAACAGCCGTTATTGCTAATAAGGGCAACATCCATTGTCTCCATCCTCGATGGACTTCATGTGCCCGCATGAAGTCATCAAATGTGATGTGAAAGCTTTTCTTCAATTTGACATGCCTCAAACTAAAAATGTTACTGGCATCAAGCAAATGTATCAGACAAGATCGCACTTTGTCTGCACTTGGAGTCTAAATCTATACGCATGCCAGAGATTCAATTGAGAACTTCTTCAGTAAAAATACGCGAATATATCGCAACACAACCGTGGCCCGTACCCTATCGTGCGCTTGCCTCCTCCAGTGGGTCCATTCCTCTAGCCGCCGCTTTCGCTCCGACCACATGACAAATCGCTGAGTACCTTGACTCTCCCTATCGTTACCCAAGTTAATGGAGGGAGGTAAGTTCAACCGATAGGCTGAAATCGGTCGGATTCTTCTCTCTAGCCATGGCCACTACCTACTCTCTCCATCCCGAGCATCCCCAGCCCCATACGATCGCCCAAATCGTCAAGCGCTTGCAGCAGGGAGAGATTATGCTTTATCCCACAGATACGGTGTACGCCATTGGTTGCGACATAACTCATAGGGACGCCGTGCAGCGAGTGCGCCAACTCAAACAGCTCTCCAACAATAAACCGCTAACGTTCCTCTGTTCGTCGCTATCAAATATTGCTAGCTACGCTCGTGTGTCAGACGCATCCTACCGGACGATGAAGCATCTTATTCCCGGTCCCTACACGTTCTTGCTGCCAGCAACCAAGCAAGTGCCGAAGCTCGTCCTCAATCCCAAGCGCAAAACTACTGGCATCCGCGTCCCCAACTCTTCTATTTGTCAGGCGCTGTTGGCAGAATTGCAATCCCCACTCGTTTCCACCTCCGCCAAAATGGACGAGACCGAATCCGAACCGCCCTACTCTCCCCCAGACCTATTCCAGCAGTGGGAAAAACAGGTCGACATCCTCATCGACGATCGCCAGGACTTCCGCTTTCAAGTTTCAACCGTCATTGACATGACCGGAGATGAGCCCGTCATTATTCGGCGCGGCTTAGGATACGACCAAGTGGATCATTTTCAGACTGCTGCTGCTGCATAAATCTAGTGGATGGAGTAGACAGCAGTCTTAGCTCCGAAACTCGTCTGATTTTGGCATGTCAGCCTTTTCAGGCGCGGGCGTAGGGTACAGATTGAGAGGGTTAAATCGATTCATTGCAGTAGGTAGATCTTTGGCGATCGCCACCTCCACCGCATCAGCCGTGGCATAAATCACGTCTTCCAGATACTGCTTCTCGCGCGGTGTAAAACCGCCAAGAACGTGAGAAATGGTCTCTCTACTCGCTCCGGGCGAGCCAATGCCCACGCGCAAACGGGGAAACTGCTGCGAGCCGAGGTGCTGCACGAGAGATTTCATGCCGTTGTGACTGCCTGCCGACCCCGACTGCCGCAATCGCAATCGCCCGAAGGGAATGTCCATATCGTCATAGACAATTAGGATGGCCTCCGCAGGTAACTTGAACCAGTCCTTCACCGCCCGTACCGACTGACCCGAGCGATTCATAAAGGTTTCTGGTTTGAGCAATCGCAGCTTGTTGCCCTTGGGGCCGCGGCCTTCTCCGTACAAACCTTGAAAACGCGGGCTGGGTTTGAGCGTGATCGCGTATCTTTGGCTGAGGAGATCGATCGTCATAAAGCCGCAGTTGTGGCGCGTGCCTTCGTACTTCGCGCCAGGATTGCCCAGCCCCACTACCAATTCGATCGCGGGCGCTCTCGTCTCTTCCACCATTGCTAACCCTCACCTACTCGGCAAAGTCGGCCTCGATCACGCCACTGTCGCTGTCACTCGGCGCAGCACTAGGAGCTTGGGCAACAACGCTGGCGGCCTGAACTTGCTGAGGTTTGAATTGGAAGAGGCTGTAAACCGTATCGCGACGGATGTCGGTCATCATGTCCAGGAACAGCTCGAAGCCCTCGTTTTTGTACTCAATCAGCGGATCTTTCTGGCCGTATCCGCGTAGGCCCACCGATTCTCGGAGCGCCTCCATTTGTTGTAAGTGCTCGCGCCAGAGCGTGTCGATACGCTGTAGCAAGAAAAAGCGCTCTGCCTTGCGCATCAGTCCGGACTGAATGGTATCAACATAGGATTCCTGTGCTTCGTAAGCCAACACGATTTGTTCGTTCAAGTATGCCCGCATGTCCTCGAACGGTAGGTCAGCCAGCTTGTCTTCAGTCACGTCATTGAGGAGTGGAACGAATTCACGTACTTTGGCAACCAGCTTGTCCAAATCCCACTCTTCTGGCGGCAAATCAGGATTGACGTAGGCTGTGACCACGTCATCCATGGTTTTGCCGCAATACTCCAGCATTCGCTCTTTCAGGTTTTCCCCTTCGAGCGCGCGACGCCGTTCACTGTAGATGGCGCGGCGCTGCTTGTTCATCACTTCGTCGTATTCAAACACCTGTTTGCGCTGGTCGAAGAAAAATGTCTCTACTTTGCGCTGCGCATTTTCCAGGCTGCTGCTTAAAATCGACGATTCAATCGGCATGTCCTCTTCAACTCGGAACATGTCCATCATTTTAGAAACGCGATCGCCGCCGAAAATACGCAGCAAATTATCGTCCAAACTAAGGAAAAATCGGGTCGAGCCCGGGTCTCCCTGTCGTCCCGACCGACCGCGCAATTGATTGTCCACCCGACGCGATTCGTGACGTTCGCTGCCAATCACGTGCAGGCCGCCTAATTTAATCACTTCGTCGTGCTCGGCATCCGTGTAGTCTTTGTATTCCTGCCGAATGAGGTTAAACGCTTCCCGTAGCTGCATGACGACCTCGTCATCAATGGGAGCCTTTTCCGAGGCGATCGCTAGCATCTCCTCTGCCTGCAACTCGGAAATGCTGTTCTTGCCGTACTTCTGGACGGCAGCATCAACGGCTTCGCCCAACATGCGATCCGCTTTCTCTGAAATATCGCGCGGGAAGAACTCTGGGGAAATGGACCAAGTCTTCTGAGGTTTGCTCGTATCACCAAACCCTTGACCGCCTCCAGGTCGAGCGACCTGTACCCCTCCAAACGGATCGTCGAGGTCGAGGCGGACGAGCTTGGGCATGAGACGCTCGCGGACTTTCAGACGAGCCATAAAGTCAGCATTGCCGCCCAAAATAATATCCGTACCGCGTCCGGCCATGTTGGTAGCAATAGTCACGCGGCCTTTTCGTCCGGCTTGGGCCACGATCTCCGACTCGCGCTCCACGTTCTCAGGCTTGGCATTGAGCAAATTGTGCGGCACGTTCATCTGCTGCAGAACGCTCGAGAGTACTTCCGATTTTTCCACACTAGTCGTACCCACCAATGTCGGACGACCGCGCTCGTGCATGTCTTGAACTTCGCGAGCTGCTGCCATCCACTTCGCCGTTTCATTTTTGTAAACGACATCGGGCGCATCTTTCCTACGAATGGGTTCATTTGTAGGAATCACCGTCACTTCCAAGTTGTAGGTTTTGGCAAATTCAGCCGCCTCCGTTTTGGCCGTACCCGTCATGCCACTCAGTTTGGGATAGAGCAAGAATAGATTTTGGTAGGTAATATTGGCTAGCGTCTGGGTTTCGTTTTGAGTTGGCAACCCTTCTTTCGCTTCGATCGCCTGATGGAGGCCGTCAGACCAACGCCGGCCGGGCATAACTCGGCCAGTAAATTCATCGACGATAACGATTTCCTTGTTGCGAACGATGTAATTTACATCAATAGTAAACAGTTCTTTCGCCTTCACAGCATTGAAAACGTAGTGAGCCCAAGGATCTTTAGGATCGAATAAATCGTTCACATTTAGGAGCTGTTCTGCCTTTTCAAATCCTTCATCAGTCAGCGTAACATTTCTGGCTTTTTCATCTGTTTCATAATCTTCTTCCACTACGAGCTCGCGAGCCACAGCGGCTGCTTGCATATATTTTTCCGTTGGGCGCTCGACCTGTCCTGAAATAATCAAAGGTGTCCGAGCTTCATCAATCAAAATCGAGTCTACTTCATCAATCACGCAATAATTGAACGGGCGTTGGACGACCTCTTGCATTGATGTCGCCATATTGTCGCGGAGATAGTCGAAACCCAGCTCGCTATTAGTACAGTAGGTGATGTCGCAAGCGTAATTTTTATCTTTTTCAGTCGGAGACATGCCGTTCTGAATGAGCCCGACCGACAAATCTAAAAAGCGATGAATTTGCCCCATCCACTCAGCATCGCGGCGAGCTAAATAATCATTAACTGTAACAATATGAACGCCTTTACCAGTCAGTCCGTTGAGATAAGCCGGTAGAGTTGATACTAAAGTCTTCCCTTCTCCTGTTTTCATCTCGGCAATTTCGCCAGCATGCAAAACCATGCCACCAATGAGCTGTACGTCATAATGACGCATGCCCAAAACGCGTTTACCAGCTTCGCGGACGACAGCAAAGGCTTCAACAATCAAATTATCTAATGGCTCGCCATTTTCTAATCGCTGCCTGAACTCAACGGTCTTCGCTTTTAGCTGCTCGTCCGATAGCGAAGATATCTCAATTTCAAACGAATTAATCAGTTTGACATTTGGCCGATATAGGCGAACCTTTCGGTCATTTGCGTCGCCTAAAATCTTTTGCAATGTCTGAATCATGATGAAGTTGTGGAGAGAATGCGGACGAGTCGGACTGCGGCGATCATATCACTCGCATCCGCCTGCTTGTGGACGGTTATTCCTCTAAGCTAGGACGGTAAAACCCCTCAAACAATGGGTCGCGAGCATTCGTACTTTGTTTTCGCCACCAGCCCAATACGCCATATTCGGCTCATTTCTCGATGCCGGGGGCGATCGCCCGCCCAAGGTATAGGCTGGGAAGCGTAAGCGAAGATCTCAATCCATGCAGGCAGTCGCCGCGATCGTAGCTGGCTTCTTACTTGGTATCGGTGCGTGTCTGTGGCAGTCGCGGCGATCGCGCCGAGAGCTACGGGCTTTTCTGCAACGATTGGGATGGACAGAGGTTGCTAGCGAGCCCCTTAACGATCGTCAACTAGCACTCGTACTCAAGCACATATCAGACGAAAACAATCAGCTCCGTTACCGTAAAGTTAACCTGCAATCGCACCTCGATGCTTACAACAACTTTTTGGAGTATCTACCGATTGGATTTCTCCTGGTCGATCGCGACAATCTGCTGCTGCAATGCAATCGGGCCACCCGCAAACTGTTTCAACTACAAGAGTGGCAGCCACGGCAGCGCGTCTTGTTGGAATGGATTCGCTCTTACGAACTCGACCGCCTCATCCAATCTGCTCGTCGAGACCAAGACATAGAGCAGCTACCTCTTTGCCGAGAATGGTTACACTATCCTGCAGATACGCCAGATCGTCCCATCCCTTTGCGGGGCTGGGCCGCGAATTTAGGCGGTGGTTCGGTCGGTGTATTCATCGAGCCTCGCCAAGATGCCTCAGCGCAGGAACGCCAGCAAAATCAATGGACCACTGACGTCGCTCACGAGCTCAAGACCCCTTTGACATCTCTACGTTTGGTCGCGGAAACACTGCACAAACGTATCTCTCCCGATTTGCAATCTTGGACGGAGGGCATGTTGGGCGAAGTCAATCGTTTGAGTGCTTTGGTTCAAGATTTACTCGAACTCAGCCAGCTCGATCGTCGCAATCAGGCCGTCCTCAAACTCGAAACCGTCGAACTCGTAGGCATTTTGCACGAAGCGTGGGAAAGCTTAGCCCCCCTGGCCCGCGAGAAACAGCAACAATTGAGCTATTCCGGCCCCGAGCAATTGTGGCTGGAGGGGGATTCTCAACGGTTATACCGACTGTGGCTCAACCTCCTGGACAACGCGATTAAGTTCAATCGGCCCAACGCCTCCGTTCGCGCCACGCTTACTATTTCCGACACGCACGCGATCGCGACCGTGATTGATAGCGGGCCAGGGTTCGCTTCTCAAGAATCTCGCACTCGGATTTTCGAACGTTTCTATCGGACTAACGCCGCCAGGGCGCGCAGTGATGGGGGGACGGGATTGGGACTGGCCATCGCACGGCAAATTGTCGAACTACACGGCGGCACCATCTCCGCCAATAATTCCTCCGAGACGGGTGGCGCGTGCCTCTATTTCACATTGAACTGTCACCCAAGCGCTGTCCCCCACAATGCAGTTGGCTTGTAGTGCGATCCCGTATAATCGCCACCAGGTTCTTAACAAAATGTGACGGTCAAAATGGCTTTCTCGAACGCGATCCGCTTTTTTCAGCATTATTGGCAATGCAGCCTGCGGCTGCAGTCGGCGATCGCGCGGGCATTTACAGCCGTGAACCTTCCGTGCGCGTGCGCGCTGAGCATCGTACTCGTGCTGGGAATGGCCCATCAAAGTTCGGCTCAGCTGCCGCTCGTATCCGAGATGGACTTACCTCAACCGGTAGTAACAGTCCTAGACTTAGCCAACGAACTGCCTGCGCGCCAAGAGGCCGAACTAGCCTTACAGCTTGAAGACTTAGAGGCCGCTACCGGATGGAAGCTGCGGGTGCTGACCCAGTTCGATCGCTCTCCCGGTCGAGCGGTGAAAACGTATTGGCAGCTAGACGAAAAAAGCGTGTTAATGGTGGCCGACCCACGCGGCGGTAATCTGTTGGCATTTAATGTCGGCGACGCAGTGCGCTCAATCTTGCCCCGTACTTTTTGGATCGAGCTGCAATCGCGCTTCGGCAATCAGTTTTTTGTTCGCGATCGAGGTGAGGATAGCGCCATCCAGGCAGCAGTGGACACGCTCGATCTGTGCTTTCGTCAAGGTGGGTGCCCTGTCGTGCCAGGCTTGCCCAACGAACAATGGCTACTAACGCTAGCAACCTCAATCGCGGGAGGCATTGTTTGCGGATTTGCTGGTAAGCCCCGTCACGCTGAAGAAATCTTCAACTGGCAGTGGGCGCTGATTTTCTCGCCCTTGTGGTTAATTCTGTTCGTCGCTTTCGGCATCGGTCCAGTGGTGACCCGCACTAGCGACCTATTGCCTGTTGTTCGTAATGCCCTCGGCTTTACGGCTGGCATCCTCACCATCTACTCCCTGCCCATTCCAGCTTTAATCAGTGCGTCACCGCCTGACTCCACCGACGACTAAACGCCCAAAATCTCTGGAAATTGGTCAAACAGCTTGCTGCTGTTGAGGCTTTATGCGGAAGCTGCTGTTTGAGTTTCGGCCACCGAAAATGACGAGCCACAGCCACAGTTACTGACTGCGATCGGGTTGTTAAAGCGAAAGCCGCCCCCCAATAAATCTTCGGTAAAATCGACCACCATCTCGTCAATCATGGTCAGGCTCAACGGGTCGACCACCACCGTGATGTCGCCAACGGTTAGAGTTTCGTCGCCGTCGCGAGCAGCAGGCTCGAAATTCATCGTGTAGGACATACCAGAACAGCCGCTGGGTTTCACACCAACGCGCAGCACCATCGAAGGCTCGTACTTTGTCTGCAGGCGTTTGACTTCGCGAATGGCAGCTTCAGTCAGTTGAATCATAATTCAGACGCGCTCGATTTCGGGGATACATCTGTCGTTTCATGCTGCTGTCATCTCTGAAAGATGATTGCAGCGAATTTATCTCAGACTACCTCAATTTCTGAGGCTCCTAACCCGAGCGCATCGTCAAGAGCACATATACTCAGCTCAACAAGATGCGAGCATTTACTCAGCTTTTGTAGGCTCAGGGTCGCTAGTCGACTGAGCGTCATTAGCTGGTTGCGCTGCAGCATCGCGTTGCAGCTCGTCTAGCTGTTGAGCTACGCGTTGCTTGAACTCGCGATCGCCATTAGCCAGCATTAACATTTGTCGATATGCCTCTACGGTCAACCCCTGCTGTTCAATAATCTTTACTGCTTCTGCCTCGAACGCTTGCTCGATGTCTTGCTGCTTAGCAGGCGAAGTTGCCTGCAAAATTTCGTCGTTTGCCTGCACCAACAGTGGTTGGATAGCGAGGAGCGATCGGGCTAACTGCTTCACTTGTTCGGCAGTAACATCTTCAGCAGCAAGCGGTTCGGAAGTCTCAGGAGTTGATGATGGACTCGGAGAACTCGCTGCATCGCCAGCAGTGGGAGGAGTTGTCTCCTCCGAGGCAGGTACGTCTGGTGTGGGTGATGTCTGCTCCGATTGGGCCCAGACGGGGCAGATCATGACCCCGACACTTAAGCTTGCTACCAACCCAGTCAGAACCCGTATCAAGACTCTCTACCTCCACCAACGCATATCACCGCCAGCATATCCTGGATAATTCATACCCGGAGTGCGTCGTCGATTTGAAGGAAAAAGCCAACTGAGGTGAAAAGCCAACTCCACGAACGCTCAAACACAAGTTGCTAGCTGCCACGTTCCTACTACCTCGGTCAAGATGCTAAGATAGCACCCCAAGCTCGCACTCTCCTCCGCGCTCGTCAAACGGGTTAGCGTTTCTCACTCGCAACAACTCCTTTACGATTTCATTGTTTTTGATGTAGAGAGGTACTTACATTCCCCGAGATATTCTCCGCCGCTGCGTTAGTTGCCGAACGCTTTTGCCTCGCTGCCAATTACTTCGAGTCGTCAGGCTATCGTCCTCGTCAGTCGTACGATTTCAGATTGGCATGGGCCGCTCGGCCTACGTGTGTCGTCAGCCCGAATGCATGCACACAGCGCACAAAAAGCGGCGACTCGACAAAGCCCTGCGCGTTCCAGTACCCGACTACGTCTACGAGCAGCTGTGGCGAGAGTTGAGTTCAGCCTGAGGGCGAACTTGATACGTCTCGAACCCACTGTTGCAAGTGCGTGGTAGCCCTAAGACCTGAGGGCTCGATCGCCAGTTGGATCTTTACAAGCCTGGATCTTCACAAGTCGATTGCAAATTAGCGTCAACATCACACTGGGATTGTCTCAGGCTCTCAATGTCTCCATCAAGGTGCGTGTTCTGGCTAGATAAATCTTCTCTCGCAATGCAGACTGCTCGATACTGAGGTAGTTTCGTCCCAAGTGGGTACGTACGAAATTGGAGCGCAGTTTGGTTCCGTGAGCCGCAAACGTTGATAGCCCACCACCTCTGCCACTACCCTAGAAGAGGCGCTCATTCGAGCCATCTTTTCCACTCGCTTCTCACACCAACGCTTACGCTTCTCTCTCTCCTGACTGTATGACCGTAATTCCAACGTCTTCGAACGCTATGTCCAAGCATGAGGCTAAAATTCGCATCTACGATCTTTCTCGTCAATTGGGCTTGGGAAATGATGTAGTCCTCGATGCCTGCGTGCGTTTGGGAATTGCATTTAAGAGTCATAGCAGTACGATTTCCACCGAAGACGCTGAGCGTTTGCGGACTGAGCTCAAGAAAGCAGCGATCGCCACTCCTTCTCGTGCTCAGGAGCGTCCGCCTTTGAAAAAACAAGGGTCAGCTAAAGCAGCTGCGGGTCCTCAAATTCTCGACATTCGGCCTCCCAGTGAAGGAACTGCTCCAGCGCCGATCACTCCTCCAAGTCGGATCGTTTCTCCTGCCCGGCTTGAAGGCAATGGAGCCGGCCGTGGCGGAGCTTCTACTCAGGAATCTGACGCGACTGAATCGCCCTCAGGTGGGATAAAGCCCTCCTCTCGACCACAGCCACCCCGCTCTCCATCTGCGACTCGTCCGGCTCCAACGCTGAAGTCACCCACGTCTCAGCGGCTACTGGTCGAGCCTCAACAGCCCGTCTCTGCCCGTCCGGCCCAAGAGTCTCGTCCCCTCGAACCCAAACCACTTCAGTCCAAATCAGTAGGAAGCGAGGCGGCTTCCCCTGCTAATCCTCCGAAAACACCGACTCCGGCTCGTCAGCTGGCCAAGCCTGTCGCTCGGCCCATAAGAGAGCGCCCTAATGCGGTCGATCGTTCGCCAGGAGAGAAGTCGAGCGTTTCGGGAGAACGCGCGCGGCCAATGCAGAAACCTCAACAACAAGTAGTCTCACCACCCAAATCTCAATCCCGACCGCAGCTCGTCGGTTCGCCCACTCGTCCAAACGCAGGTACTCCACCGACTCGCGCTACGTCAATCACGCGGCCAACTCGCGCTGATGGCAATCGCGGTACATCCACTCCCACTAAACCCGCACCGCCGAGTAAACCCGCTCTGGAACTGGTGGGTCCCCCCATCCGCGCTAAAGATGTCCGCAAGGCTACGCAAGAAAGCAAATTAGCAGAATCTCCTGTCAAGCCCACCCTCGACGCCGATGTGAATCTGCCCGAGAACCTCCCTGCGTTTCCAGTTTTAGGCGATGCGCCAAAACGGCCCACCCGAAGTGCTGCAGCTCCTCGACGCAAATCAGAGTCTGCTGTGGACGATGATATGGCAGCATTATTGCGACCGCCCTCGCGCACGCAGGCGAAGAAAAAGCGTCGCCGCTCTGGGGGCGCGGAGGAAGGCGATGACAACTTAGAGGTGGTTGAGACCACACTGAGTGCGGCTAAGCAGGCTGAATTAGATGCACTTAAACCCCTACCGAGGCCCACAGCTAAGCCACCGTCAACCCACACCCCGCAACAGCCCGCTGCGCGAAAGCGGCCTCGGCCTCAGATGGCAGGGCAGCGATCGTCGGCCCCGAGATCTACACGTCCGGTCGAGCTCGAGCCTACTAAACCCGAGTTATTGGAGTTGGAAGGTAACTTAACCGTGCAGGAACTAGCCGATCGCCTACACGTTCCCGGTGCAGAAATTATCAAGATCTTGTTTTTGAAGGGCTTGATGGTCAATCTCAATCAAACCCTTGATATTCCTACCATTGAGAAAGTGGCCGAAGAACTAGAGGTGGCGATCGAACTCAAAGATGAAGAAGCAGCGGCGAAGAAGACCGAAATGCTCGATTTGGGCGATATCGAGCATTTGACGTTGCGACCGCCAGTCGTAACCATCATGGGCCACGTCGATCACGGCAAAACTACGCTGCTCGATGCCATTCGCGCCACCAAGGTGGCAGCAGGAGAAGCGGGTGGCATTACGCAACATATCGGCGCATATCACGTCGATTTAAGTCACGAAGGCGAATCAAAGCGAGTGGTCTTCTTAGACACTCCTGGTCACGAAGCTTTTACCGCCATGCGGGCGCGCGGAGCCAAAGTCACCGATATCGCCATTTTGGTAGTAGCTGCAGATGATGGAGTTCAACCTCAAACCATGGAAGCCATCAGTCACGCGCGGGCTGCAGAAGTACCGATCGTGGTTGCCGTTAACAAAATAGACAAAGAAACAGCTAATCCAGATCGCGTTAAGCAGGAACTGGCCGAACGGGGTCTAATGCCGGAGGAATGGGGCGGCGATACGCCAATGGTTGGCGTTAGCGCGCTGGCTAAGCAGAACCTCGACGATCTGTTAGAGATGCTGCTGCTGGTCGCTGAGGTAGGCGAGCTGCAAGCCAACCCGGATCGTCCAGCAAAAGGTACCGTGATCGAGGCCAATTTGGATAAAGCGCGAGGCCCAGTAGCCACGATGCTGGTTCAGAATGGCACCCTGCGTGTCGGCGATACGGTCGTAGCAGGCTCAACGCTCGGGCGTGTCAAGGCCATGGTGGACGATCGCGGTCAGCGCGTGACAGAGGCCGGACCGTCTTCTGCGGTCGAAATCTTAGGTATGAACGAAGTCCCGGCGGCGGGTGACGAATTCGATGCCTATCCCGACGAGAAAGAGGCTCGTCAAGTAGCCGATGCCCGTGCAAACGAACAACGTCAGACTCGCTTGCAGCAGGCCATGGCTTCGCGGCGTGTCAGCCTAGGCAGTTTGTCCGCTCAAGCTCAGGAAGGTCAGCTCAAGGAGCTGAATATTATCCTTAAAGCCGACGTTCAGGGTTCAGCAGAAGCAATTCTGAGCTCGCTCAACCAGCTGCCTAATGACGAAGTGCAAATTCGCGTCTTGCTGGCTGCACCAGGCGAAATCTCCGAGACTGACGTGGATTTGGCAGCAGCTAGTGAAGCGATCGTGATCGGCTTCAACACGTCACTGGCCCCCGGCGCGCAGGCATCTGCGGATCGCCAAGGGGTGGACGTGCGCAGCTACGACATCATCTACAACCTGCTGGAGGATATCCGAGGGGCGATGGAAGGCCTACTGGAGCCGGAGGAAGTGGAAGAGCCTCTCGGTCAAGTGGAAGTGCGCCAGGTCATTGCGATTGGCAAGGGGGCGATCGCGGGCTGCTACGTCCAGTCGGGCAAAGTGGTACGCAACGCCTTCGTCCGAGTTCGTCGCAATGGCGAGGTAGAACACGAAGGTCGGATCGACTCCCTCAAGCGCTTTAAGGAAGACGTGCGAGAAGTGGCCTCGGGCTTCGAGTGCGGTATTAATATCGACAAATTCCACGAGTGGGAAGAAGGTGACGTGATGGAGGTTTATCAGATGGTCAGCAAGCGGCGCACGCTGGCGCTCTGAGCCTTGACACTCGCATCAGTTTAGGTCCTCACAATCGGGAGGCGCTCCCCGTGCATCTGCCATCGTTTCTCTGGTTGTGGCGCATCGCAGCTTGGGCGATGGGATTTACCCTCCTTGCCTATGCCGTACAGGGAATTCTGGGATGGCGGTTACGCTCCCGACGCGTTGCTCCGGCCTTCGTACCGTGGAAAGAACTGCGATCGCTACACGTGTTCGTCGGCTGGATCATGGTGGGGCTGGTGGGATTGCTGTTGGCGATCGGCATTGTCGGGACGCTGGGGCATTTTGGCAGCTTGGGCCATTCCTGGCACTTACCCGCTGGTTTGACGGTGGTGGGACTGGTATTGGCCTCAGCCTGGTCGGCTCATCGCATTCATCCGTTGCGCCCGTGGGCGAGGCCCTTGCACCTGAGCTTGAATGCCACGCTGATGGTGGCATTGGTCTGGGTCAGTTGGTCGGGATGGACAGTGGTTCAGAAGTACATTTCTCCATGACGCACGGGTAACGCCAAAAGAAGCTTAAATCTACTCGCGTTTGAGACCCCGCGCAGTAAGCTCAAACAAGCTATTGCGAACGCGAGTGAAACTGTTATGAGCCTTAATGTCGTCACCTTAGTCGGACGAGCCGGACGCGACCCTGAACTGCGCTATTTCGAGTCGGGGAACGTAGTCTGCAATGTATCGATGGCCGTCAATCGACGGCGCAAGGGTGACGACGCCCCGAATTGGTTCGAGCTGGAGATTTGGGGTCGGACGGCTGAGATTGCTGGAGAGTACGTGCGTAAGGGCAGTTTGATCGGCATTACGGGGGCGCTCAAGTTCGATCGCTGGAAAGATCGCTCGACTGGCGAGGATCGACAAAAGCCCGTTATTCGGGTCGATCGCCTCGATTTACTGGGCTCGCGTCAGGATCGGGCTGCAGCAGCGGATTCATTTAACGATGAATTTTAATCCGGCCGCGATCGCCTCTTTGCGCCGCCACGTCCCCGGTTTACGCGACAAGCTTTATTTCAACTTCGGCGGTCAGGGCGTATTGCCTGACGCAGCTTGGGACGAGCTTCAATCTGCCTATCGCTATATCGAGATCTGCGGGCCATTTTCACGCGCAGCCAACGACTGGATTATCGAGCGGATGCAATCCGTGCGGAGCGCGATCGCCGCTCAATTCAGTACCGTGCCAGAACGGGTCATGCTGACGGAAAGTACGACCCACGGCATGAACGTACCGCTGTGGGGACTGGACTGGAAACCAGGGGATCGCGTGCTGCTTTCTGATGCAGAACATTACGGCGTCTGGCATATTGTGAAACAGCTGCAGGAGCGGTTTGGCATTGAAGCTGATACCTGCAATCTGATGTGGGCTGAAAATCCTGTTGAGGTCCTAGCGCAAAGCCTGACGCCGCGCACCCGCATGGCCCTGATTAGTCACGTGTTGTGGAATTCGGGTCGGGTCATGCCGTTGGCGGAGCTGGCCCAATGTTGTCTAGATCGCGGCGTGATGCTGCACAGCGATGCGGCCCAATCGGCTGGAGTCATGCTGATCGACTTACCGGCACTGGGCGTAGATTTTTATGCATTTGCCGGACACAAATGGTTTTGCGGCCCCGCTGGGGTTGGCGCGCTCTACGTCTCTGAACGCGGCCAACAGCACCTCCAACCCACCTACACGGGCTGGCGATACACCTACGCCCCCGATCGCAGCGCGGAACAGTTTGAAGTCGCGACAATCGCGTATCCGCTCTATATGGCTTGGCAGGCCGCGATCGCGTTTCACGATGGCTTTGCTCCGATTGGAGATCGCTTCGCACGTCAAGTCGAGCTGGCGGAAGTGCTTTGGCAAAAGCTGAACGCGCTGCCAGACGTAACTTGCTTGTCGGCATCGCCACCAAAAGCTGGACTGGTGGCCTTCAATGTGGCGAATCGCGATCCGATTGAGGTGGAATCGGCGTTAGAGCAAAAGCAGATTCTCATTCGGTCGATGGCCGATCCGGTGTGCTTGCGCGCGTCCGTGCATTACTTTACGACCCCAGAAGAGATTGGCGGGTTGGTGGCAGCGATCGGCAGTCTGTAATGCCTGGCTGAGTTCCCTTGTCGTTGTGGCAAACTGCTATGTCTGACCGAAATGCGATCGCGGTAGTAGGCAGCCTCAATATCGATATCGTCGTGCGCGTCCCGGAGCTACCCGTTGCTGGCGAGACGGTGCTGGGAGGAGATTATGCCCAGTTTTTCGGCGGCAAAGGTGCGAATCAAGCCGTATCCGCTGCACGCGCGGGTGCAAACGTGAAGATGCTAGGAGCCGTGGGAGACGACAGCTTCGGCCCTCAGGTGAAAGCGGCGTTGCAGGCTGAAGGGATTGCCACGGATACGTTGCTGTCATCTCCTGGCAGTACTGGATTAGCCTTAATTGCGGTCAGCGATCGCGGTCAAAACCATATCGTTGTTAGTGCAGGCGCAAACGGTCGCTACCGTTCGGATTGCGTGGACCTCGACGCAATCCGGACAGCTGCCACGATACTCGTGCAGCTGGAAATTCCGTTTGAGACGGCTTGCCTTGCGATTGACACTGCTGCTGCTGCTGGCGTGCCCGTGTTGCTCAACCCGGCTCCTGCTCGTCCTTTATCTGACGCGCTGCTCGCTAAAGTTAGTTACTTGGTTGTTAACGAGGTCGAAGCTGCTGCCATTGGCGGTGTCACGGCAGCAAGCGATCTGGCTCGCGATCGCACTATGGCCATCGAGGTAGCCTGTCAGCTCCGCGATCGCGGTGCGAAGTCTGTCATTGTTACGCTGGGCGGCGCAGGGATTGCATGGGCTGGGGAGCGCGGTGAAGGATATGAACCCGCGTTTCCAGTTGACGTTATCGATACCACTGCGGCTGGAGATGGATTCTGCGGTGCGTTAGCGGCTCGCTTGGTGGAAGGGGCCGAGCTAGACAAGGCGATTCGTTTCGCCAATGCAGCGGGGGCGATCGCCGTGACACGGGCAGGAGCGCAGCCGAGCTTGGGTCGACGAGCTGAAATCGAGGCGTTGCTTCTGAAGGAGCGACGTTCGCATTAGCAACGTGCTTCGTTCGCAAGTTAAGACGCCCACTTTCGATCGCGCAGATATCGAACGACGGGTTCCCCCAACACTTGCTGAAGCGCGAGAATGATTTCACGATCTCGCTCCGTCCACACTCTAGGAACGTCGAACATGCAAGGCTCCAACACGCCATAAAACATGGCTTGGTGGTAGATGGGGGCGTGGACCAAAGCTCGATGCCCAAATACCGAGCGTTCGAGGGTGAGGTTCAACGTACCAGGCGCGGCAGTCTCGATATCCTCGATAAAGTGAGCCTCGGGCGAGCGATAAGCAGAGGCCGTCAGCGGATCTTTAGCGTTCAAATCTGGCGAGTCTCGATTCCAACGGGTCTGAACCATCGTCGGTCGACGTGGATAGCGACTGTATCCGTGAGTAATGCGGGTCAACTGTCGCTGCGGGTCTCGCAAAAACAGAAAACAGCGATCGCATTGCAGCGCGTCAACCACAGCGGGCATCAATGCTACGAACAAGGCATCCGGCGCATGATTCTGCTCGAATACAGCCTGCAGAGCAACTGGGAGACCTGCTTGCGATAACTCTGCTGATGCTAGGGCAGAACTTTGCCTTCGTTCGGCATCAGCAGAGCGCGCGGGTTTCGCGATCGCTGACTCGGAGCGAGGGAGACTTCCAGTGATCGCGCTACCGACGAAGCCGCCCAGTAAACTCAGGGCTCGGCGACGCAACCAAAGCCGTTCGTGACTCATGGGAGGAAAACCCCACAACGTGCAGGGAACGACGACGCATCAGCTGGGGAAAGACCCGATCTGTTCGATCTCGAACTGCTGGAAAAAGTCTGTCGTTGCCGGCGTGTAGGTATGGAGTTGCCCCTTAATAACGTAGATTCTCCCGTCCCGAATCGTCCCCGTGCTGGGATAGTCGTCGTCAGATTCGTAGCTATCGGAGATGGCCGCCGATTGCCAGCCATCCTCACTCTTGAGCGCAAACACTTCATTCGACACCGTGTCGCCTGCCCGATTAGTAATGACCACCAGTTCCTTTCCACCGGCAAGAACGAGTCCGTCCGTACCGACAAACTTGCGATCGACCTGCACTTCACTAAACGCTTCCGGATTATCAATCGGCACTTTGAATAGCGCACCTTCGCTCTTTTTCGCCACCAGCAGGTAGCCATCCGGATGATAAACAATCCCATTGAGATTGAAACCATTGCCCACAAAGCGATCGCTCTCGAGAAAAACCGACGCTTCTCCCTCCAGCGTTACTTTGTACAGGATGGGAGACAAGCTATCTGAAACGTACGCATTACCGACATCGTCTACCGCAACGTCGTTCGCAAAGTGATCTCCACCAGGGCGTAGATCGTCGAGGTCGACGTATGTAATCAAATCCCCTGATTCCAGGTCGTAAATGCCTAAAGCCGCCAAACTGTCCAGCGTATCCGGCGTCGACTTTAGGCTGACTCCATAGTCAGAATTAGGTACCAGGATGCGGTTTCTTTGGCGATCGATGTGAATGCCAGTACTCGAAACCAACCGTTCGTCCTGAATGAATGGCTGTACGTCGCCATTCTCCAAGACTTCGTAAACCGTGCCTTCTCGGACGGAACTGAGCAAAAATCGTTGGCGATCGCCGTCATACTCAATCCCTTCTGGATAAAGCGCTGCTTGGTTGACAGCAATGCTTTCTAAGTTTTGTCCGCCAAGATCGACATTCTTAACTCCAGCGTAAACAGCCATGCTGGATACGAGGCAAAATGACGAGATCGAAGCTACATTTAGCAAACTCTTCAATGGTTTCATCACAGATAACCTCACTGACAAAATCAGGAAAAGCGACAAGGTGTCCGTCTCCAAGCATCAGCGTTGGAGCAGGCTTATATCATTCAATTAACGAGATTTCCCAACAACGGTCGCATGCCGTTTGTCTGCGTTCGAGACCATCACAGTGCAATGCTGGCCAAAGAGTTCAGCTCGAGTGCAAACCAGTTGCTACACCGAACTCGTACCAGAAATGCTCGTATCGAACTTGACGCCCCCAGTGTAATCAGAAGCTTCTGAAGTTTGCAAAATCAATTTTGTCAGGATTAACATGAGAAAAATTCAGCTTGAAGCGATCGATGCGCGATCTTCCTCCTCTAAATGCATTGCGAGCTTTTGAAGCTGCAGCTCGACACATGAGCTTTCAAAGAGCTGCAGAAGAGCTAGACGTTACACCTACTGCAATTAGCCATCAAGTCAAACGCCTGGAGGAGAACTTAGGCATTCCACTCTTCATCAGGCGTAGACCTCGCCCTCTACTCCTAACAGAAGCCGGACAACATCTTTATCCCGTTTTGCGCGAAGGATTCGATACCTTTGCAGCAGCATTAGCAAACCTAAAGCAGGAGCAATCCATAACGGAACTGACCGTCACCTTAATTAATGACTTTGCGTTTAAGTGGTTAATTCCGCGCTTACCTAAATTTCAGGCGGCCCATCCAGATATTGATATTCGATTGCGTACGTCTGTAGTGGTTGTCGATTTAAATGCTCGCACAGTTGATATGGCAATCCGCTACGGGCGAGGCAACTATCCCGACCTCGTATCGAAAGAACTGTTCTCCGATGCATTTATACCTGTTTGTAGTCCTCAGTTAATGCAGAGCAAACCATTGAAGGAACCAAGAGATTTAGCTAACCATACACTTTTGCACTGCGAATGGGTCAATTACAGTGGAACCGACCAACCTAGTTGGCAAAAATGGCTAGATCTCGCAGGATTGACAACGGTTGATGCAACGCGAGGTCTCAAGTTTACCGGCGAAACTCTTGCCATTCAGGCTGCAATTAATTGTCAGGGAGTTGCTTTGTGTAGCAATATTCATGCGGCGGACGATTTAACCAGTGGGCTCTTGGTTCAGCCCTTTAATATTGAATTAGACGGATTCAGTTTTTATGCCGTGCATCAACACGATCATCCCAAGAAAACTCAAATTGAACATTTTGTTTCTTGGCTTGAGAGCATGTCACGCACTTAATAGCATTCACGACTGTAACGAGTGAGTGGAATGCTTGCTTCAGACCC
>JBCBVC010000038.1:0-29211 GCA_039817845.1 Cyanobacteria bacterium J06642_2
CTTGCACGGGCTCGCGGATACCGTCGATATCAACGGGAGGAGCGCCGACGAAGGCAATGATGTAGCAGGTTGCAGCTGCGAGTAGAGCGGGAATCATCAACACGCCGAACCAGCCTACGTAGAGGCGGTTGTTGGTGCTGGTGACCCAGTCGCAGAACTGCTCCCAGACGTTGCCGCTTTCGCGACGCTGGATGAGAGTTGTCATTGAAAAAGTCCTTGAGAAAGAAAGGATGATGCCACAAATGTAACGCAATACATTGCGAAATGTAAAGCTGTGGGGCGATAACTTCTCCCTCTCACTGCCATAAGTTCAGCCAAAATCTCGCTTCTCGATACTCTCGGCTGTAACAATAGTCGGGCACGTTCTCTGATTTCCGACTCTCGTGCGATATTCACGAGGAAACCGGGTGGTTGTGTAAGCGCTGAGTGCTCTAAAAGCTCTCGGGAAAGTCCAGATGCGTCATCATCTACTACCAGGTCACCTTGTGGCGCAAATTCTCTAGCTTTGCGGGACCGATGCCCTCAATATCGTCGAGATCGCGCAAAGAGCGAATCGGACGAGCGTCGATAATGCGTGCGGCCAAGGTTGGACCGATACCTGGGAGGGTGGCTAACTCGTCAGTGGTAGCAGTGTTGAGGTTAACGAACCGGGACTTAACGGGGATAGGACCGCAGCGATCGAGATCGGCTCGAGCTCGTTCCACCAGAAAAGGTGGCACGCCCACTATGGAGGTGGAATACAGGCGATCGAACTCGCGGGCGAAGTGCGCGGCAACGATGGGAGAACGAACGATCGCGACATTCTCATCGTTATGGCGGTTGGCGCTGGGGCTCCAGTTTTGCGAGCCGGTGATGACCGTAGCTGCAGGCAATGCAGCATCGATAAGAGCAAATTTGTGGTGCATCTTATCTGTAGGGAACAGGTTGGGCGTACCGAGTGTTGCTTCTGGAGGATGCCAGGGTTGGCGATCGCGATCCACCTGGCAGTCGGGAGTCAGCCGTACGCCCCACATATCGGTAGTGCGACTGTAGTCGCGGAAAGCGAAGCCGGGATCGAATGTGCCTCGCAGAGTGATGCTGCGCTGTTGCTTCAATTCCCTCAAATGGTCGGATAATTTCCCATCTGAGAAGACAAACAGAGCTAGATCGATGCTTTGCGTTGCTTGTCCGAGGGCGGCGGCGATCGCGCCATTGCTAGTTTTGGTGTAGTGAGTTGCGGCTCCTGCTGGGGAAAAGTGCACGGTAACTGTGGCATCGTCTGCGATTTCGATTTTGCTTACCGGACGCTCAGGCTTTTGTACGCCAAAGAGACTGTTCGCTGATTGGCCCGGACCGTCACCCCACATCAACTCGAATTCTCGACGGTAAACCGCTGCGAGTTCGGGACTGTCAATCAAGAGCAAGTGATTGGCGTTACCGCGACTGTCAGGGGAGTGCAGGTCGCCAATGAGGCCGCTGAGGGTGAAATTAGCCGAGCTGGTAATCACTGCCCGGTTGTCAACGATGACGAACTTATGGTGCATGAGGCCGCTACCACGCGAACCATCTGCCGTATCTTCTAGCCAGGGGACGCCACCCTCCTCCAAAATCGTCATTACGTCGAGATCGCTCAGCTCCGATGCGGTCAGTCGTCCGTCGCGATCGCGATCGACTAACTGATGAAATTCGCGATACTTTTCTAAATCGCGTTCGCTCAGATTGCTGACTTCATCTGGGGATAGAGCTGACCAGCGCCGCGTGTAGGTATTCTCCATAATCAGCCGCACGTCTATTCCGGCTGCGTGGCGTGCGGCCAGGGCGCGGGCAATGCGGGGCAAGTTTAATTCCTGGATCGCGATCGCGACAGAGATTTGCGCTTGGCTAATGGCTTCGACAATAGCGGTTTCCAGGTCGTCTCCATGACGTTCGATATCGCGGTATGAGTCAGTAAAGGTGCTGGAGCGAGTGTGGTTAAAGAGGACTCGAATGCGAGGATGCTGTGGAAGTGGAGGAATTGTTTTGAGTGCAGGGGAACTGGGCGATCTCGGCCCCAACAAGTATCCTCCTGCTGCAAGTCCGACAAATAGCAAGACTGCAGGGATGTAGCGTTTCCCATAAAGGTTTCGAATTTTCATAGCAATTCGGTATGCGAACAGTCCGACTTTACCCAGTTCGAAGGCTGAGAAATGAACATCCAAGCCTTGAAGATTTATGTCAGATATTTCGGTGTGCGGCAGCCGCCGAGCTGCATGGATGTGTTAGCTATCCAGAACTCAGTCGCAGTCAGTGCTTCCGTGCCCAAACTAAAACGTCAAGAGTTATGGAATGCTCGTTGCGCCCTAAAGATTATTCGAGAATGCGCTGCACGATCTGCATCCCGGTGACGGCCTGCCAGCCCAAAATGCCTACCATAAGCACATTAGAGGCGACGTGGATGTCCCGAGCCCATTGCTTTCCTTGCTGCATAAAAGGGATGAGGCAGACCGAGAAGGTGACCACAGTCATCATGCCCAATCCAGCTATCAAGTGAGGACCGACGAATAACTTCCCGTTGTTGACATACGTAACGGCCATACCGCCGACAGTGCCAATGACAACGAGCATGAGATAAAGGGAACCAATCTTGAAATGCTTTTGACCTGGTTTAGCCCGTGCGAGTTTCTTACGTTCTTCGCCTCTAGTCGAGCGAATGCGTCGAGCTTGCCAGCCCAGCTTGAGAGCGTAAAGCCCTATCCCCAGCATGCCCCACATCAAGACGGGGTGAGTGAAGGTAAAGATGGCCTGGATAGCAGGTGGGAAAGACATGTCCATAGCGCGAAACGAGTGACGACAATCGGAGTGTGAAGTGCGAGCGAGTGTGAAAGGTGAGCAAGGAAGCCCCGGAGTGCAGCAGAGATGCAAACGCACGCTATGTTAATTACTGTTAAGTTCTTAAGTAATCATAAAACCTTCTTCCCGTTCGGAGCCACCCGCTATGTTTTCCCTCGACGCGTTGTCTCTCGATACGCTGCCTCTCGGTCTCGCCCCTGCGACTGTGTTGCTTTACTGCATCGCGATCGCCGGATTCCTCATCTACGTCCCGTTCGGCTGGGTTAGTGTCGCTCGCTTGCAACTCGGCTATCAGCCCAGCACGCCACGCGCGATGTTTGACCAGCTACCCCCCTTCGCACAGCGGGCGACGTGGGCGCATCAGAATTCCTTTGAGGCATTTATGCTGTTCGCGGCAGCAGCGCTAACTTGCTATGTCATCGGCAATGTTTCGGTTTGGGCAGCACAGTTGGCGGTGATGTTCTTAGCGGCGCGACTGCTGTATTCCATTTGCTACGTAGCAGATTGGCCTTGGGCGCGATCGCTCATGTGGGCGCTTGGTTCAGCCTGTATTGGTGGACTGTTCCTGAACAGTCTGTCAACACTCTAAGATTTGAAAGTCACAGAAACCAGAGAGCGATGGCCTGGTAGCCTACCGGAAGATTATCTGAAACGTGCAGTAGACGTGCTGTAGAAGCGAGACTGGGCGAAGCAGCTGAAGGGTATCGATGACTCGATGCTTAGGAAGAAGAAAGATAGCACCTCCACCAATGCTTGAAACCTCGTTGCACTACCCGAATAAATTTAGAATGACCGCTATTGCAGTTGGATCGGGCGAAATTGAATAGCAAGGTACCGGGACAAAAAGTGGTCGCGGCAAGCTGTAGCCTAGATATGGAGTGGATTTGACAACTTGAGAGCCTGAGGGCTTTGCCACCAACGGCTGCTATTGACTTTGAGGGGAATCTCGCCATTCTCTTTTGCGCGACTTCTACCATAGGCTCGCTAACTTTCTGAAAACTCCGAGTCTCAAGATATAGCAGCCGTCAAGGCGCAGTCACGGTCTCTGTGTCCTAACTAAAACGTCAAGAGCAATAGTTGAGGCTCAGCGAACACTCTGAGGCCAATATTGACTGGTGTATAAAGCTGCTTGAGTCCGATCGCGCAGCTGGAGTTGACTCAAAATACTGGTGACGTGGTTCCGAACCGTGCGTTCGGAGATAAAGAGTTTTTCACCAATTTCGCGGTTACTGAGGCCAGCAACGATCGCTTGAAGCACCTCTCGTTCGCGTGGAGAGAGCGATCGTAAATTTTCGGGAAGTGTGACTTCTGAGGGAACAGGAGGTGCGTCTCGTGTTTGAGGAGATCCTATTGTTTTTTCGAAGAGACCAGGCCCCATGTGGGTATAGCCCTGATAAACGGCTCGAATGGCAGTGGCTAATTCTTGAATGGGCGTTTGTTTGAGCAAATAGCCTTTTGCTCCCCAACCCATGGCTTGCTGCACGTATTCAGTGTCGTCAAACGTCGTGAGCACAATGATTTTCACCTCTGGAAAGTCAGCACAGATGTGCTTAGTGGCTGCGACGCCATCCACTTCAGGCATCCGTATGTCCATCAACATCACATCGGGTTGGTTCGGAGTTCCGTAGAGGGTCTGGACGAGATCGATCGCCTGCTGACCATTAGCGGCATCGCCAACCACCTGTAGATCGGGTTGATTCTCCAGAAGATTGGCCAAGCCTTGTCGAATGATGGTTTGGTCATCCACTAGTAAGACGCGAATCATCGTTTTCGCCTCCTTAGATTTCCCCGTCAGATCTCTAGGCGGAATAGTCCAGTGACTCGGGCAAGGGCAAGACTGCACTAATGCGGCAGCCAGCTCCAAGCGAACTCCAGACTTGAAAGGTTCCATCCAGTGCGATCGCCCGTTCTCTCATTCCTCGTAGGCCAAAACCGGTCGTGTTTTTGCTGGGGTCGAACCCTTTGCCATTATCTAGCACTTGCACGTGAAGGCTCTGCCGTTTGGTGGACAGCTGTACGGATAGCTGGGTGGCTTGACTGTATTTCACCGCATTGGTGAGTGCTTCTTGCACGATCCGGTAGGCAGCTAGGCTGAGTTCGTCGGGCAGCGGTGCGGAAATCTGAATCTCCGTTTCTGGCTTTATCAGGGTAGATTGACAGACTTTATCAATCAGTTCGGTAATGGCTGTCTGCAAAGATTTATCGAGTTGGGGAGAGTCGCGCAAGGCAGAAACGGCCCGAGAAACATCTTTAAGGGCTTGGTAAGAGGAATCTTTGGCTTCCAGAAGATAAGTTTTCGCACGTTCATCATCATGCTCCCAAAATAAAAGGACGTTTTCTAGCAAGATTGTTTGAGCTGTTAAGGAATGTCCAAGTGAGTCATGGATTTCGCGAGCAATGCGATTGCGCTCCTGGAATGCTGCTTGCCCTTCAACCTGAGCTGCATAGTGTTGCAACTGAGTGTGAGCGATCGCCAGTTTTTGTTGATTCTGATGGACGCTGAGCAAAGCATCTACTAGCAAAAAGACAAAGAGTAATGTCAAGGTAAAGAGAATAATGACATTAGTTTGAAACACGCTTACTTGCCAAGTCTCTGGTGTCGATGCGAGCCGAGACAGCAGGTTTTCATTAATGGCTGTTCGACCCAAAGTCAGCGAGGCAAATAAGTGCAGGCCGAGAGTGATAGCTGCAACTACTAATCGCCCTCGTGTATGAAAGATTTGGCAGCTTCGGATCGCGATAACTAGTCCCAGGAGCGGAACCATCCGCATCATCAGCGGATTATCGAGGCAACGCAAAACCAAAATACCGAAGATGCCGAGCTCGATCCCGGTGTAGAGGAGCTTAGCCCGTGGTTGAGTTAGCGGCAGATAAAGCCCCATGATGGCGATCGCGCCATATAAATTCAGCTCCAGCCAAGGAATTTGAAATGCCTGATGGAGCACTGCTGCAGTTAGTCCAACTAATGCTCCCATGCTGAGCAAAATCCACTCAACATAGAGCAGCGATCGCAAGGGTCCGGCGGCTACGCGAACCGAGAATAACCGATAGGAGAATGGCGATTTCAGTACCACTTAGGTTTGCCTCCTAGCACCAGGGATTTCCTCTAGTCTTTGGGAAGACATTGCTTAAAGCAGACTCTACTTTATCGTTACAAAATTGAATATACCTAGTCACGCAAGTCCTCATCCTAGATGCCTTATGGCAGGATAAGCTCCCAGTCCAGTGTTGATGGAATAACATATTCTTCAGCATAGAAAGTTTGCCGAGAGTAGCCCTTGTTGCTTGTAATTCATAAGTTGATCGTCTCCGAGAGCGGTCCTTGGTAAGAGTCTTCATTATCTAGACGCAGCACGCTTACGCGTCCTAAGAGATCGATCCGAAGTTCCTCGGTCAATAGGTGCTCTGCAAGAGTCCAATTCTCAGGCAGCGTCGGGCGTTCCGTCGACCGCTCCAGGCTTCTGCTCACGCCGATGAATCGCTCGCCGGTCGGACTCTGGAGAATGCTGACCGTGCGGCCAGCGGAGTAGTGTAAAACGTGGTACTTCTCAAGTTCAACTTTTCGAATCAGACCTTGACCGTCGGTGGATCGATCCATCAAGTACAGTTGAACCACCTGAAGGAATTCTCGGTCAAAGGCTCGCATGTAGCTGTACTGGCCATCTTCGCATCCCGGCGACTTGAGGAATTTGCTTCGGTTAGCTGACGGGATCCGCGGATCATTTTTGCGCCAGAAAGTCCACGCAACTGGAAATGAAAACGCGGCATACTCCTCTGGGGTCCAGCTCCGCGTTGCCCATATGTCGCCGCCTGCTAGATTGAGTAACTCGTAGCCTATGCCTTCGCCATCGAACCATGGAGAGCGCGGGACGCAGAGTTCTCGATCTCCAGGGCGGTATCCCGTGAAGACAACGGCCAACATCGCTAGAGTCGCCAGAAATCGGCTGGTTTTCATCGCTGATGTCATTGGTTTTACCTGCCTGAGTTTTTAGCTGCGTTAGGCAATCGCCAGTTCCCGATGTAGGTCTTTAGGCGAAAGGCGGTCGTGGAGTATGGCTCCATCGCGGAAGTACACCACTCGTTGGCTTTGTCTGGCAACATCGGCTTCGTGAGTCACCATCACGATCGTCATTCCGGCATTGTTGAGTTGCTGAAAAATGCCCATAACTTCCCTGGTGGTGTGAGAATCGAGAGCCCCCGTAGGTTCGTCGGCTAGGAGTAATTTGGGTTGATTGACGATCGCGCGGGCGATCGCCACCCGCTGCTGTTGTCCGCCGGAGAGTTGATTGGGGCGATTGGCAAGTCGGTCACCCAGACCAACTCGTTGTAACGCTGCAGTGGCAAGTGCTTCTCGTTCGGTAGTAGGTACCCCGGCGTAGATCGTGGGCAAAACCACATTTTCTACTGCCGTGAGTTGGGGGAGTAAATGAAACTGTTGGAAAATAAAGCCAATTTTGCGATTGCGCACGTGAGCTAATTCCTTAGCACTCAAGTGCGCGACGGCCATGCCATCCAACCAATAGCTGCCCTGAGTCGGGCGATCGAGACAACCGATCGTATTCATCATTGTTGACTTCCCCGATCCAGAAGGCCCCATGATGGCGCAATATTCTCCAGACTCGATAGTCAGGTCAACAGACTTTAGGGCGCATACCTGAAGGTCGCCTAATCCATAGGTTTTAGATATGTTTTGGAGTTGGATGAGCTGACTCATGAGATGCCTGCCTCTGCACTACATTGCTGGAGTTCGTCAACTGCGTTTCATCAACTTCGCAGAGCCACAATGGGATCGAGATTGGCGGCTCTTTGGGCAGGCGCAATACCGAAAATCAAACCAATACTGCCCGACACGACGAACGAAACTATGACGGCGCTCAGACTGACCGCAGCTTCCAAGGGACTGAACAAGGTCAATCCTGCCACTCCAACCAACCCCAGACCGATACCGATCGTGCCGCCCGTAGCTGCTAGGATGACGGCCTCAATAGTGAACTGAGATAATATGTCAGCTCCAGTGGCCCCGATTGCTTTGCGAAGGCCTATTTCACCGGTACGTTCCGTCACCGAAACCAACATAATATTCATGATGCCAATCCCTCCAACCAACAGAGAGATTCCGGCGGTAAAGCCCAGAACTAGAACGAGAATGTCTGTGATGCTGCTGGATCTTTCAAGCAATTCTTGTTGACTTTGCACTGCAAAGTCGTCGGCTCCCTGCAAAATGTTGTGACGGAGGCGCAGCAAATTTCTAATTTGATAAACAGCTGCATTCGTCGCCTCCGGGCTTTCTAAAGAAGCGGCAATCACCTGTACAGTTGGGCTGATTTTGCCAACCTCCTGCCCCGTCAACTGACTGACCATCACGTCGATTGGGATATAAACCACTTCATCCTGGTTTTGGCCAAATGACGAGCCGCGCTCTTCCACAACGCCGTTAACCATGAAGCTTAGGTTACTAATGCGAATATTGCGCCCGACTGGATCTTGATTCCCGAACAAGGTTTGAGCGGTTTCGCTGCCGAGCACAGCCACCCGCGCGTGGGTGTGGAGATCCATCGGATTCAAGAACTGTCCTCGTGCCATCCGGATATCCCGAACCACCTGGAATTCTGGGGTCGTTCCCGTGATATTGGCTTGAGTTTCTGTTGCTCCCTGCGTGATGCGCAAACGCTGATTTTTCTGAGGCGCGATCGCGTTGACGGTTGCCACCTCCCGGGTAATTGCTTCCGCATCCGCTAAGGTCAAAGTATCTGCCTGAGCTGAACCGGCGAGCGGCCCTCGCTGAGCGTCACCGGGGGTAATAAATAATAGATTAGTGCCTAAAGATTCAAATTCTGCAGTGACAAATCCTTGCGCGGCTTCTCCCGCTGCAACCATAGCAATAACAGAAGCATTACCGATGATTATTCCCAGCATGGTGAGGCCGCTTTGCATTTTATTGGCCGCTAGGGTTTTAACAGCCATCTTGGCGTTTTCGAGAGCGTTAAATCCCATCATTTACCTCAAATGATTTAGTTTTTTGACGTAGCTAGCTATGGTAAAGGCGGTCCGAAGCTACGGGAACGTCTTGGTTCCGGCGGGAGTTCTAGGAAGATCCGATCGCCCGCTTCCAGACCCTGCACAATTTGAGTTTTCCCTGTTTGCGTGATGCCGACGGTGACGGGTTGAAACCTGGCATTCCCCTCACTATCTGGAATCTGCACGCCGAGTTGGCCATCTTGGGTAGCGATCGCCACGGTAGGCACCATCAGGGCATCTGCTAACGTTTCGCCGGTAAAGGTGGCATCCACCGTCATACCCGAACGCAGTTGGTCATTCCCTGTCAACAGCTCGACCCCAACCTGGAATGTGGTGACATTGTTCTCAATGACGGCCTCTGGAGCAATCCGCAGCACCCGGCCTGCAAAAACCTGGTGGGGAAACGCTTCCGCCACGATCTCGACCGACTGACCCACCTGAATTTGGCCGATATTGGCTTCTAAAATATCGACCTCGACTTCCAGGCCTGATGACAACGCCAAAATTGAACTGGAGGTGGCAGAAGCCGTGGCGGAAGCTGTCGTGGTGGGTGTCACGATCGCGCCTGTAGTGGCATAGGTTTGGGTAACGTGGCCGACAAAGGGAGCGCGGATATTCGCTTCCGCCAGTTCTGTTTCAATGACCTTAATTTGTGCTTTCGCAGCCGCTACATTCGCAGCCGCAGCCGCAATTTCTTCGGGACGCGAGCCACTATCGATCGCCTTAAGCTGTTGTTCCACTTCGTTGAAACTGGCCACGGAACTGCGGGCTTCATTCGCATACTGGTCCAAATCGTTTTGGGAAATCGCGCCCTCACGTGCCAGATACTCAAACCGCTCCAGACGAGTTTTAGTCAAATCGACTTGGGATTGAGCAGATACCAAACGCGCTTCAGCCTGAAGGATATCTTCCTTGCGGTTACCCGCCAAAATCATGGCGTAATCGGCTTCAGTCTGAGCAAGTTGCGCTTCTCGCTGCTGCAGCTCAGCGGCCAAACTCCCAACTTCCATACGAGCAACAACCTGACCTGCCTCAACGCGATCACCCTGCTGGACGTAGAGAGCTTCCAGGCGACCTGTCGTTTTCGGGCTGAGGTTCACGGTGTCTTTCGAAATGACCGCGCCACTGCCCTCAACTCGAACTGCTAGGGTCTCAAGGGTTGCCGGTACTGTCAGCGCTTCCAGCAACTCAGCCCTGTTGGCATCGCGAATAGCGGTGGGCACAGACGAGCGGCGTAAAACCACTCCTCCGCCCAGGGCCAAAAGTATGCCAAGTGTCAGTACTCCTCCAAGCCAAGGCCAACGACGATTTGTCGGTGCTATTTTCTCTGGTGGGATGAGTGTTGGAGCACTCAATTTTTCAGTAGTGGTCGCCAATGTATTGTTGGCGTAAGTGCGATCGTTCATGGCAAGACCGAACATTTGAATCGGGTCAAATTGAAGGCGCGATCCACACTGAAAAGTAGCTCCCCTTAGCCTCTTAAGTCAGATTAAGAGGAGCCATGCAATGGGGTGTGAATTGAGATCGCGATCGGCAGATAGGTTTAGAGTTGGCTGAAGGCAGTCTTTTCCATAATTCCTTCAAGTTGATATGGTGCCAGAACCGCTTCAAGCTCTACAATCATATCTTCGCGTGCTTCCGCTAGCTGTCCCGACTGACTATCGGTCAAATTCAATTCTTCCTGTAGTTCCTGAGGGTCTTGAGTCTGGGGTTGGGACCGCTGCTGTTTCCGAGTGGATTGTAGTAGCTCGAACTGCTCGGGTGTGAGAATTTCTTCTATTTCCGAGTTGAAGCTGCGCATAATGCCAGCAATTTCTCGCATTTGCGATCGGCTCAAATTGAGTTCCCTTGCAGTTTCACGGAAGTCGCTCCGACTTACTTGGGCTGAAGCAGGCGGAATATGAATTCCCCCTATGGCCAGAGACATAGTTCCTATGAGGAAGGTGTTGATGATTTGCTTTCGAGTGAGTTGAATCTGCATTGGAATGCTCCAGTTAGTAACTCATGTGTTCCCTTGTTTGGAACACATTTATCCTATGTAATTTGAATCGATCAATGCTTGAAGCAAATTTCCTAAATCGACTAGGATATATGACTCAATTGAGTTAGGAGTATTGACCTATATCCATTGATTTAGCCATGAAAACATTGTCTGAGACAGGGTCTCTAGACAATTACGTCTCAAGCAACTTGACAGCTGTCTAAGCCATATTTGAAGAATTAGAAGTCACTTAAATATGTGTTGATACACCAAAGAATGAAAGCCTACAGGCAGACAGACCGTTACATCATCGTCGCGCGTTCATATCGCACCATTGCCTGGCAACAGTTGTCCATCCAGGCCAAATTGGGTTGAGCCGAAAATGAAGAGGTTCATTACGTGCTTTAGCTAATCCATCAAATGGCTCTAAATGTATTAGTTCAATAGATTTCTTGCGCGAATACCGATTTGAAGCCTGAAATCACCATTTCACCCTAGCGATTATCGATTCATGCAAGAGGTCTAATTAGGTGAGGCCTACTAATTTTTCACTCAACTCCCACAGACGGACGGCTTTGAAAGCATCGCTTGCCTCGTCAGAAATTTCTTGATCGAAAGCTTCGCGGCCCTCTTGTTGGCGATTACCCCAACTCCAATACACGCCGGATTTGACAAAGGCTGGGTCGGCTACGACAGCAGCAACGCGATCGCCTGCCAGTTCTTCCGATACATAGCCCCCAGTGATGTTTTTCTGGAAAAGCGGGAACAGCTTTTGGAAGAGATCGAAGTGATGGCGGAATAGGGCAGTTTCCGCGACGCAGCCGGGATAAAGTGCATTAAAAATGATGCCCGTAGCTTGATGATAGCGCCGGTGCAATTCGCGCATGGTCAGCATATTACACAGTTTGCTATCTTTGTAGGCCTTGCCTGACTTGAACTTTTTGCCATTAATCATAGAGATGGGAGCTTTAAACCCATCTTCAAATCCCTCCAAATTGCCTAAGTCGGGAGGAGCCGGAATGGGGATTTTGCCTCCCAGTTCCTTTGGATTTGCCGTTACGGTTCCGATAATGACTAAGCGAGCGGGCTTAAGCGTGGAATTTTGCAAATCTTCCAGCATCAGATTGCACAACAGGAAGTGCCCTAGGTGATTCGTTGCCACACTCAGTTCGTAGCCGTCCTCGCTGCGCAAAGGCTCTTTTTCAAGCGGCAGATAAACGGCAGCATTGCACACGAGAGCATCGAGAGCACTGCCTGAATTGCGAAACTCTTTGGCAAACTGACGCACGCTGCCCAAAGAAGCCAAATCGAGGTGCATTAACGTTCGACGTTCTTCAGGAATGCCAACGCGTTCGGCGGCGGCAGCAGCTTTCTCCAAATTGCGACAGGCCATGACAACGTGCCAATCGCCAGTTTGCGCTAGCGATCTCGCTGCCTGCAAGCCAACTCCGGATGAGGCTCCGGTGATAACAACTGTGTACTGCTGAGCCATTTCTGAAAACAATGTCACTGACGCTAACATTACGAAAAAAATCCTGCCCTCAGAATCGCACAGGATGCTTTCAGTGAGGCGAACGTAAAGAAATACGACCTTCTTCAGCTCAGCAACAGAGGCAGTCGCATTGGGTATTAGCGAACTGAGTAGCGGCGCTTAGATGTCGATGCTGGAGGCATAGACTGCCTCAACCGAGACAGCGCATACTCGGCTGGGACGAACGATGAGGTACTCGTTCTCCATTAAGCGCGGTAGGCGAATGAAATCTTCCCCTGCCCCACCTACAAAAATTTGATTCATCAGATTGGTCACTTCTTTCGCCCCAGTGACGCGCACCTCTTCGCGGTGGCCGCCATCCAGCAGGATGTGAACGCTGAACTCGTCGGGTTTTCTCGGCATAATCCCACTTCATGAGTCGTGACTGCCCTATTATTCCCGCTCGCCAGCGATCGCGAAACAGACTTGATGACGTTTATTGAGATCTAGGAGCTGGGAAACGGCACCGGTTCGCCACGCGCAGATCGGGAATACTTCAATCTCCCTGCTCTTGCGCGTCGAGCTCTGCCTGAATGGCTTCTGGCGTTGTACCCTCTGCCAAAGCTCTACGTCGTAAGTAAAGCTGGTGAAGATGAGTGCGTCCGTAGGTCAGCGTCACGTCGACCAGGCGATGCGCGAGCTCGTCAGTCAACATGTCTGAGGTGTAACGCCAAACCCAGTTATGCTTCACTGTTCCCGGAAAATTCATGCGCGAATCGCGGTTTAAGCCAAACACGTCTTGCAAAGGCGCGATCGCCAGATCTGCTACCGACATCATGGCCAAACGGATAAAATCCCAATGAATCTCATCAATGTGTTGGCGACCCAGATAGCGTCGTACGTTATTTTGCACGTCTTCCGACGAGCCGTAGCCGCGCTCAGTCACGCCATCGTAAAACCAGCCGACGGTGGTGTCGTTATCGTGAGTGCCAGTGTAGACAACGCAGTTACGCACATAGTTGTGCGTCAGATAGGGATTCCCCGCTGAATCTCCAAATGCAAACTGCAGGATTTTCATACCAGGAAACTCAAAGCGATCGCGCAGCGCCTCAACTTCTGGAGTAATCACTCCTAAATCTTCTGCTACGACAGGTAGCTTGCCGAGTGCTTTCTCGACAGCCTCGAACAGGTCGTCTCCAGGCCCTGGTATCCACTTGCCGTTGATGGCTGTGTCTTCGTTACCGGGAACGGCCCAGTATGCTTCAAAGGCGCGGAAATGATCGATCCGGACGATATCGACCAGTTCGAACAAATAGTGAAAGCGGTCGATCCACCAACGGTAGTCCGTCACTTTCAAAATATCCCAACGGTATAGGGGATTCCCCCACAGTTGGCCGGTCGTACTGAAGTAGTCTGGTGGCACCCCTGCCACCCGTTCTGGTCGCCCCTTCTCATCAAGCTCGAACAGCTCGCGATTGCTCCACACGTCAGCGCTGTTATAGGCCACATAAATGGGAATATCGCCCATAATCTGGACGGCAAAGCGATTGGCATAACGTTTCAACTCGCCCCACTGCTGCCAAAAGCAAAACTGAACAAACTGGTGGTACACAATTTCGTCACCATAATGCTGGCGTGCAGCTTGAACAGCAGCAGGATCGCGACGGGCAACATCGGCGCTGCCTGCAAACTGCCATTCCGACCATTCGCAACCGTCGTTTGCATGCAACAGCGCCATAAATAGAGCATAGTCATCCAACCAAGCTGCTTGTGACTGACAAAATTGCGCGAACTTTAACTTCGGCTCGGCATTTGTATCAGCTTGAAAGCGTTCGAATGCTAGCTGAAGCAAGTACATTTTGCAGGCGATCGCTTTTGCATAATCCACTTTCCCTGGCGATTGCGCTTGGATGTCCTGCCAGACGGGCAAGTCGTACCAATCGGAGGGGTAGAGCCACCCTGCCGCTGCCAAGCGCTCGGGGCTGACTAACAGAGGATTTCCTGCAATCGCCGAATAGCTCATGTACGGGGAGTTTCCGTACCCGGTTGTCCCCAACGGTAGGACTTGCCAGATAGTCTGGCCGCTTTCGACCATAAAATCGATAAATTGGTAAGCCGTGTCTCCTAGATCGCCAATGCCGAATGCACCGGGAAACGAGGTCGGGTGCAGCAGAATACCGCTAGCGCGCTCAAAAGGCATGGCAGCTCGGGAAGAAAGACCTCAAAAGTGTATCTCGTTTCCCTAGTAGCAACACATGCCAGCGCGAAAATACACATTTACTAAGTAACTCAAACCGAACTAAACCGCTTTGGGTATCGTCAAAAAAAACTCTTGCGATCTAACCTAATTAGTTGACTAAGAGAATATTGAGAACTATTTTTGATCGATCAAGCTTCCTAATCATTGCGAAATCATGAAGCAGAAATATGATATTTAATATCTATATTGTAAGCAGGAATAATAACGGATACTCAAGGACTAGAGGCCAGCATTGCTACATCGACATTAAAGATAAGCAAAATAGGGCATAAGTTGGAAAGCTCGCAAATACAAAAGTGTCTATGAATAAGCATAAGTGAGTCTGGCGGCCTGCAAGGTTATCTCAAGTAGAAAACAGGTTCACAGTCACCGGCGCGTTAACTTCCTCAGTCTGCCTGCTGAGGATGGGAGGAGTGAGTATTCAGCCAATGGCTTTGTCAAATGCAGTCTGCGTTGAGGCGATAACATCTTGCTGCTCCTCCTGGCTCACTGATGAGGTCCACGAATTGCTGCACTAGATTCAAAATCAGATCGGTTAGAACGGATGGGTAGTGGCGAGCGGCGATCGCAGTGCGGAGCGATTTGAAAGAGCTGGAGATTTCCACGCGAGAATTGAGCGACCTGAGTGGCGCAAACGTCGATAAGGTGTTGCAATTGCCTGTAGCTCGGGCCTGTGAGTCACCCATGGGCTTGTTGCGCTGGTTGGGACTCTTTGGCTTGAGATGGTTGCAAAGTCGGCTGACTCAGACTCCGTTGCCGAGAGAGTATCGCGACGGTTTGCCGTTAAGCCGCAGCGGTATCCTGCGGAATGGATTTTGGGGGTTAGTTGCTTTCTTTATTCTTAATGTTGTCTTTCCGAGGTCCAACCTGTTGGGTCCTGTAGTTATTGTGGCGATCGCGCTGGGGTTCTTTTCATTCTGGGTCAAATTACAGGACAAGATTACCAGTGAAGCATCTCTGGCAGCGTTGCTGGAAGATGTGGAGCAACACAACAATCTGCTTAGAGCAATCGATGTGAACGACCAACTGCGGGCAGTGGTAGAGCAGGATATTGAGGGTGGCGATCGCGAACGCACGCTCAAGGCATTACAGATTAATCGGGACGACTTGCTACGAGCATTTAAGCTGGAGCGGATTCTGCGGGAAAATCGCGATATCGTCACCACCAATCCAAGCATGTTCACCACGAATTTGCAGTCGGTGCAGGCATTGCGAGTGAGCGATCGCAGTAGCGAGTATGGCGTGCTGTTGGAGGAATCATTGCAGCTGGCCCTCAGCATCCAGGAAGAGATGGAGAATATGAGGAGTCGCCATTCGCTGACAGAATAAAGGCGATCGGGAGGCATTATGGCCAAGTTTTACGACGAATTGACCGAACCATTGCAGCGGTTTGTGGCAAAGCAGCAAATATTCTTTACCGGGACCGCACCGCACGAGGGGCGAGTGAACGTGTCGCCGAAGGGAATGGATACATTTCGTTGCTTGTCATCAAAAGAAGTGGCCTATCTCGACTTGACCGGTAGCGGCAATGAAACTAGCGCGCACATTGAAGAGAATGGTCGACTGACACTGATGTTGTGCAGTTTTGTGGGCAAGCCGACAATTTTACGCATGTACGGTCGCGGACGAGTGATTCGGCAGGGCGATGCCGATTGGAAGACTTATGCGGGGCATTTCGAGCTTCTGCCGGGAGCGCGACAGATTATCAAGCTCGACATCGACTCCGTGCAGACGTCTTGCGGTTTTGGCGTACCGATGTACGAGTATGCGGGCGATCGCTCTGAGCTAGTGGAGTGGGCGGAGAAGAAGGGCGACCGAGGACTACACGAATATCGTCACAAAAAGAATCGCGTCAGCATTGACGGATTGCCAACGGGCTTGCGTTCGGAGATTGAGGCTTAGCCCGGCCATTTTGGGAGGATGATGGTGAAGCTGGCTGATTCTGAGGACGGCTATGGTCTCCAATCCCAAAATTGTCGTCCTCGACGACGATCCAACCGGTTCGCAGACGGTTCACAGCTGCTTGCTGCTGATGCGTTGGGATGTCGAGACGTTGCGACTGGGATTGCAGGATGAGTCGCCTATTTTTTTCGTGCTGACCAATACGCGATCGCTGACGCCCGAGCGGGCTGCCGCCGTGACGCGCGCAGTCTGTCAGAACTTGAAAGTGGCACTTGAGCAAGAGGCGATCGCTGATTTCTTAGTAGTTAGCCGTTCAGACTCGACGCTGCGAGGTCACTACCCTGTCGAAACGGATGTCATTGCAGAGGAACTCGGCCCCTTTGACGCCCACTTTCTCGTTCCGGCGTTTTTCGAAGGCGGGCGCGTGACTCGCGACAGCGTTCACTACCTCTTCGTGGATGGCAAGGCTACTCCCGTTCACGAAACTGAGTTTGCTCGCGATTCCGTATTTGGCTACCAGCACAGCTACCTGCCGGACTACGTGGAGGAAAAAACGAAAGGTCGCATCGTGGCGGCTGATGTAGAGCGTTTTGTTCTAGAAGATATCCGCAGAAGTAGTTTAGAGCGCTTGGTGCAGCTTGCGGGGAATAGCTGCGGAGCGGTGGATGGCGAAACGCAGGCAGACCTAGATCGCTTTGCCCAAGACCTGCTTGCGGCAGCATCCCAAGGTAAGCGTTATTTACTGCGCAGTGCCGCTAGTATTTTGACTGCGCTAGCCAATTTGCCCCCTCAGCCCGTACCTGGAGAGCAAATGTCGAAGTATGTTCGCGACGGTCAGAGAGGCGTTGTGTTGGTGGGTTCCCACGTTCGCAAGACCACGACTCAACTCATGCGACTGCTAGAGGAGTCGGACGTACAGGGGATTGAAGTGGACGTGACTCGCCTCCTGGACGAAGGCGATCGCAATCCTGTCTTGATGCAGGCTTTAGCAGAAATCGAGGCAGCTCGTATCGCAAAGAAAACTCCTGTCGTTTACACGAGTCGTACCGAACTTACGTTCGATAACGTGCAAACTCGGATGGAATTTGGCGATCGCGTGTCAACCTTACTGATGGATATTGTCCGACAACTGCCCCAAAATATTGGTTTTCTAATTAGTAAAGGCGGTATCACTTCTAACGATACGCTTAGCAAAGGTTTGGAGCTTCAGACTGCGAGATTGTTAGGTCAAGTTCTACCTGGAATATCGATGGTACGAGCCCCTGCAGAGCATTCAGCTTTCCCAAACTTACCTATAGTACTTTTCCCCGGCAATGTGGGTGATGTAGATGCTCTTGCGATCGTGCATCGACGGCTGAATGTTTCTGTAAAGTAGACAGCGCGAGCATCCTGAGAGCTCAATATCAGGAAAGTCTAATTGATATTCAGTGGGCGATTGCCTTTCGTAACCGTGTCGCGATCGCGTCTTCATTCAATTCTTTTCCGATCAGCACTAACCTCGTTTGGCGAAGCTCGTCATTATGCCAGGGGCGATCGTAAAAGCTGTCAATTCGCTTGCCTACGCCCTGCATCACTAGCCGCATGGGTTTACCCTCACTCCACACGAAACCTTTCACTCGATAGAGCTCGTACCGATCCATCAAGTCATGCAATGCTTTTTCTAGTGCTCGGGGATTGCAAGGGCGATCGCTCATAAACTGCACGGCTTCAATCTCGTCATCGTGATCGTGTTCTTCTTCAGTGTCGTGATGGCTGGGACGGCGATCGAGATTGTCTTCTACAGCAGCATTGAAGCCCAATAGGATGGATGGCGGCAGTAAACCGTGCTGGCTGCGTACGATCTTGACCGGTCTGGGGATTTCAGTCCTTACCTGGGTTTCCACCTGTGCGAGATCGGTTTCATTCACCAAATCAGTCTTGTTGAGAATGACCATATCCGCGCAGGCGAGTTGATCCTCAAATAACTCCTCCAGAGGCGTTTCATGATCCAAGTTGGGATCGGCTTCTCGCTCGGCCTGGACGGCCTCTACATCAGAGGCAAAGGTGCCCGACGCTACAGCGGCGCAATCAACGACAGCTAGCACGCCGTCTACCGTGGCAGCGTTACGAATTTCCGGCCAGCGAAAAGCTTGCACCAGAGGCTTGGGCAATGCCAGCCCTGAAGTCTCAATCAAAATGGCATCGATTTCGTCGCGACGCGCAAGGAGTTGCTGCATCGTTGGTAAGAACTCTTCTTGCACCGTGCAACATAGGCAGCCGTTGGTAAGCTCCAACACGTTGCGATCTGGGCAGTCTGCGCCGCAGTCTTTCAGTAAATCGCCGTCAATCCCCAGCTCGCCAAACTCATTTACGATAACGGCCAGACGACGACCCTCGTGATTTTGCAATAAGTGGCGCATCAGCGTCGTTTTGCCGCTGCCGAGAAATCCAGTAATAACGGTGACGGGAATTTTAGCTGCCATACTGTGCTCAGAAATTGAACGAATGAATGGGCTTGTTGCTTACTATGCACTGACAACGGGAGGCCAAGCTGGAATCCGGGCTACCAGTCCGCTTTTGAGCGGTTTTGGACGTTCGGCCCAAGTCAGCAGTCCGTCTGGCTTGGCGTGAAACTGTTCAGCACAGGTGAATATTGCCTCCACCGTGTCCTGCAAATCTGCATCATCGACAGATAAATTGCCAAACACAAATGTAAATTTCCCAGATGCTGCAAACGATATGGTGCAAGGGCGGCTGCAAGCACTCATGCAATCCACGGGCTGCAAGGAAAATGCTTCACGTAGCTCCCAGCATTCGTGTCGGGTCGAGATGGCCTCCAATAGTTTTTCGCCGCCACTCTGACCGACGCGCTCACCGTTTTTCCAATTACTGGCGCAGGTGGTACATACGAATAGGGCGTGGCGATCGCTCATGAAGATCTCTAAAATTCAGCACGGCCTCCATCCTAATTCAGAGTTGAGCGGTCGAGGAGCGCGAAATTCTGTTTGACAATGATGTCACTTGAGGGACAGACTCACCTGTCGACTGCTCACTCAAGAGCTCTAACGTACTATCGAACGAAGCCCCAGTTTATTTAGCGTTCCTAGACGGTTGCGTCATAGTCTGCTGAAGACATTGCTAGGGTACAAACTCGAAAGCACCGATATCGATGGTGGCCGTACCATTGCCGTCACCATCGACAATGCGGGGCTCTCCACGTTGGTCGGTCGTTAAGTTGTCGGGGTTGCTACCCGCATCAATGGCGGGGGAAGTGGGCTGTAAACCAATAGTTTGGGTGAGGCCGCCGTTATCTTGTAGGCCAGCGGGGTCGAGCTGTGGAGCGACGTCGATGATGTTATTGACGTTGGTGCCGTTGATGATGTCAGCATCGGTTGCAATCAAGCTGTTACTAACATCTAACGTTCCACTCAAACTAGAGAGATTGCCATTGGTTGTTGCTATATTTTCAGCGACTAGCGTGCTTTCGAGTATTGAAATGTCGCCGGTTCTAGTGAGAATACCGCCCCCATCTTCTGCCGCCACATTGTTGGCAACTGTGCTGTTAGTTGCATTTAGAGTTTCGCGATTTTCGATCCCACCAGCATTTCGAAATGCGGTATTACCAGCCACAGTACTGTTCGTTAGAGTTGCCGTTGAACCATTATCGATAAAAACTCCACCACCATCCCTCGTTCCCACAGAATTACTAGCAATCGTACTGCTGGTAATGTTCAATCTTCCGGATGTACCTGTGATCAACGTCCCGCCACCATAAAGTGTGGCGGAGTTTCTAGAAACAGTGCTGTTGGCAATGTCGATTGCTCCCGAGCTGCGTATCCCACCGCCTGAGCCTCCAGCGATATTGCTCGTAATAGTACTGTTCTCTACGTTCGCTGTTGCAGCCATCTCTCGACTGTAGATTCCGCCTCCATTGGCTCCAGCAGAATTTCCCGTGACGATACTTCTGAGCAAGTTGATGGTGCCATCACTGCGGATCCCGCCACCATCACCACCACCCGAAGTCACAATGTTGTCTGAAACCGTGCTGTCAGTAATGTTGATCGTGCTCGATAGCGTGCTGGAGAACCCACCGCCTCCATTAGAGCCAGTGTTATCTGACACTGTGGAGCTGTCCTCCAGATTCACCGTGCTGAAGCGATCGCTAGAGATACCGCCGCCAAGATTTGCGATGTTGCCAGAAATGGTGCTGCTGTTGAGAGTTAAGGTGGCGAAGCGTTCGACAAAAATGCCGCCACCGTTGCCACTAGTTGAATTGCCCGATACCGTGCTGTTGGTCAGGGTGGCAGTGGCAGAGTTGTCCACGAACATACCGCCACCGTTGGCACCTGGAATAGCTCCTCCGGCTATCGTCACGGATTCCAGGGTTAAATTCCCCGTTTCCAGAACGTGCAGCACCCGGTCTGTCAAGACCGTCTCATCTGTCGGCAACCCGACAATCGTTACGGGCTCTCCATTGGCTCCACGGATTGTCAATTCACCTGCAACGTCCAAATCCCCCGTTGCCGCAGCATCTTCGTTCCTTCCTGCCAACGTCAGCGCAAACGCCCCTGCAGGTAACTCGATGACATCTGCTCCCGAGCCCGCCTGACCCAAATCCGTAGCTGTATCTTCGTTCGCCGCAATAATCGCCTCCCGCAGCGTCACCAAACCATCGTCCGCAATGACGTTGTCCTCAAAACTGTTTACCGTTAGCGCTCCCCCAGTGACTGGCGTTGGGGCGGGGGTGGGCGCAGGGGTGGGTGGCGGAGCTAAATCTGCCCGCAACACGCTCAGTACTCTCACGGCTGTTTCTTCAATAAATCCATTCCCTCCATCTGAGTACCGAAACGCATAGGTCACCGCATAATCCCCGGGAGCTGGGTCGATTTCTACCGGCACGATGTCGAGTCCGTCTAGCTCACACCGTGCTCCCTCGCAATTCAACTGTGCTGCTGTAAACGAAATAGTTGGAATATTCCGACTAGGTATCAGCGGCGGTTCGAAACTCACCCGCAATGCCTGCTGCGGATCGGGATTGGCCGGATACAAGATCTCCGTCCCAGGCGGAAACACCACGTCGCCATCTGACGCAATAGACACGGGCGTATTATCGATCGCCCCGATGACCTGAGAAATCGCCGCATCCGTATCCGAGGTCACGAGCGCATCGCCTCCTGGTTGCCCCGGATCGCCCAGTTGTTCTTGACCCGGCACTACCCGCACGTCCAACGCATCAAAGGGCTCGCTCCCTCCCGGCTCCGCCAAAATCCGGGAAACCTGTTGCGCCACATCCGTTTTTGACGGTGCTTCCTCAGCTCTCGCTGCTGTCAGCACTACGGCCACGTCCGCCAAATTCAATAGACCTGCAGGTTGGGCCACGTCAGCGTTTGCTAACTCTGGCAAATTCTCAATTGGCCTCAACGCCCCTTCTGGGTCTAACAACAACCGCGCCGCCGTTGACACATTATTTTCATTCGCAGCTCCTGCCGGTAAGTTGTACGCTGCTAGCATCTCTGCCGAACTGGAAAGGGAAACGGCCCCGTCGCTGCCAAATAGAGCTGACGTAAACCCAACCGGCCCTGTCGAATTCTCTGAAGTCGCCACCCCGTTAGTCACGGGTGCCAAGGTCACGGTCTCGCTGCCGCACGCAATCAAAACGACTGTGCAAACTCCGCCCACCGTCGTCCACACTGACGCGCGCTGCTTCGCATTCATCCGTAATCCTCACATCTGATTCGTAAATTTACTCAGGCGCATTATAAGCACTCTTCGTGTAAAGTCTAGAGCGACTTTGGCGATCGCTTTACATTACGTGGAGCTCCCGAAGTGTCACCCCAGCAGGGGTTAATCCAATGCATCTAGTCAACAAGCTCGCAGATTGATCACACTTGTCGCCTGCACCAGCAGAGCGTAGCTTCAACTTGTACGTGACGTGAGTGGAGGCAGATCCTTTGGCTGACGTTCCTGCCAATTCATACCAACCCTCATCGCGCGCGGATTGGCGCGCTTGGTTGGATGCGAATCATGCTCGCGAGGAAGGCATTTGGGTCGTGAACTATAAGAAAGCTACGGGGAAGCAAGCTTTCGCGTTTGACGAAGCGGTGGAGGAGGCGCTCTGCTTCGGCTGGATTGACAGTAAGCCCAGTAAACTCGATGCCGATCGCTCGATGTTGTGGTTTGCGCCGCGCAAGACAGGCAGTGGGTGGTCGAGGCTGAACCAAACTCGGGTTGAAAAAGCGATCGCCGACGGCCAGATGACCCCAGTCGGTACAGCCAAAATTGAGGCGGCAAAGCAGGATGGGTCTTGGTATGCACTAGATGCGATCGAGGATCTAATCATTCCTCCCGATTTAGCTGCTGCGTTTGAGGAGTACCCATCGGCTAGTCAAAACTTTGAAGCATTTCCGCGATCGGCTAAACGGGGCATTTTGGAGTGGATATTTACTGCCAAGAAACCCGAGACGAGAGCTAAGCGCATTGCCGAGACTGCACGCCTAGCTGAAGATAATATTCGCGCCAATCAGTGGCGTAAGTGAGTTTGTTACCTATCAAGAGAACGACGCACCTACTTAAATGGGTTCACGTCGTTGGGAATACGATTGATTCGAGTTCGGTAAGGGCACGGTCCAGATTGTCATTGGTAACGACGCAGTCAAACTCTTCCGCAGCTGCTAGCTCGACTTTAGCTTGGACCAGACGTTTTTTGATGCTGGCTTCATCATCCTGAGCGCGATCGCGAATGCGGTGTTCTAGTTCTGCCAGGGAGGGGGGCTGAATGAAAATCTTGAGTGCATCAGGCCAACTTTGGGCGACTTGGCGAGCGCCCACCAGCTCGATTTCCAACACGATATCTTCGCCCTGCTCGATCTTCTGCTGTACGGGTTGTAGGGGCGTACCGTAGAAGTTACCAGCGTATTCGGCCCATTCCAGCAGTTCGCCCGCCTCGCGCATCTGTAAAAACTCTTCACGCGATACGAAGAAGTAGTGCTGACCGTGCACTTCGCCTGCGCGGGACGATCGCGTTGTCGCAGAAATGGAGTAACCCAAGTCGGGGTGGTGGTGTCGCAGCTTTGCCAGCAGAGTACCTTTCCCCACGCCGCTTGGCCCTGTAATTACAATTAAGCGCCCTGTCGTGCGGCGAGCATCAGATACGACCAGCTCGGTAAAGCTACTGCCATATTGCTCGATCTCAGCTCCAGAGACGGCCTCAGGCATAGGAGCGGCGGTCGGAACGGGAGAACTAGCCATAGAACCTTGCAGCGCGCGATTAGACCCAGTATGCACGCTGGCAGACGCAGATTCGACATTCCTCGCTGGAATTTCTAGATGCGGCGATCGCATATGTATCATTACACGAGCGGCAATCGCGCGAGCTTAATATCTGCGTCCTAACCTCGCCAGCCACTATGCTCCGTCGGCATCGCCTCCTTTAGGCTGCAAAAAACGATTGGAAATCGTTTCGGGTTGGATCGCCGACAAAATGACGTGATTGGAGGACGTGACAATAACAGCACGGGTACGACGGCCGTAGGTAGCGTCAACGAGCTGCTCGCGATCGCGCGCTTCGCTGATGATACGCTTGATTGGAGCTGAATCTGGGCTCACAATCGCCACGACTTGACCGCCGACCACAATATTGCCGAAGCCAATGTTAATAAGCCGCATGGTCTTCACAAAGACTTAAAAGTGCTTCATGTGCGCTTTAATCTTAGGCGATCGCAGTGCGATTGGCTTGCTTTTTTCCGCCGAATTTGAGCGGACGACTGCTTGGGAGTCTATTATCGTGCAACCGTTTGACCTTACGACGCTTATCGCCGTCCGACACGTCCTTTGTCAGCGCTTACTCCCAGCGCGTTTAGAGGTTATTCAGCAATCCGATTTATGGACGCTGCACTTGGGGTTGCGCACGATGCGTTCGTGGGAATGGTTGACGTTGAGTTGGCATCCTCAGGCGGCCCGCGTTCACGGCTGTGCTCCCGTGCCGAAAGCGCCCGATCCGTTTCAATTCAGCCAGCAAATACAAAAAATTCGCGGCCTAGCCTTAGTTGACATTATTCAAACCGACCCGTGGGAACGGGTTCTAAAGTGGCAATTTGCTTCTCGACCGGGAGAAATACCGAGCTGGCACCTCTATCTCGAAATGATGGGCAAGCACAGCAACATTGCCTTGGCGAACGAACGAGATGACATCGTCGCTTGCGGTCGGGGCGTGAGCGAGAAACAGTCCAGAGTGCGCTCTCTGCAGCCGGGGTTGCGGTACGAGCCGCCGCCGCCACTTCAGCAAGCCGTACCCAATGCCGGGGAACCCTTTGCTGACTGGCAAGATCGCCTCCATTGGCCTACTGCTCCGATCGGCAAGCACCTTTTGCGCGGCTATCGCGGGTTGAGTCGCATGGTGGTGGTATCAATGCTGGCGCAGGCCGATATTGACCCCCAGACGCCAAACGAATCTATGTCGGAACACCAGTGGCGATCGCTCTGGCAATGCTGGCAGGAATGGCTGCGCCGACTGAACGATCGCGACTTTCTTCCGGGACGGACGGAGAGCGGCTACAGCGTGCTGGGTTGGCAAGTGGACTGCCCGGCTCACAATCTCGATGCTTTGCTAGAGAACTATTACAGCCGCGAGCTCGACATCGAGCAATTCGGACGCGATCGCCATCGCCTCAGCCAAAAATTGCGATCGCTCCTTCGCAAGCTCTATCAACGTCACGACCAGTTCGTCACCCAAATGAAGCAATCCGACCGAGCTGAAGCTACCAAACAGGCTGCCGATTTATTGATGGCAAACCTGCACGTCTGGCAACCGGGCATGGGCGAAATTGAACTGCCGGATTTTGAGACCGGTCAGCCCGTCAAAATTGCGTTGGATGCAGAGAAGAACGCTATCGTTAACGCTCAGCGCTACTACAAAAAACACGGCAAGTTCAAGCGCGCCCGCCAAGCCGTACAGCCTCTTTGGGAAGCGGTCGGCCGCGAAATTCACTATCTCGAACAAGTGGAAAGCGCCATTGCCGATTTGGATACTTACCGTACGGCTGCCGACCTCCAAACTCTGCAAGATATCGAGCGAGAATTAATTCAACAAAAGTATCTGCCCGCCAGCGATCGCCCCATTCGGCCTGCACCTGAAGCTGCTGAAACGCAGGTTCATCGCTTTACCAGTCCTCACGGTCGCGAAATTTGGGTGGGCCGCAACAACCGTCAGAATGACTGGCTTACCTTTCGCGCAGCCACGGCTAGTGATTGGTGGCTCCACGCGCAAGAAATTCCCGGCAGTCACGCCTTGCTGAGATTGCCGCCCGGAGATGTTGCTGACGAGGAAGACTTTCAACTTGCCGCTGACCTTGCCGCTCATTTCAGTCGCGGGCGACAAAGCGATCGCGTTCCCGTAGTTTGCACTCGTCCCAAACACGTGCGCAAGCCCAAAGGCGTTCCTCCTGGCATGGTGGTTTACGTCAACGAGCGCGTCATCTGGGCGCAACCCGCTCGCGGCGAGGCGGTTGTCGAAGCAAACGGTCGCTCGGCTGCCACGCGGAGCTAGTTTGGGGCAACGGTGGTGCCGTGCGGGTCGCGATCCGTGCGTTCGCACTCACCAATGCTGACCCATTCGCTGCTGCCGTCCGCAAAATGTTCCTTCTTCCAGATAGGGGCTTGATGTTTGAGAGTATCAATGGCGAACTGACAAGCGGCAAAAGCCTCGCTGCGATGGGGCATACCCACTGCCACCAGCACGCTGATTTCTCCCACTGCTAACTTGCCGATGCGATGGTAAATTACAACTCGATTCACTTCCGGCCAACGCTGTTCTATCTGCTGAGCAATGTCAGCAAAAACCTTAAGTGCCATCGGTTCGTAGGCTTGATACTCTAATGATTCCACTGCCCGTCCGTCCGTTTGCTGGCGAACGGTCCCGCTCATCACTACCACAGCACCGTTTGCTGGATCGCAAGTGAGTTTGTAGATGCGAGCCACATCAAGTCTGGCCAGTGAAATCGCAAAATCTGTCGTGAGAGGGGATGCGGAGAGAGAAAGCACCATGACAAATGGAGTGGAAGGATATGCTGCACGTTTGCAGACAATCTAACGCGGATGCCGGACGCAGCTAAACTGGTGCAAGCGCTGGGAGAAGCATCGTGACTGGCCCGTCTATTGCCATCATTGATTATGAAATGGGGAATCTGCACTCCGCCTGCAAAGGACTAGAAAAGGTCGGTGCAGACGTAACAGTGGTCGATCGCCCGCATCATCTAGAGCAGTTTGACGGCCTCGTGCTGCCAGGAGTCGGCGCTTTCGATCCCGCTATTGGCAGCTTGCGCAAGCACGGCTTTGAAGAGCCGATTCGGGAAGCGATCGCGCGCCGCCAACCGCTGTTGGGTATTTGTCTGGGCCTGCAATTGTTGTTCGAATCCAGCACAGAAGGGGTAGAGCCGGGCTTGGGTTTGATACCAGGCACTGTCGAACGCTTTCAGCCCGAACCCAATCTGACCATTCCTCATATGGGTTGGAATACTTTAGAGTTCGTGCAGCCTGGCATTCCCCTGTGGTCGAATCTAGATGCGCGAGCTTGGGTGTATTTCGTGCATTCTTATTACGTTTGCCCCAGCGATAGCAGCTGGACAGCAGCTACAGTGACCCACGGCACTCAAACCGTAACAGCCGCGATCGCGCGGGATATGTTGATGGCCACGCAGTTTCATCCAGAAAAATCTGCCGGTGCTGGGTTGCAGATATTAGCTAACTTCGTGCAGCTGGTGAAAACCGCAACGCCTCAAACAATGCTCGCGAGATAGAGATAGTGACTCTGAATGTCAGGCGATCGCCTCCTCTAACCCGGTTTGTAGATCCTGCGTTAGCTTCGTGACGGCCTGGCGGCGATTGGCTTGGTAAGTGGACCAGTAATTATCAACTGTGAGTGTTTCTCCGACGACGAGCTTAGCTCGACGCGCCCCTAAATCGGGGAGAGCATGGGTCGGACGCTGTTCGACCAGAGAGATGAGGTACCACAGCAGAATTGTCGTCTCGGAAAATCGTTCGACGGAAGGATTGTCGCGGACGTAGGTACCGCTAACGGTGGTAAAGCGCTCCATCAGGCGCATGTGCCAGAGCCGATCGCTGGCTTCTGCCGCCGCTCGATCGGCCAAGCTGCGCTCGAAGGGGGATAGTGCATCCAAATCCTCGATATCTTCGCGGTAAATCCAGTCCCAGGCCGCTTGCTCGACCCGGTGGCGACGAGAGATGACATCTTCTTTGGGTTTGAGGTTGAAGTGAGACTCCGCGACGGCGATCGCGGCTCCGAGCAGGTCTTGCAGGCGGGTGTGAAACGTGCCGTTGTCGGGTGGCGTGTGGCCGTAAAGTTTGCTGTAAAACGATTCAACCATCGTCAGCGTTTGCTCTCCTAGCTCGACCAGTCGAGGGTAGAGCTTATCGGCAGGATTTGGATCGGAGGCGCTCAATGGTGAGGTGGGCGATGCAATGCCACAGTCCTGCTCGAGCTGAGTTAACAGCGCATCTAACTTCGTCCAGGGAGGGTGGATGTAGAAGTAACGGATGCCGATGGGCGCGATCGCCACTCGTTCGTCCCGCTGCGCTTTTTGCAAATCGTTCGCGCACCAGAACGCGAGCTGAGCTACTCCTGGTTCCAAGGGATTGACTCGCTCGCTATGGCCGTTGATCGTGCCTTCCGGGGCGATGGCCAAGGGAAGAGGTCCATTCGCAAACAAATCGCGAGCACCCTGCAATCCTTGGCGATCGAGTTTGCCGCGCAGCAAGGACGAAGCGCCCAATCGAGGCAGCATCCAAGCAACTCCTGGACCAGCCCACAAGGGAATCCCACGATCGTAGATGAAATGGGCGAAGAGTGGATGTTCGAGCGGGATCTCGTGCTGCCGAGCTGCGCGATCGAGCAAATAGGACAAGGCGTAAGCTAAACAGGGCGGATCGTCGAAACTAGGATGTCGAAACGCCAACATTAGGCGTGTTTCACCTGCTTGAAACTGACGATACTGCTCGATTAACTCCTCGACATTCACGAGCTGCACGTCGCGGATGCCGTTGTTCAGTCTCAACCAAAGTGGCAAGAGCGGACGGACTACTTTTAGCAACCACGGTTTGAGGTTAGCCGGTATGTATGAAAGCGGTGGCTGAACGGTGCTGGGAGACATTGCCAAGATTAGTCTTTGAATGGATCGTGCTCGGCTAGAAGCTTCTGTACGCGGGCGTCGTCGATGCGAGATGTTACTTTTTGCGCTTCGTGCAAATCGCGAGTCGTTTTCGCTAAGCAGATCGTAGACTGCACGGTGAACGTCAAGCCCATTCCCAAAAAACTTTTCATCCAAACGTTAACGGGGAGGTACAAGATGCCAACAGTCGTACCCAGAGTTGAGATGACGAACGCGGCCCACACTTGACCGACCCAAGCATTGCTGTGAACGGTGGAATTGTCATTTAGGATGGTGGCTTTTAAAACTGAAGCAAACGTGCGATCGCTTTGCATGCGTCCTTTCTCCCGATTGCATTCGAGATTTCAGCTACGACAACAAGAATTTGGTTCGAGCTGGAGTCAAGATAGCTGAGTGCTCCATGCAACTTATGTAATTGCAAAAGCCGAACTCATTACGAGCCTAAATGCTCTAGGCAGCTGCACGAGAGCGACCTGTGCCAGTTTTTAAACCGCACATCTTGTTTTTTTAGTCACAAGTACTCCATTAGGTAACTAGTGCTCCGTCAGGCTTGATATGAAGGTCAATATGGGTCAAAAGTTAAGGTGGCCATGCCACTGCGACAAATATG
>JBCBVC010000039.1:0-29204 GCA_039817845.1 Cyanobacteria bacterium J06642_2
TCCAGGTAATGATACTGAGCTCAAGAATTGGTTGGTTATAGGAGGAATAAATCAAGCCAATATCAACCTTTCAGCCTTTAGATACAATGCATTTACGGTTTTTTAGGTTGATTTTTTAATCATGCTTCGGAGATTGCTCGCGACCGTTCTGCCCAAGAACTTGCCAACCTCAGACAGAGAAGGGAGACAATCTGTCTATCGAAGCAACCAGGACGCTTTAGGAACAGCCTAATGGGGCGATCGCGAGCTAAATCTACGAAAGCTTCATTTAGCCATTGCCATGATTCCTCACGCAGCGATCGCGCTTGGATGAAGCTTTACTGAGAGAGGTGCGTAGCTTAGGAGGAATCGCACCATCAAGGCGACAGTGAACCGAGCTTTAGGCAAGCATGTCAAACAATTAAAGCGGTAGCAGCTATCCGAATCGAGGTGCCTATTCCACCGGAAAGGCGACCTCGCTCTTCTCTGCGAGTCCTGACAGCTCGATGTACGCGCGTCCGATGTTGGTTGATGCCTCGCTCGACTATCTGAGTGGCTTTGCTGCACTGCAAGCTGATGCACTTGCCCGCGCGATCTATAAAGTCACACAAATTCAAGCCTCTGATTACTGGATCAATCAAGTCAAGGTGGTTCTTCTTGAGAAGACGACGAGCTCTACTTCATAGCCAGGGGCGACAATACCGCACTGCAATGACTTCGGTGGGTATCAGTCAACCGTGGCACGGAAGCGGATAAAGCCATAGGAGTCAGGAGGCGTTCCTGGGCCGATGGCGTTGGGTAGGGTGGTGGCACTGTCAACGACTTGCACCACAACTGCACCTCTAAGATTGCTGCTAGCTGGGAGTGGTACGGACGTGTCGGCAAGATTACAGGTGCTGGGAGCCCCGGTGTTGGGCAGGAAGAATTCACCGCGATCGCCCTCACCCACGTTGGTCAAATAGGCCGTAGGTGCGGTAGGGAGTGTCGTATCGTCAGAGGCCAAAGCAATGCCCACATCTGTGCCAGCCAGACTACTGGTATCGAGGGGTAGCAACCCTTGAAAGGCATCGGCGACAAACGTCATATTGTCCGGGACGAGATCGCAGATGGAGAGATTGGTAAGCTCGCTATCTCCAGATGAGAGGAAGTAGATCGTGAACTCCACTTCATCGCCAGGAGCGATAACACCACTGCTGACAGCGCCTCTGAGGTAGGTGGATAAGGGGGTGGGCCAATTAGGATTGTCGTCTTCAGTACGCCCGTCATCACTCTCAAACCCAGTCAGGTCAGTACCGTTGATGGCAGTGATGCGTTTGACCAGGAGCAACTCGGGTAAGGCAGCGATCTCGAGGGAATAATCTTCCACCTCGCCATCACTGGCAGTGCCGCTCGAAGCGTCATCCCGCTCAGTTGTCTCAGTGGTGGAGTCTAAGTCATCAGTCGTGACTCTGACCCGGCTGAAACTGTCTCCATCAACGATGTCATTATTGGTGCCAATGTTGCTCCAATTGAGGGTAACGGTGCCGTTACTGCCAGTGGGAACTTGTCCGCCAGCGAGGGTAATGGTGCCATCGCTGACAGTGGCGCGTTCGTCTTCGTCAAATTCACCATCCCCATCGAAGTCGATCCAGGCATAGACGTTAGCGGCAGAGCCAGAGTCGTTATTGACTGTCAAATCCAGACTGTAGCTGGTGGCATTGGTACTGAGTGAGGGAAAGACGGAAATGCCATCTTCATCATCTATGGCTGGAGAAGTTGCATCGTCATCACCATCGGCTGTAACCGAGTTTTGGGGCGTAATCTCGCTGTCCGGGGCGACGCTGCCGAGGTTGAGGGTATTGGCGATTGCGTGTTCAGCAGGCGTATCACTGCCGTCAATGCTGCCACTGCCATCGGTATCGTCGTAACTTATGGGCGCGTCGCCAAAATCACTAGTCAAACTTGGGAGAGGGGCATTACATGCGATTCCTTCCCAGTCTCCTGAAATGAGGGTGCGCTTGCCAGAGGCTGCACCTGTTGCTAAATCAACGAAAAAGAGACTGCTGGAATTGGCACCGCCGACATTGCTCGACACAATAATCAGGTCGCCGTTATCGTCAAAGGACATGCCCTCAATGTCATAAATGTTGGACGTTATTACGGTACTGGCATCAAAGTCTGTCCCCTGAAGATTCTGGGGGGCAAGAATAGCGGTTGGCGACGCAGCCGAAACATCGATGGCAAATAAATGTCCTATATCTGTGCTCGCACCTCCGCTTAAGGTGCTGACCACACCATAGAGGAGATTAGGGCTACCTGGGAAAAATGCGAGTGCTTCAACACTTGCCCTTTGAGGATTGGTACGAATGTAGGGCGCTAAATCGATCGCTAGGTAGTCATCTCCAGGACCAAAAGCATTGGGGATGGCTGTGCCTGTCGTGGCATCAATTTGGAATAAGTAGAAGAAATTATTTCCTGGATTTGACGATGGAACTACATCGTAAGCTGCAGCCCAAATGGTATTCGTACCTGGTTGAAAGGCCATACCTCGGGAGTCACTAACATCGAGAGTGCCAAACGTTGAATGGCTGAGTGTTGTTATCCCTGTCGTGGTGATGTCATCAAACTCTCCGGTGGTGGAATTAACTGTCCCGAGGAAGAGAGCACCACCCCGATCGCCATTCAAGGCGTAGAAGGTTCCCGTACCTGGGTCGGTTGTGAGAGCCTCAACGGTCCCATCGGACACGTTCCACGGGCTAATTAAGTTCAAGGTATTGGGGTCAGTGTGATCGTCTATCCCGTAGAAGGACTCACTTACTGCTACAACCCCTGAGTTGGAGTGATGAGTGAGCAAACAAGTATCACCATCACCAGGCCCAATCACGGGCGGGTCGGGGAAACTGGGTGCGGCGATCTCCACCTCATAATCTTCAACCTCACCGTTCGCGCTGCTAAAGCTGGTGGCATCAACCCCTTGGGCCGCTGAATAGCGGAAGCGCATGTACGTATCGCCTGCTGTTGCTGAGGAGGGAATGGTGATTGGAACGGATGTGGTGTTTACCGTGCCACTAGAAATGGATAAATCGTCAACTACCTGTTCGCCAGTGTCGGTGAAGTTACCATCTCCATCCAGATCGACCCAAACACTCAAAAAACCAGCTCCGAACGTCGTGACGTCAAGATTGGTCGTCTCACCAGCATTCAAGGACTGTCCATCGAGTGCTTGTCCGCCTAGTTGAACCCCGTCTTCATCGTCAAAGTCAGGATCGCTGGCACCACCATCATCATCGTCATCACCATTGGCATTAGCAGATGTTTGTACTGCCGTTTCCAAATCAGGAACTAGACCATTGCCCAAAGAGAGCAAACCACTGACGGTATGTCCAGTATTAACGCCATAGGTGTCTGGAGCATCTCCGTAATCTTCGCTATCGCTGACGGTTTCTTCGAAATCATTAATCAGAAAAGAAATGTCAAAACGCCTGCGAGACGTCGTGTTACTGAAAGGCCTCGTTCCGAAAGCATTATCATTTTGAACGCGAAACACAATACTAGAAACACTGTTTACTCCGCCAGGGCCATTAATGTGTACTGTACTGGCTCGACATGCTGGGTCAGGGGTAGCGATAGTGTCGACACAATTTCCCGAGCTAGTCCCTTCTAGATCGATATCAAAGTCACTAAAGAAAGTTCCTTCTTGGTAGCCAACTAAACTCGTTGTACTGATATACGTAGAGTCAGGTAATTGAACGTAAACATCATCAGTACTTGAGCCACCAGTGGGATTGATATCTAAATCCAGTGCAGTCATAGTTAAGCGATCGACTGCAACGGGAGTACTAGTTCCCTCCTGGACGACAGTAACCCGAATATTCATAAAAGCGCTGTTATTGCCATCAATCTTCCGGTCTCTTAAGCTGAGTTCTAGACGACCATTGGTTACTTGAACGCAATTTGCAACTGTTAAAGTCTCAGTGTCTTCGTCGAGAACTTCGACAAGCAGGTCTAGGTTTTGTCCTCCAAAAACTGCAGTACTGCCGAATCGATAGGTGGCAGTACTGCAATCCGTACCCGAAATAATCCCCCCCGTTCCATCCAAGGGAATATCGATCGCAAGAGCTTCAGGCGCAAAGAAGGAAGAAAGAGCTAAAATTGGAGTGCTTAAGAGACCACTGACAAAGCTTTTTCGTAGTAAAGACTCGGTCTTTACAGGAAAGAAAGAAAGTCCAAACATAGACGAAGTCTCATTCCGAAGCAAGCGTTTATCTGCTACTACCACAGTGCGTTTTTTTTCAGGAAGTACTGCAATTGTGTTATTCGCATTCTCTCGCCCAGACCATTCCCTTTGCCTAAATAGGGACGCTTGCCAACACAAACGCAACCACTGCAGGCGAGGATGGACTCGAAATGCTTTCATCAGAAGCCTCGAAAACGTCAGACCGTTGGTGAAACAGAGTTGTTAAAAATCAGGTTGAAGATCGAGAAACCGATCTTCAAAGAAGATGTCCAGACCGCGCACGTCGAAATACTCGATTTCTACCCGACGATCGCGAGCTAAATCGACAATGGTTTCCTCGGGCGATCGCTCTTGAGAGTTTGGAGAAAGTAACCCTAGCCTCCTTCGAGTGAGACTGCTGCCGATTGTACTAAAGTAGTCCCATAGAATATCGGCATTTAGTCCCATGCGTACCCACATCGACATTGATGATGCCTTGCTGGAAGAGGTGCGTAGTTTAGGGGGGTATCGCACCATCAAGGCGGCAGTGAACCAAGCTTTAGCCGAACATGTCAAACAACTAAAACGACAGCAGTTACTCGAATCGAGGGGCCAATTCCACTGGACGGGCGACCTCGATCTCCTCCGCCAGCCCCGCCTACCTGACGAGTGCGCGTCCGATGCTGGTTGATACCTCAGTTTGGATCGACTATCTAAATGGCTATGCTTCGCTGCAAGCAGATTCACTTGCCTGCGCGATTGCAGAGGATGCCGATATCTACTTATGCGGCGTCGTTCTGACAGAAATTTTGCTGGGACTTCCTCAGTCAGAAGCCCTCCGGTTGGAAGTATGGCTAGCTGCATTTCCCTTAGCCCCCGAACTGGAACGCGAAGACTACCAAGCGGCAGCCCAACTGTATCGAGTCTGCCGAGCTAAGGGAGTGACCATTCGCTCGACAATTGATTGCCTGATTGCACAGCTGTGTTTGAAACATGACTACATTCTCTTGGCCAAAGATCGCGATTTCATCCACATAGCTCGATGCTTTCCATTGCGGCTTCATTCATAGATTGAGTTCTCGAATTCCGTTGGCGCCCACATCATGTATCTGAAGTCGTAACTGTAAGGGTAGGTAGTTGCATGAGTCGCCTTAAGTGAGCTTGACAGATGCTCTTGACTTAGAAATCGGGCTGTAAGTCAGTTTCTCGATCTTCAAAAATGATGTCGAGACCCCGTACGTCAAAATATTCGATTTCCACGCGCCGATCGCGAGCTAAATCGACAATGGTTTCTCCCGGCGATCGCGGAGATTCTTCGCCCAACGATCGCACCGTCATCCGGGCCGGATCGAGGCCTTGAGTGAGCAAATAATCTCGGACAGCCCGAGCGCGGCGATCGCCCAAAGCGCGGTTGTAGGCATCATTGCCCCGCGCGTCGGCATGACCGCGCAATTCGATGACAATCTCGGGAAATTGCCGCAGCGCGATCGCTACTTCATCCAGCAACGCGGCTGATTCCAAACTGATAAAGCTCTGGTCGAAGGCAAAATGCACCAAACGCGGTACGCTCAACTGAATCGATTCCGGCGGCGCTTCCGATTCCGGCTCCTGAGCCAACTCTGGCGGTGCCGCACATTGAAACGCGGGAGCAGTAGGGGGACGCTCGTCTTCGGGAAGAGCAACGGGCGCATCCAGCGATCGCACCACTGCAGCAAGAGCAGGCTCGGACGTGCCGTAGCGTGGATCGGTGGCAATGGCGCTGACGACATCGCCTACGTCTAGCTCGCTGCTGGCAAATTCAAAGGCGCCCGTCTCATCTGCATCCACCTCGCCCAAACGCTCCTGTAAAGGGCCGTACCCCTGATTTGTGGGGGGCTCGACTCGATATAGTTCTACGGTTGAACCGAGATTGACGATGCCCGAGATGACAACAGAATCGTTGAGCACGAAGAACTCCGGACTGCGAAACTGAGGTGCGTCGATGGCGGAATTGCCCGTGTCGGTGCGGCGATTGTGAGTATCGCGAACCGGATTGGGACCGTCACCAATTTGGAAATCACGGGCAGAGGAATGCCGCCGCGTATTCAGGTCGATACTCAACCCTTCCAAATGACTGAAGCTATTGCCCGTAAGCAGATTGCGATCGCCTGGAGGGTAGGCTCCTATCACGATGCCCGGTCCGGCCTGATGGGAGATTGTGTTGTCGAGGACTTGATGATCGTGTCCGGTGAGATAAATGGCAGCCCGACGCAGGCGGCGACCGTTGTGGCTGATGCGATTGTCGCGGACGCTAACGTTGCCGACGGGCTTGAACGCGTAGATAGCGCTGCCATCGTTGCCGCAAATGATGTTGTCGGTAATTTCGCTCTGGAAAATCCTGCCTTCTAAGCGAATAGCATCGGGCATCCCGGCCAAGCCGTTGCCGATGATGAGATTGTCGCGAATTTCAAGATTCTCGGCCCGGACGGAGGTAATAGCACCGCTGCCATCGTGACGCTCGATGCGGTTGCGCGCCACAGTTGCACCCGTGCTGTTAAAGATCGAAACGCCGAAGGCAGAGCGAACCTCGGGCGTACTCTCGTCGGGCGGTAAGCCCAACCAGTTTTCCTCGATAACCACCTCTTTAGGGGGCACGTCGGAGTCACGGAAGGGAGCATAGCGGGCTGGGTTTAACTCGGCAGCCGGTTCGGGCGGTGGAAGCTCGTGCGAGATGAAAATGTCTGCTGGAGGCGTTGCTGCCGTGACGCCGTGGGGAGCGGTGAATCCATACAGACTGAGGCCGCGTACCTCGACGCCGTCGGCCACGATCGTCAACCCGCGCGGAACAGCGCGATCGCTAGCTGGAGTGATGGCGACTACGGGACGGGGCACGAAAATATCTGCCGTCGGCGACGTCTCGGCATCATAGCCAGGCTGCGTCTGGCCCGTCAGTACCAACCCCGGCACCGTCAATTGCGGCAGTTCTGCGGTGAGGCGAATGGTGGCATCCTCTGGAGGCAAGTCGAACTCGATGCGCGAGACCACCTCGTTTTCGTAGAGGCTGACTTTCTCGGCTTCGCCAGCAGCGCTTACCTGGGTGCGTTCCGCAGGGCTGAGATCGTCGAGAGATAGCCTGCCGTGGGCGATCTCAATTGCTTCACGCAGCGTCAATGCGTCATCCGCCTCGACCGGCCCGTCTTGGGTGCTGTTGACCACGACGCGCAGCGGCGGCAGTGATGAAGGCGCGGGTTCGGATTGGGCGATCGCGACTGACGGCCAACCTGCAGCGATCGCCAGCGTTGCAGCTAGAGCCGGACGCGCACCCACGCGGTGAGTCAAGCCTGTCAGGTGTCGAATCAACATCATTCCACCTCCTCTACTGCCGGGGTTGTGGAGCCTTTCCGATTACCCGCATCCGAGGGAGCCAAAGAAAGCTCGTCGGGAGTGTCGGCGTCTTTGGCTTCAGTTGAGTTCGACGATGGGGAGCGAGTCAATTGGGGTGCCGTCTCGGCTGCGTCCTCTTCCGCTTCCGGGTCGAGGACAGCAGAGAGGTCGATCTTGGGAACGAAGTCTTCTGGTGACAGGGGTTCGGCCTCGGAGGACTGCGGCGATCGCGCGGTAGCCGCTTCGCTGGCAAGGGCTTGACTCGCCGGTTCCGTGCTGGCTGACTCGGCGGCTAACGTAGCCTCTCCTTGTTGGACGGGAGCTACTTTTTGCAATCCGAATCCATTAAACAGTTCGTTGACCTTTACAGTCATGCCGACGTACAGACCGTTACCGTTACGACTGCCGCTGAAATCAGGATCGTCGATTTCGCCCATGCTGTAGCCGAGGGCAAAGCGGAGATTGGGGTTGAGATAGTACCCCAGCTCGGTGACGAAGCCTGTTTCGCTGTAGTTGGCGGAAGGTTGGCTAATCCAGCGGACTTCAGTCAGGATGTCCCAGTTGAAGCCCAGGCGATAGGTGGCGCGCAGCTGACCCAGCGTTACCGTGCTGTTGTTGACGAAGGCATTGGCTAAATAGGAGGTGCTGTCGCGGAACGCGTATTTGCCGTACAGTTCCCAGCGCCAATTGGGCGCATAGATAGCTTCGAGGGCAAACAGATGCTCCTCTGAACCTGTGCCGCGTCCCAGGAGCAGCGTTTCAGGAATGATAGAGGGATTTTTGCGGTATTCGTAGCGCAACAGCGCGTTGAATTTGTCGTGGTCGGGATTGCGATAGGCCAAACCCAACCGCAGGTCGATAGTGTCGCCGAGGCGATCGAGGTTTTGACTGGCAGAGTTGGCCTGCTGATAACGCAGCAGCCCGGTTAATGAAGGCGACAGCTTGCCATCAATATTGGCTGAAATGACCGTATTGGAGCCGCTAGACGAGGAGCGTTCTTCAAAACGAGCTGTGGCTTTCAGGTCAGGATTATCGGTGTACTCGAGGCCGATGGAGTAACTTTCACCACCGCTGATGCCTAGAGCTGACGCCCCTTGACCGGTGATGAAGGGAGTGGGGAATTGCGTGCCTGCACCGGTAACGCCGAAGTACCCACCCGTGACCCGCTCGTAAGATACGTCGGCAAAGAGTCCGGGAGCCAATGCCCAGCGATGGTTGAGGCCCATCGTTCCCTGGCCTTGCACGCCGTTGATACCGCTGGTGATGCCGTACCGACCGGAGAGATTGGAGTTGTCGTCGTATCTGCGATTGCCGACAATTTCTAGAGAGGTGTAATTCTGGCTGCCAAACTGACCGCTGGAAATCCAGTTCTGGGCCACCCCAATGGCTAAGTCTTCGGCAATCTCCCAATCCAGACCGATTTGAGTCCGATCCGGATAGACGATATCTTCTTCATCCGATAGGCTCAGTTCGTTGAGGGCGCGGAAGGTGAGTTTATTGGTGATGGGCGCGCTCACGCGGGTGCGCAACTGGCTCGAAGCCGAGTCGAGCGGTTGCGTGGCCAGACGGTCTTCGCGATCGCGGTAGACGTAGTCGGCTTGCAGTTCGGCATCGCCAATCCGCTGCACCACTCCAGCGGTAATGGTCGTGAGCGAGTTGCTGACTCTCTGACCCGGAAGCGGCGCATCCAGAGGCGTTAGCGCGTCGAACAAGTTGGTAATCACTTGAGGCGCTCTACCGAAATTCTCCTCGCGATCGTATTGCAGGCGGAAGGTCGTGTTGGCGGAGAAGTCGGCGCGTAACTCCGCTCCAAATCGAGTTTGACCGGGGACGAAGCTGGTGGTGGCGTCATTCACAAAGCCGGGGTCAGCGGTACGCCAGTAGGCACGGCTGGTAATCTGTTCCGAAAGCGAGCCGTTAAATTCCAAGCTGAAGGCGCTGCCGCTGACTTCCCCCAGCACGTCCGAGTCATTGGTGGAGTGGGCGAACTCGGCCAGAATCTCGTTGTCAGTGCCGAGGGCAATACGAGCGTCGGCACCGTAAAGCTCGAACTGACGGGTACCTTGATTCTCTTTAAAATAAGTACTGCCCAGCCAGCTTTCTCGTTCTAAGTCGCGCGAGAAGTGATATACCAAGCGACCGCCGTAGATGCTGGTGTTGCCGCCGTCTGACTCGAATTGATAGGTAGCAACGAGTTTGCGTTCGAGGGTGATGCCGTCATCAATGCCCTCAATATCGCGCGCGATTTCGGTGCGGAGCAACGGCTGCCGGAAGACAAGGGATCCGCGATCGTAGTCGATATCGTAGTCAATGCCACGAGTCAGAACTACTCGCTGCACCACCGTACCGGGCCGCAGCAGCTCTTCCAACTCCAGCGTGACTTGCTCGCTACCGGGAACCACTAACTGTTGCGACAGGAAGTAGGTGCCGCTGGTACCGTCGGGAGCAATGGTGTCGCGTTGAAAGCCGTCAGTGTCGTCGCTGAACAGTCCCGTTAGCTGAAAATTGCCGAAGGTGAAGTTGGTTTTAAATCCGTGGAGATTGCGGCTGACAGCCGAGAATTGCTGCGATCGCAGGGCAAATTCTTCAGTGTTGTAGTCGCCCCACATGAGGAAATCGGCGGGGGCACCCGGGACGCCCGGAGAGCGCTCCAATCGCAGGTAAAGGCTGTCTTTAGAAGGTGTAGTATATTCCGTCGTCGAACTGTCGCCGTAGACCGGGTAGGTTTGTTCGGTGGTTTGCGGTCCTCGGAACAGTCGCGTCGTATTATCGCCTTCGCGATTGAGGGTGCGATCGCTGTTAAATGCTCCAGTAAATAGCCAATCGCCGATGGGACCGGTGGCAAATCCGGCTCCGTAAAAGTCGAACTCGGAGCTGTAGTCGCCCTCGATCGGGAGAAAGTCGCGAAACCCGTCGAAGAAATTCGTGCCGCGGTTGCCGATGCGAAAATCGAGTACGCCAGTGGCGATGCTGGGTCGCAGGTAGGTGGAGAATTCAATGCGAGTGAAGGCTTCCATGCCGGTTGTCACAGCTTGGATACTGGCAATTTTGGCGGCATTGCTAGCTTGCAGCTGCGCTTCAAACCGACCGTCTACCGCTCGGACCTGGAACCCCGGCTGGTCGGGATTGTGATCGGCTCCGACAAATCGACCGGCACTAGCATTGAGGGTGATGGTGGCGTCAACGCGCGATCGCAAGTTGTTGGCATCGCGCAATTCGCCACTCACCGTTGCCGTCGTCCGACCGTCGGCTGGGATGCGGGCTTCGAGCGTTTCCACATGGATGGATTCGGCTCCGCCTGCCACCTTAATCGTGCGCGTCACTTCGGGGCCGGCTTCGCCGTTGACGGTCGCCTGGGCCGATAAGGTATTGAAACCGGGCTGAAACGAGACGCCGTACCAGGTTTGAAGCACGATGTCGGTGCTGCTGTCGGTTTCCGTGCGGCCGATCAGGTTGATATCGACGAGTTCGTCATTGACCCGCAGCTCTACCTGCGCACCCACGGCAAATTGCAGCACGATACTGGCCGCCGGTCGCTCTAAGGACGCATCTTCTTGGGGGGACAGAATGCGGACTTCGTTGGGAGCCGTGGGGCTGAGCGTCTTAATGTCGGTGGTGGATGGGGCCACCTGAGATGTGGAAGATGGCACGCTCTCGCTGTCAGCGGCTTCAGCCGGGGCAGCTTGCGGTGGGGGAGCCGCATTCGCGGGCGCAATTGCATCGGCAGCGACGGTGTCTGCAGTCGAGGGGGCCGTGCGATCGTCGGTCACGGCAGGAGGGGCGACTTTTGAGTCGGCGCTCGTCGTTTCCGATTCGGTCTGGGGGGCTGTATTCGAGCCGGCACGATCCGCATTCGCTTCGGACGAGCGCGTTTGACGGGCTTCCTGCTCGGCCAAAAGATCGAATAGGTCAGGTACGCGCTCTGGCGCGGTGTTGCTCGGTTCTGGTGCGGCTTCCGCTGTCACGCTCGCCTTAGCAGACTCATCGTCGGGAGAAGCCGACTGAATATCGTCGGTATTTGGCGCGATCGCCGGTACTTCTGCTACTGCTCGAGACTCATTCTCGGCCAGCACATCAAATAAATCGGGTTTGGAAGTTGGCCGGGTTGCTGTTCTGGTTGCAGAGGAAGACGATTCCGCTCGCACGGCCCGAGGCATCGTGCATTCGATCGCGGTTCCTACAAATACAGCAGCTACAAGCTGAACATAAGCCATTAACCATAGCCGAAGCTTCGCCTTCATGGCTCCACCTCTTCTTCTAAGTAGGTCGGGGTGACGGCAAAATTCATGCGCGCCGTGCCCCCCGGCTCTAACTTCACCAAGCGCGATTGGCTGTTGCGTTCGATGAAGTACAGATTGGGGGCGAGAGTGTATCCCGGCAGACTGGACAGGTCGAGTACGCCTGTATGCAGACCGGGCAGTACGTTAGAGACGGAGAATAGGCCGTTGGGGTCGGTGGTGATGCGGTTGCCGTCTTCGAGAAAAATGACGGCATCGGGAACGCCAGGTTCGCCGGGCTGTTGCTCGCCATCGAAGTTTTTATCGATAAAGACGCGGCCGATGAGGGTACCAGCGTCACTAACAATGCCTTCCAGCAGTCGGACGCGGTGGATCGCCGGGCCGTCTTGCACGTCGATATTGTTACGCTGACCGTTAACGACCGCTGAGTTTTGACCGGAACCGCGCAGGCCATCAGGCGTTACTTCAGCCGCATAGACGACGTTTAATAAGGCGTTAGCAGGCAATCTGCCGTTGGGGGGCTCGAACGTGACCTCGTTTCCATCGCGAGTCGTTGTAATCGCAACGGGAACGTCATCGATTACCCCAGCAACCGACTCTTCCAGCAAATTGAAGCCGAGCGGCAAGGTATCCCTGATGATGACGCCTGTCGTATCTCTACCGCTGAGACTGCGAACGCCCAAGCGGTAAATAATCGTGTCTCCAGGTGCTACCGACGCGCGATCGCCCGTTTTATCGATCCGGATGCCCTGCGTCTCCGTCACGCAGGCCTGCAGTCGCAGGCTGACCAGGTTCAATGCCGTTTGCTCAATATCGGCTGCGCTAATAAAGCCTGTGGCAGATTCGGGACCGTCATCCGCCCCTAAGGGCTGGCCGTCGAGAGATTGAGCAGTAAAGGGAATGCGATCTTGCTCGTCTATGGTTCCTAAAGTCAGGCGAACGCGGCGCTCGCCTACCTGGCCCACTGAGGGTGGCGGACTGACGATGATGGTGTACGTCCGGCCCGGTTCCACCTGACCGCGGTTGGCATCGAATAGAAAACTATAGCGACCCTCGTTGGCATTAGTGAGAAAGTACGGATTGACATTCCCCGTGTTAGGTTCGACACCCGCAGGGATGCCGTTATTGGGAGTGTCTGGTAACTCGGTGCCTGTTAGATCGATAGGTCTGGTGACTTCAAATCCAGTTGGATCGTTCGGGTCGGGTTCGTACAGACCGACGTTGTAGCCGGTGTAGTCGTCTAGTAAACCGCCGTCGCAATTCAGGATTTGACCGAAGGGGTCGGTGAGGGAGGGCCCATCCACCCGAATTTGGGTCCCGTTCGTGAAGATGCTGACCGAACTCTCGCTACCAGGCCGAACGTTTTCGTAGCGCACTTCAGCCCGATTGATAAATCCTGCGTCTTTATCAGTTAGGTCGGTTTGCGCCAGGGCTGGAACGAGCAACATGGAGCCCGCAACGATCGCAGAGATTCCAGCCCCAAGGCGTTTTCTATTCAGTTGCGATCGAAGGGGAAACACGGAGTTTGTCTCCTCAAGTTACAGCACGGTACGTGTGAAAGGTGTGGGGCTGCCCCATAAGCCAGTCAACTGAGGCTCAGAGCATCTGCGGGGCGATCGCCAGTTTTGGCAGTACAGACCGTGCGAAGCGCGGATATCGCTTCGTACGCGAGATCGCCCTGCGAGACTCATTTAGCGCACGGCCACTTGGTACGTGACATTCATGTCCGTTTCAGCGCGAATGGCATCATCGAACTCCCAGCGCACGTGGGTGTAAATGTCAGCTGGGGCAGGTCGTTCTTCAGTCGTGCCGTCCTCTAATTCCACCTCAATCGTGGGATTGGCGATGAAGGTTTCGCCGCCATCGATGCTGTAAGTGATGCTGGCCTCTTCGCCGGTTTCGATCGCGGCTGAGTTGAGCACGTAGACCGTTCTCTCGGGAATGGGCTGCGTCACCACCAAGTTGGCAACGGGCCGCTGGCTGGGGTTAGCCCCGACGAGGCTGTAGCGCAGCACGTCACCCGGTTGCACTACATTGGTTTGGCCGGACAGTTCTTGCCACACGATTTCGGTGGTGCCGTCTTCATTGGTTTCGACTAATTTTTTAGCAGCCGAAAGCTCGAGCTTCATTTGCTCTTGGCGTTGAGGCAGGAGTTGCGCCAAGACGTTGTTGCGAGCTGGAGAATTGGCAAGAGCAGGAAGGTCGAGGCTCAAAGGAGCGATCGCCAGCAGTGCTGCAATACCCAAGCTGAAGGAAAGTCGTTTCATCGCTATATCCAAACAGAAACATCGACAGATGAGGAGCAGGACCACAGCTTCAAACGAGCCAAACTCGAAGAAGCTGTGTCCTTAAGAGGCGCGATTGACTATTCTTCCGAAATTTGACGCGTGAACGTGAGCGTACCGCTATCTCCGGGCTCGACCGGCAGCGATAGGGTATCCACGTAGCGGGTTACGTCATTTGCCTGCGTGTTTCCGTCCAGATCGGAGGCGGCGTTGCTGCCGTCGGAGCCATTAAAGAAGGTAATGGTGCCGCTACCGGAATCGCTGGCCGTTCCCGGTACGTTTTCCGTATCGATGAAGCCATTGGTATCGGCATCCAAGGCCCAGGTGTTGCCACCTGCCGTACCGTTCTCTTCAATCACGACGTTGTCGGCATCCAGCAACACGCTGCCCGAGCCGCCGGAAGAGGAGATGTTGGTGTACTCGACGGTGTAGTCGATAAAGTCACCTGCACCTGCCTCGTCAAGGGGCTTGGAAGCATTCGAGGTGGCATCGCGCAGGACAGCCGACTTCTCCAGCTTCAGGTAGCCGGTGTAGACGCGATTGATGGTGGTGTTGTTGGCTTCACCGTCAGTGACCTCACCGTTACTGTCTGTATCTTCCACAGCCACAATGGGCACGGGGAAGCCATCAGGGAATGCTGCGGGTTCGTCGGTAGACAACGGCGTATCGGCAGGAAGATCGACCGTTACCGTGTAGTCAACCGAGCCGCCATCCGGAATGGTACCAATCTGAATCGCGCTACCGGATGTCAGGATAAAGGTATCCGGATCCCCATCACTATCAGTGTCTTGGTAGGTGTAGGTGGCCGTATCGCCGCCAAACTCAAGGGTTACAGTCGTACCTTCGGGCAACGTCTCGGTGTCATCACCGTCATCGGGGAAGATGATGACGTCATCCAATGTGCCGTCCGTTGCCTGAATGGTATTGGTAAAGGTAACGGGATCGGGGTCAATGAGCGTGTTTGGAGCCGTACCGGCAGGAACGTCAGACGACTGATTGGTGAAATCGTCGTTGTTGTCAGTCGGACCGGTCGCGCCAGGAGCACCCTCAGGACCATTCAAAATTCCGGCATCGGGACCGAGCGATACGACGTTATCTTCACCACCGACACCGTCACCTTCGTTGTTGTTGTCCGTATCCACGCCATTGACGCCGGGGTCGGCAACTCCATCATCGATGACCGGATCGAGAACGCCATCGCCATCGTCATCAGCGCCCGTATTCGGACCTTGAGAACCGTCGTCGTTGAAGTTGGTGGGATTTTGGTCACCAGATTCGTCGTAAACGACCGTGCCGTCGTCAACCCCTTCGGTTTCACCGAAAGACTGAGCCAAGTTAGCCACGGTGCCGCCGCTGGTTGCATTCAACCCGGTGGTGACAACGTCAATCGAGAAGCCCGACTCAGTCGTACCAGCTTCGATCGGTCCATTGGTGCCAGCATCGTAGACAAAACCGACGCGGGTGACGGTGGTCAAGTCACCTGGAGCAGTGAGCGACCACGTGGCGTCATTTGCATTGGTAGTGGTTGCATCTTGGGTGAAGACAGGCACCCAGTTTGCATTGGTCGAGGTGGCTGAGTCGAACGTCGTTCCAGCCGGAATGGCGTCGGAGACCAGGACAAAGTTGGCACCGATGCCGGTAACGGTCGTACCTTTCAAATCAGCAGGAACTAAGCCTGGGTCAGAACCGACAGGCGCGGTCGACTCGACGCGCAATTCCAGGTCATAGGTAATCGTGTCGTCGTCAAAGACGTTAGGCGTACCGTTGGGGGCAACATTGCTTGCCGTTTTCAAGACGGTGGAGAAGGCCAGAGGCTGCGCGCCAACAACGGTTTCCTGGGTTGCGCTAGCTTCACGCTCGCCATTAACAGGAGCGCCAGCGACATCGCCAGGTTCGCCCTCAGCATCGACCGTCAATACGTCCGTATTATCAGCAGGAACCGTATCGGCCGCTTCGTTTTGATTGCCGTCGGCATCACCCAACTGAACGGAAATATCTGCGCCAGATGGTGCAGTGTTATTCACCGTAACCGGAATGCTGGCGAGGATTTGGCCGCCAGGCGAGAGCACTGCGGCTTCTGCAGTAGCTTCGTCTACCCCAGTTTGCTCGAAGGTACCGTCGCCGTCAGCATCGATGTCAAACGTGGGCGTGCCAGGGGTTACCGGACCGGCAATGACCGGATCGGGAATAGACACCGTGGTGGTGTCGTTACCCGTGTTGGTAATTAAGAAGTCGAAGGTGGCTACGTCGCCAGGGAACAAGTTGGTACCGGGAGTGGAATCGGTGATACCGTCTGCTTCAACCGTGATACCGGCAACCTCAGCTACGACGATTTCCACCGTATTGGAGGTGGCATCAATCGTTTCATCGGGGTTGTTGGGATCTTGGTAGGTTGCCGTAGCCGTGTTGGAGATATTCGTCCCGGCGGCAACCTGACCAATCGCGGGAGCCACGATCAGGACAGCACCGCTGATAGCCAGGGTCGCTGCGAGCGATCGCCGCAGCTTTGTCAGTGAGTGTTTCATAACGTCAGTCATCGCCTAATGTGCAGTTGACAAAGAACGGAAAGGTCGCAAAGTGTGCGAGGGATAAGCGATCGCAAGCGCATTTACAACGAGCACAAGCTCAAAAGAGCGTAAACGAATGCACAACCGCAATGCTATTTTGCCCACAATTATCACAGAATCGATCAGCTTTCATATTTTTTTTACTAGGCAAAAGCCAAAGTTTTTCTAAGCCGCTCAGCAAGGCTACGCTCAAAGGCAAAGGCGACTTCGTTTATGAATTCGAACATAGTCTTCATCTCAGGTTTAAATATGACCGCGATCGCGAAAAACAACGATGAGGCTTAGATAAAGGAAAATTCTGTTTTTGAGGCTGGGTGGTGCTCTCAGCTTTTCTGAGAACTGAATTCAGATTAGTAGTGTAGATATTAGATCGGGTCGAGCGAGTGTAACGAAGACTGTAAGTCTCGCGCCCAATCGGCGAGGAAGATTGCGTAGCAAGAAAAACAAAAAATACGTGTAAAAATCAAGAACGGATACCTACAAAGGGAGCTTGAGACGCTTTGCTAACAGCAACAGTTGCTCCAGTTAAGAACTAAACGAAGTCGCGATTTGATCCACAAAAAACATTTGTACTATTTCATCATTTCCCGCGCGTGGCATCGCTGTCTCTCGACCTTAATAAGCGAACGTGAATGAATTGTGAATTCAGCTACATTTGCTTCGGTATATGCGGATATATGGCGATTACGGCGATCGCGTCCTTCACACCTCCTGTTGAAATTGACGGAGCTGCTGTAACACTTCACGACTGTGTAGTGAGGGAGTAACGATCGGATCGATGGCGCGTAAAATGCCGTCAGGATCGATCAAAAAGGTATTGCGCAGGGCGATATCGCCCATCCAGGAGCCATACGCCGCACTTGCCTCGCCCGCAGTATCGGACAGAAGCGGAAATTTTAGGCCTTCGGCGTCGCAAAACTTGCGATGGCTATCAACGGAATCTGCACTAACACCAACAACTGTGGCATTGATAGCTTCGTACTGAGGCAAATCTTGCTGAAATCGTCTTGCCTCAATCGTGCAGCCCGAAGTAAAGTCTTTCGGATAGAAGTAAAGGATGACCCAATGTCCGTGCCAGTCATCCAGATGCCGAACTGTTCCCGATTCGTCTGCCAAAGCAAATTCAGGCGCAGGCTCTCCTTCGTGAGGAAGAGCGGTCGTGCCCCATTGCTCCCCACCGCGTAGCTCAGCTGCTGTCCCGCTAGCCACCCACATTAAGATTAGGGCAAACGCCATACAGGCAACCATCGATAGTTGCCGCGCTACCTGCCCGAGCATCTGTTTAACAAACAGCAACTCGCCAACTCCCCACGTACAAAGGCAATACTTTGTCACAAGAATCCTACCAGAAAAACCTGTGGTTTTGAACAGGTAAATCTCCGGAAATCAGTAGTTATGCGAATAAGCCTTTCTACATGAAAGCCCACATGTGGCGAATTCTTGTCAAAGGGACGAGCGCTGACGCTGCCACCAGCCCCAGAGACTGCTGACGATCGCGCCTGCCATAAAAACACCCAATAACGGTTGGAATAGGGGCGTCCATAGTTTCAGCCAAACCTCAAACCCCATCGGCAAGCCCGCCACGGTTCCAATCGCTCCAATCGCAAACCAGGCAAAACTGGCTAGTACCAGAAAAAAGACGAGAACTAAAGCGCGATTGAGGGCGGCAAACATAGTGGCACGTAAGGATCGGATGGAATCGAGTTAAGCGCGTCGCTGTCGCTTGGCAGCTACTCGATGACTGTTCGCCTTGACTAAGGATGGCAACTGTCAGGCTACAGCTATCAGTTGGGAACGCGGTTCAGCGAAGAAATAGAGGCTAACTCGCGGGCAAAACGGTCTTGAATAGATCGAATCGCAGCACGGTCAGGACCGCTGTTGAAAGCAACAAACAGGGTGCCGTCAGGCAGTGCGCCCGCCAGCGCAACCGTATCGTGCGTTACTCCAGCTTTGATGGCTGCACCGTGGGGCAAATTGCGATCGACGAGCGTATCGGCATCGCGACCGACCGTTGGCAGGATGTCAGTTAGGTCGAGCTGATGCTCCTCCGTGACTTGACGCAGTTGATGCAGCAGTGAAGCAGTTGCCAGCGTTGAGAATTGACGTACGGACTTGCCGACGCGAACGCTAGCTACAGCTTCCGGTCCAGGCGCTTCGATTTCTAACGCATTACTGGACGAGCGATAGATGCGATCGACCGTCGTGAAAATATGGGATTCGTGACCTGACGCTGATGCCAGGATTTCAGCAGCAGCATTGCGTCCAAACGTATTGCGCTGCTTGAGGCCGGTCAATAGCGGTTGAGTGGAAAAGCTGAATAACAGTTGCGCGTTGGTGGGGGCATCTGGCGATACGCGAACGTTACCGCGGACTTGAATGCCTTCGAGGGGCTGGAGCTCGACGCGATCTACGTCCAGTGCGGTGGGGCCGATCGCGGTGAGATTGCCAGTAATAACGCGTAAGCCGCGCTCTTGGAGCCGCACGGCAATGTCATGACTGGCTTCCCACACTAAATCAGTAGGGTAACTGCTGCGAATCCACAGATCGCCGTAAAGAACGCCATCGCGAATCGTACCCGTGGTGTAAATGCGCGTCACGAAGCGGTGCTGCGGCGACCACGTTTGCAGGTGGGCGAGGGTGCTGGCCAATTCTGCTGCGGCTGGAACGTCGAGCGCCAGAGTGCCATTATGAGAAGCCAACGGTCGTCCGTTGGCATCGAGGACGACGATGCTTTGTTCGCTGGCGGTTAGGCCGAGCTCGGCCAAATCGGCAAAAGCTCGCGCTACGGTGCTGCGATAGGGCTCGGCATCAACTACAAACTTCGGAGCCGCAGTTTTCGGGGTTGGAGTTGGTAAAGGAGGCGGAGGTGTCGGAAATGCCGTGGCTAGGGCAGAGCTGCCCCGATCGCTATCCGTACGCTGACGACTGCTGTTTCCACAGCGATAGGGTCGACTCGAAACAGATACTCGGTTAGAGTCTGCGCGAGCGCTAGCTGTGCGGTCGCGCAAGCTTAGTTCTGACGTTCTCTTAAAACCGGAGCCAGAATCGAGATAACGAGCGGCTCGCGATGACGAATATTCGTGTTTGAGGGCTGCACTAGCTAGAGCAACGAGAGCGATTGTCCCGAACGTATGAATGGGTTTCCAATGCCTTGCCATATCGAGTGCCTCAATGCAGCCGTCATGCAATTGTCATGCTAGCGAACTCGAACTTCGGAGGCGATCGATATCGGACGGGTAGACCGCCCTAATCAATAGAGGCCTCAGTGCGAAGCTCAGACCCCTGCGGGGAATCCGCAAGGGCTTGCTCCAATTGTGCCATTCGATTTTTCAGATCGCGTACTTTTTGTACCAGATCCGGTAAATTTCTTACGGCTGCCATCGACCGCAACCATTCCTGATGAGTTTGCTGAGGGAATCCTGCCACGGTTAGATCGGCAGCTAAGTCGCTGCTAATGCCCGTGCGCGAGGCTGCAACCACGCGATCTCCAACCGTAATATGACCGGCAACGCCCACTTGGCCGGCCAGGACGACATTTTGGCCTAAAGTGCAGCCTCCAGCCAAGCCAACTTGGGCGACGATCAGGCTGTTTTTGCCGATGCGCGCACCGTGGGCGACCTGAACGAGATTGTCAATTTTAACACCAGAGCCTACGTGCGTTTCACCAACCGCAGCTCGGTCGATCGTCGTGTTGCTGCCGATATCAACGTCATCGCCGATGACTACCCGCCCCGACTGCAGCATGCGATACCAGCTGCCATCCTGTTGTGGCACGTGGCCGAAGCCGTCGTCGCCAATAATGGCTCCGCTGTGAATTAAACATTGAGAACCAATTTGCGTGCGCTCGTGGATGACACAGCTGGCGAACAAAATGCTGTCTGCACCGACGCTAACTTGGGGATAAATGACAGCGTGGGCGTGCACTTGCACGCGATCGCCGAGGCAAACGCCAGACATAATCACGGCATAGGGGCCGACGGCCACGTCATTTCCTAATTGAGCATCTGGGGCAACGACTGCCGTAGGGTGAATGCCGGGATGTTCTCGATAGGGCTGATAAAACAGCGCGATGGATCGGGCGAAAGCCAGTCGCGGCTGTGGGTGAGATAGACCGATAACGCGATCCGGTACGTCTAGCTGGGGGGGCACAATCGCTGCACTGGCACCGGTCTGAGCTAGTTGAGAGGCATATGCAGGCTCGCTCACGAAAGTCAGATCTCCCGGCTGAGCGTCCTGTAATGAAGCAACGCCGGTAATGTCCAGATCTTCAGTAGTGTCATCCCACGTACAGTGAAGTGCCTGCGCGAGTTCGCTGAGTTTCACTAAAGATTCCTCCCGTCTGTCAGCCCTGAGGATTGTTGCTTCGGCTTGCAGATACTACAGCTTGCAGATACCCGATCCTACCCGCGATTGCCCGGATGATGTCAGGCTCGGCATCCTGCCCCACCTGGCCGAATATATGAAGAAATGTAAACACTATCTTCGGATTTTCTTTACATTCGTTGATGTTCTGAATGGCGTGACAGGGAGCGTGATAGAAATAGTCGTGTTTTCTGGAGAAACCTCCGGGTGTCTTGCGCTCGGACTAGAGCTATGACCATTTTCGTCGGCAATCTCAACTACGCAGCTTCACAAGAAGAGTTAACAAGCTTCTTCAGTCAAAATTGGGAGGTGCGTTCCATCACCATTCCACTCGATCGCGAGACGTCACGACCGCGTGGGTTTGCGTTTGTCGAGCTCGCAACCGACCAGCAAGAAGACAATGCGATTGAGGAGGCGAATGGTTCGATGTTTTTAGGTCGACCGTTGCGATTGGACAAGGCCAAACCGCGTACGTAGTCTGAGATAGCTCTGGCGCGTGAGATAGTTCTGGCGCGAATGAGGCTTTATCAGGAATTTAACCTCAGTAGAAACGACGTTTGCTCCCAGATTTTGATGTTCCGTTACAGTTTGATACGGCAGCCTTCAAGCTGCTTTGGGCGTTTTATCTATCCTACAGTCAGTGCTTCTATGTCCGAACTAGACAGTCGAGAGCTATAGCTGCGTGAGTTTGCCCGGCGCGATTACAGATATGCGTTTGGGCGCAGATGTTGCTTACGTGCCTAGGTTTGCAGCTGGCTGGCAGCGATTTGGCGATCGCTTTCTAACCAAAATCTATACTCAGACGGAGCGAGACTATTGCTTGCGCTCGGCTCCACATACCGTATCCCGGTTGGCAGGTCGCTGGGCGGCTAAAGAAGCGGCTGTAAAAGCCTTGGGTACGGGTTGGCGAGGGGTGGGCTATCGAGATATTGAAGTGGTGCGGCACGCGTCGGGTGAGCCTCGGATTTGCTTGCACGGACGGGCCGAGCTGCTGCTGCGCGGGTGGGTAGGAACGTCAGGCAGTTGGGAATGGCGGCTGAGCTTCAGTCACGATCTCGACTATGCTTTTGCGACAGCGATTCTCCTGCTGCTGCGGGTGGAGTAATGGCGAGGTCTCGCAGGGGCCAGTTTGCCAGAATTCAGAAACTCTCAGAATTTAGAAACTTTAAGACTGGTGCGTAGAGGCACCGCGCCGTGAAGGCGATCTCGGACCTGCGGTTGGCGGGATTTCTTGAGCGATGAAGGCAGCAGCGCGTTGACTGTCCAGGGGAGGAGAAATGAAATAACCCTGGACGTACTCGCATCCCAGCTGGCGAAGGCGAGAAAACTGTTCTTGTGTTTCTACACCTTCTGCAATGGTAACGATGCCGAGACTTTGGGCCAGCGTCACAATCGTCTCGACAATTTTCCAGCTATGAGGCTGACTTTCCGTATTGCTGATAAACGATCGATCGATCTTGAGTGCATCTAGCGGCAGCGTTTGCAAATAGCTGAGGGATGAGTAGCCCGTGCCGAAATCGTCGATATACGCTTGCACGCCCAACACGCGGAGGCTTTGGAGGTGATGGCAAGCAGTTTCCATATTTTTGACCAGAGCGCTTTCGGTGAGTTCGATTCTGAGCGAACCGGCATCGCAGCCGCTGCCATCGATCGTCGAACGAACGGTCTCGACAAAGTTAGGCTGAATGATTTGATTGCTGGTGAAGTTGACGCTGATAGTGAGGGGATGGTGGGGAAACTGCTGATGCCACGTTTGCATTTGTCGACAAGCTTCGCCCAAGACCCATTGGCCGATTTCAGTGATAAGTCCCATATCTTCAGCTACGGGAACGAACTCGGCTGGAGAAATCCAGCTGCGTTCGGGATGGCGCCAGCGCAACAGGGCTTCAAACCCAGATAGGTAGCCTGTATCTACCGACACGATGGGTTGAAAGGCGAGATGGAACTCGCGGTTGTCGAGGGCACGGCGGAGGTCGCTCTCAATTCGCTGTCGCTGTACGGCACCGGAATACATCGATTCGTCGAATACGACGTAGCGAGACTTGCCCAAGGCTTTAGCGCGATACATAGCGGTATCGGCGTCGCGTAGTATGGTTTCGGCTCGCCGATGGCCGATCTCACTGGAGACAATGCCGATACTGGCCGTGATGAAAACCTCGTGGCCATCAATGCGAAATGGATGCATGATTTGCTGCAAAATGCGGTCGGCTACCACAGTGGCATCGTCGAGGGATTTGATTTCGCGCAGCAACATGACAAACTCGTCGCCCCCCAGACGAGCCACTGTGTCGAGCGGGCGCACGCAGACTTCTAGCCGCCGAGCCACGATCTGGATGAGGCGATCGCCGACGGCGTGACCGAGACTGTCGTTGATGACTTTGAAGCGATCGCAGTCTAGAAAGAGGACGGCAAATTTATTGTTGCTGTTGAGGTTAGCTCGGCCGACAGCTTCTTCCAGCTGCTTGAGAAAGGCTTCGCGGTTGGGCAAGTCGGAGAGGGCATCGCGATAGGCGTTCGCTTCGGCTTGGCGGCGCTCGGTAATGTCCGTTTGGGACCCCGCCATGCGATAAGCCACGTTGCGTTCGTTCCGTACAGCTAACCCGCGACTGAGAACCCAGATGTACGAGCGATCGCGCGTCAGCATGCGATATTCGCATTCAAAATGCGGGGTATCGCCTTTGATGTGGGTTGTGATATCGGCGATCAGGCGTTCGCGGTCGTCAGGATGAATGCGATCGAACCATTCGTCGGGATTGGCGCTAATTTCCTGATCGTCATACCCCAGCATGGCTTTCCAGCGCGGCGAAAACTCGATGCTGCTGGAGAAGAGATCCCAATCCCAGAGACCGTCGTTAGCTCCGCGCACGGCTAAGTCGTACCGTTCTTCGCTGGCCTGTAATGCAGCGGCGGCTTGCTTGTAGGGGCTGAGATCGCGAGCGGTTGCCAGTAGATGAGGTTCGCCCTCAACTAGGAAGCGACTGGCCACCCAGTCGAGAGGAAGGAGGGACCCGTCTGGTTTTTGAATGTGGAGTTCGCGTTCGCTCGACCACGGTCCTGTGGCTGACGCGAGCAGCTCGCTTGCTTCCTCGCGCAGCCGCGCTCGCTCGGCTGCTGGAAACAAAATGTCGATCGCGTCTTGTCCGACCAGCGTCTCTTGGGAATGTCCGAACAGCGCTGCTGCGAGCGGGTTGCTCTCGACGATGGTGAGATGGCGATCGAGAATGACAACTGCATCGCGAGCAAACTGCAATAAAGCATGTTTAACGGCAGTTGAGCTCGTTGTTTCTGATTTGGTGCTGACTTCTGCTTTGGTGCTGACTTCTGATTTGGTGCTGACTTCTGCTTTGGTCTCTATCGTTGCGGCTACCTCAGCATTCTCCACCTCGCGCTCGACATCATCTTCCTCAGGAAGAACATTGTTCGTTGCGCTCAAATCTTCCTGCGGCAAGGTGTTGTCAATCGGGTCAACAGACTGCGGTTGCTCCGTCTCAGGAGATGGAGGCGAAGGGGGAGCGCTCGAACGGATGAGATCGAGCACATCTACAGGTTCGGAGTTTGCGATTTCGACGAGGGGACGCTCGCTCAGGTAGGTAGAAGTAATGACATCAGTAGGATTAACGACCACATCGGTGGCGTCATGCTCGACCTCAGGTCCGCCAGCAGGTTTGGGATCGAGGTCAACGTTATCGGGGTCTGCAAGGGAGAAGGACTCCGGTATGTCTATGTCAGGATTGTCAGGCTTGGAAGTTGTGGGAGCGAGATCGCTCCTATCCAATTCGGGGCGGTTACGCTGGCGGCGCCAAGCCGTACTGGCAATGCCCACTCCACCGGCGAGGCCGACGACAAAAGTCCCTCCGATCCAGAGCAACGACGTTTTTGACGACTGCGTGCGGGATGGAGGTGCCGCGATTGGGGCATTTGATTGCGGTCGCGCTTCTCGGCCCGTGGCGATCGCCAGACAGCTGAGCACGAGCAATCCTGCGCGTTGCCACCATCGGCTCGAAGATCGTCGCTGTCGCTCAACCATCGTGCGTTACTACCTTTAGGCCGCAAGCAGCATGCTAGTACCCTCGAGCCGAGTCAAATGAGAGTTCGGAAAAGCCGCGTCCTTAGTTATGGTTAAGTATGGCGTTGTCAGTAAATTTAACAACATTGATATCCCTAGCTCCACTAGCGATGTGACTGCGTTGAGACAAACCTTTTCTTACTCAGTATGCCCATTGCCTCATATCGCGTTCATAAACTTAGGGTGCGATTGAACAGTGTTTGACTCTTTTTTTGAGGACCAGCTCCGAAAATACCCTGGTGTGCCCGCGTGATTTTGGTCAGTACGCTACGCGTGCAACTATGCCAGAACTTGCAATGTCGATCCTGCTGCTGAGCGTTCTACCTGGATACGGCTGGGAAAGCGATCGCGTAGGGTCGGCAGGTGCGTGATAGCCAGCAGGCAAGCAAAGTCATTGGCAACGGCGTTGATAGCAGAGACCAATAGTTCGCGGCCGGTCGCATCTTGCGTGCCGAAGCCTTCGTCAATCAGCAACGTTTGCAAGCGAGTGCCGGCTCGTTGCGTCATGAAGCGCGAAAGTGCTAGACGAATGGCGAAGTTGATACGGAAGGCTTCGCCGCCAGAGTAGGTTTCGTAGGGGCGCGAGCCGCGCGGGTCGGCGATCAAAATATCGAGGGTGTCGATAGTGGTGCCTTGGCGGCGACCGCTGCGTTGAGTGACGAAGTGCAAGTGTAATTGATTGTGGGTGAGTTGACCGAGGATGCGATTGGCTTCGGCTTCGAGCTCGGGTAAGGCGCGTTCCACGATCGATGCGGGAATGCCGTTATGGCCGTAGGCGCGAGCTAACTCCTGGTAAACGTGAACCTGCCGCCGAGTTTGTTGGCACTGCTGCTGTAGTTTGCGGTGTTGAACGGAGAGGGCGGCCAAGTGTTGCAAGTGTTGTCGGGTCGCTCCCACGCGATCCAGAATGAGATCGAGTTCTTGGCGATTGGCTTGTAGGGACGCGCGCAAGTTAGCAGTCGTCAGCGTGTTGTTCTCAGCAGAGTTGATATCTCGTTCCAGAGCTGTCAGCGTTTGGCGATCGCGTTCGAGCCGTTTACTGCCTTCGTGGAATGCGTGGCGCTGTTGATGTAGGGTTTGCTTGAGGGTGGCACAGTCGGTTTGGAGGCGAGGTAAATCTTTCCGAGCCCGTTGTAGTGCCTCCCATTGCAGTTGAGCTTGGCGTTTGCGAGTCAACTCAGCTCGAATGTGGGCGTGAAGCGCTTCGTCGTAGTCGAGGGTGGCGAGGGCGCGTTCGACTTCAAGGCAGCGGGCGTTTGTAGCTTCAATTTCGCGCGTAATCGGAGATTCAGGCGAGCTCAGAGCGGTGAGTTGAGCTTCGAGAGCGGCGATCGCGCGGTGACGATCGGCCAGACGATGGCGGGCGCGATCGCATTCTGACTGTTTGGCTGCGGCCCAGCGCCCGCGATTGACCTCAGAGCGGCATAAGGCGTGATCTTTTTCGTCGTAGTTCAATTCGGCTAGCGACCGTTCGACTGCAGCAAGCTGTGACTGTGCGTCTGTGGCAAACCCTCCCTCGGCCAAGGCGCGGTCGATGTCGAGCAGTTCTTGTCTGACGGTTTCATGCTGTTGCGACTGTCGGTCGTCAGTTTCCAGGTGGGCTTGTAGGCGACCCCGCTCGCAAACGTGTGTGTCGTAGTCGTTGAGCTGCTGCTCGATCTGGTCGTTCTCGTCGTCGAACGCAGCAATTTCGCGATCGGTGGCGGCTAGCTGTTCGCGAATGGTCCACAGTTCGTCGGCCCAATCTTCCCGTTCTGCTTGATGTTTGTCGATTACGCGGGCGTGGCTGTCGTCATCGAGTTCCCGATCGCAGGTAGGGCAAGTATGCTTTGGTGCATGCTCGAGTTGATGGAGGCGGTCGCCGAGCTGTTGCCACTGTCGCTGGGCGATACGTTGGCGAGCGTGGAGGTGTTCCAAGAATGCTTGGCGCTCTTGCTTTTTCTCCTGGACGCGCAGTTGATACACGCGCAGCTTGGCTAACTCATCTAGTTGGAGCGATACCTCAGCTACGGCTTGCTGGGTGTGTTGGCGTTGGCGTTCCCGCTCCGCGTATCGTTCCACTTGGCGTTGCAGCGATTCTTGGCGAGTCACGAGGCGCTCGCGTTCCTGCCGAATCTGACGCTGATAGACGTGTTGCTGTTCGAGCAATGGCGTTGCTCGGGCTTGCAGGCGATCGAGCTGCTCCAGCGTGGCGTGGGCCTGACGGAAAGATGCGACTGCAGTGGCGATGCGATCGCCTTCGGCCGCGATCGCTTTGTCAGCGTCGAGCGCAGTGCGCAGGTGGTCGAGTTGGGCGCGCAGTTTTTCAGTGGCCAGAGAGTGTTGGTGCTGGCGTTCGGCCAGTTGAGCGCGCAGCTGCTGGTGCTGCTGTTGGTGGGAAAGGTGTTTCTGCTGCTGGGATTGTAGAGTTTGTTCCTGCGCTAGCAGGCTTTTGTAGCGGTGATAGTGGCATTCGATATCGGCGGCTCGGTCGAGGGTGGCCGAGAGATCGCTAACCTGCTGCTGGGACTGACGCCACTGCTTTTCCGTTCGTTGCAGCGAGAGTTTAAGCGTGTCGAGCTGGTGCTGCTGCCATTCCACCTGCTGCTGAATTGTCTCCCACTGCCGATCGCGAGCTTCGACCTGTTCGAGTTGGGTTTGGAGGTGCTCTTGCTGTTGAGCAACTTTGGCTTGCTGCACCTGTAACTGTTCGGATTCGGCGCGAACGCCCTCTCGACCCTGCAGCTGCGCCGCGAGCTGTTCCAAATGTTGTTGCTGAAATCTCAGTTGCGCTTTGGCCGTGCGAACCCGTTCGCGACATCCTTCGGCCAGGGTTTCATAGCGGCCTAAATTAAGAATTTCAGCTAAGATTCGCTTCCGATCGCCGGGACGTTTGAGCGTAAATTCATCTGCCCGTCCCTGGCGTAAATAGGCTGAATTGACAAAGGTTTCATAATCTAAGCGCAACTGCGTTTGGATAGCTTTCTGAGTAGCTCGCATACCTTTTTGGGTGAGCGATCGCCAGCAATCGCCAGTTTGGATTTGCCATTCCAGCATGCCTGCCCGATTGATATGGCGAGAACGCAGGACGCGATAGACTTGCCCGAACGAACGATATAGCAGTTCGACCTGCATTTCGGTCGCGCCCTGACGAATCAAATCTGGCTCGACGGGCACGCGTGTTTGTCCCCACAGCGCCCACGTCAAGCCCTCGAATAAAGACGACTTTCCCGCTCCGTTTTCACCACAAATACAGGCTGTATGCAGTGACGAAAAATCTAAAACGGCGTACTCGTAGCTGAGAAATTGTCGGAGCGTTAGACGAATGGGAATCACGTCAGAATTGGTACATCTAGATACTTCCTTTCAGCAAAATTATCACACGAACTCTGGTTGCAATCTCGAACGCGATCGCGGTGATAATTAGATTCGGTCGTGACAACAAATTGAACTGCAACCCAATATTGAACTGCAATCAATCAGAAAACTAGATGGCGATCTCGAACGCACAAATGAATGCGAACGTAACCACTGACGAGCCTTGGGTCGTGACAGCCACAGAGGCCCGCACTCAAATTGAACGAGGCGCGACGGTGCTTGATACTCGTCGTGGGTGGGTTTGGTGGTGGCTCCACGCGATTAATTCCGTCCCAGTACAGTGGCAAATGTTTGCCCAGTCCGAGCCCTGGCTGCGAGGCTTATTATCCGAACGCCATCAGGAGTTGACTGAGACGCTGCGCGCCTTGGGGGTCTGTCGAGATTGCCCTGTCATCGTTGTTGGCAATCCCGCTAGCGCTTGGGGAGAAGAAGGACGGGTGGTGTGGACCTTGCGATCGCTCGGTCACGATCGCGCTGCTTGGGTGGATGGTGGTTGGCCAGCATTGCGCGATCAGGTAGCGTTGCGGCGGTTTGGCGGCACGCCCGGGCGGGCGGGGGAATTTACCGTGCGGCCTAATCGGCAGTGGACGATCGGCCATCAGGAATTGAAAGTGCTCGTGAGTGCTCCCGCCCGAGAGTCCGAATGGGTGATTTTAGACACGCGATCGCCCCGCGAATATGAGGGAGCGACTCCTTATGGCGAACAGCGTGGCGGTCGCATCCCCGGCGCGCGCTCGTTTCCCATTCCTTGTCTGCGGCAGTCGAATGGATACTTACGCTCTCCAGAGCTGG
>JBCBVC010000040.1:0-28204 GCA_039817845.1 Cyanobacteria bacterium J06642_2
TGTGTTGGCCATTTTGATGGTGGCCACGCTGGTGCTGTCGCTAGGCTCGTTTTGGTTGGCTGTAAAGCCGAGAGGATACCCAAACGTTTTGAGCGCGAACAAAGACAAGCCGACAGAAGCAGCGGCGATCGCTCCAATAATCCCAGCCAACCAAAACGAGCCTAGCGACAGCACCAGCGTGGCCACCATCAAAATGGCCAACACACCCACTGTAGAAAAGAGATTGCCGATAGACGTGCCGCGGGCTTCCGCCTCGCCACCCCACTCGAAGCTATATCCTGGCGGAAATTCAATGTCGCTCTCTTCCCAAGCTGACTTGAACTGAGCCAACACGTCTGCAGGTAAGACCCCAGCTGTAATGAAGCCCTGCACTGAATTGACGCGCTGACCGTCACGCCGAACAATCGCAGCCACATCAGGAACTAAATCAATATCGCCTAAAGCAGCAAGCGGAACCCGTTCGGACGAATCAGTTAACAAATCTAACGACGCAATCCGATCCAGGCTGGCGCGATCTCGATTGGCGAGGCGTACTCGGACGGGTAATTCTTCGGTATCCTCCAGAACAGAGCCTCCCACAGTGCCCTCTAGCGTCGCGTCCAGCTGGCGAGCGATACCAGTGCGATCGAATCCAGCCGTCCGAATGCGCTCTTCGTTCAGTTGCAGACCTAGTTTGGGTAGCGCTTCCGTCAGCGTAGCTTTGGTGTGGAGGACGTCTGGGACCTGGGCCATCACGCCTCGCAGTTGATTGCCCAATTGTCGTAAGACGTCGAGGTTTGGACCGAACAATCGAACTTCGATAGGAGCAGCGAACGGCGGACCTTGTTCGAGTTGTCTGACCAACACTTGCGCTTGGGGAAAGGCCGCATCGAGTTCTGTTTGCACAATCCGGATCGTCGATTGAGGCAGGATACCAGGTTGAAGCTGCACGAGTGCCTGAGCAAAGTTAGATGCGTTCTCGCGATAGCCGAGGACGTTGTAGTAAAATGTCGGCGCCGTTTCACCCGCAAACCAATACACGTTTTCAATCTCAGGATGCTGCAAAAGCAACTCGCTGGCCTCGGCTACGTCAGCTTGCGTTTCTGCTAGCGATGCCTGTACGGGCAGCTCGAAATTGATATAAAACTGATTGCGATCGGTGGGCGGGAAAAACTGTTGAGAGAGCGTTCCTGCTCGGGCGAAACCAACAGCAGGCAAGATAAGCGCTAAAGCTATCCCCAACACCGGGCGGGAAAACAGACCGCGCAGCACCCGTCGATACAGTTGCGACAACGCAGGATTTGAAAATCCATCGAACAGAAACTGCGGCAGTCGACGCGTTCTGCGTTGAGAATACATGCGGCCGGCAAAGGCTGGAATCACCGTCAAAGCCAAAAACAGCGAGCTACAGACAGCCAGAATCACGCTCACAGCGATCGTGCCAGTAAACTCGCCCACAGAACCAGGAGCTAAAGCGATAGGCATGAAAGCGAGCACTGTAGTCAGCGTAGAGGCCAAAAGCGGTACGGCCATGCGACGGGTGCTGCGGGCAATCGCCTGGGCTGGAGCCAAGCCTGCTTGGCGATCGTGACTCACTTCGTCGACAATAACGATCGCGTTATCAATGAGCAGGCCCAGCGCAATGATGATGCCCGTCACCGACATTTGGTGAATGGGAACCCCCAGAATGTTCATGCCGCCAAACACCATCAGCGTGGCTAGCGGCAGAGCCGTACCGACCACTAGCGCTGACTGCCATCCCATCAAAATGACGGCAATACTCACTACCAAACTGGCGGAAATGGCCAAATTCTTAAGAACGTTATCCAGCCGAGCTTCAACGTAAGGGCTTTGTTCGAAGAGAGTCTCTAACTCAATACCCTCAGGCAAGCGATCGCTAAAGTCGGCCAGTACCTGCTCGGTTTGCGTGGCCCATACGTCCAGCCGTTGGCTCGATTCGACAATCGCCGACAAGACTACCGCCGAGCGATTGTTGACTGTCGCAATGGCAGTAGCTGGCTCTACGACCCCTTTTTCCACCCGAGCGACATCTCTCAACTGCGCAAACTGGCTGTCACCTGCAGAGCGACGATCGCTGCGGATCGGGATGTTGCGAATGCGCTCCAGGGAGTCGAGTTCGTCGGTGACTTCGAGTAGCAAGTCGCTTTGGGGCGATCGCAATTGTCCCGCCGTCACTTTGGCATCACTGTTGGCAATTTGCCGCGATACCTCGCGAACCGTAAGCCCCATTGTCGTTAACGCGGCTGGGTCGGCCTCGACAACAATTTCTTCCTCTGGCGCTCCATTAATCTCGACACTTGCAGTTCCGGGGATGGCTCGCAGTTCGTCTTCCAATCGATCGGCCCAACGCCCCAGAATGGCGTAATTAGGGGACGAATCAAGTTGCCACGTTAACGAAGTAATGAGCGCGTTAGCCTTAACTTCAATCAGTTCAAATTCGGGCTCCAAAGCGCCTTCGGGTAGCAAGGGAATCGCGTCATCCAACTTGTCCCGCACTCGCGACCACACTTCGTCAACGGCAGTGATACTTTCCAGGAGGTCCACCTGCACGGTCGAAAAACTCGGCCGTGAAGTCGATATCACCGTATCGATTTCATCAATATCCAGAATCTCTTCTTCAATGCGATCGGTCACTAAAGTTTCCACTCGCTCCGCGCTCGCACCAGGAAATAGCGTGGTGATAAAAGCGCTGCGCTGGGTCAGTTCCGGGTCTTCCAGGCGCGGCAGCGTAAAGAAAGAGCCCAACCCCCACACCACGATCAAACACAGCGTCAGCAGCAGCAGCTGCGTGTTGCGATAAAACAGATTGAACATCTGCTAGCTCCTGGCACTCTAGCGGTTGTCAAAATCGAGCAAGCCATGCGTCGCCTTCACGCGTCATCTGCTAATCGCACGCGCTGCCCTGGCACGATGCGATGCGTTCCTCCTGTAACAGCGCGATCGCCGGATCTCACCGTGCCGCGCACCAGGGCACGATCTCCGTCGACATGCAGCACTTCCAAACTGCGCTCTTCCACGACAAAGCCGTCGTCTGTGTCCTCTTCCGCAGGAGCAATCGCGTAGCTCGACCACAGTCCGCGCTCGCCCTGTACCAGTGCAGTTGTCGGCAACCAAAACCCCTCGGTCGCCACTGTTTCAGTCAATCTCAAACGTGCAATTTGGCCAGGCGTCACATCAGCTCCAGCTGCCAGGGTCAAGACTGCTGTAGCCGTACGAGTGGACTCGTCCAATGTCGGTAATACAGCTTTCACCGTAGCGCTGTAGACACGATCGCCCACGGTCAGCTGCTGAGAACCACCTGGAGGTATGGATGAGATCGCCTCTGCAGGAACGCTGATGCGAGCTTCTAACGCAGCATTCTCCATCAAGCTGATAATGGCCTGCCCCGCACCGGTCACAACGCCTTCATCGACGTGTCGCGTCGCTACTCGACCGGTGAATGGAGCGATCAAAACGCTTTTGTCTAAATCCACGTCCAGGGACGCAATGCGCGCGTCTAGTTCCCGCACGGCAGCCTGTTGCGCAATAATTTGCTCTTGCCTCGTTCCGGCCTCAAGTTCTTCTAAGGCGCTCCGGGCAGCTTGCAAGCGCGCCTGCAGCGCTGCTGCCGATGACTCAGTTTCGTCTAAGTCCTCGCGAGAAACTGCGCCTTCTATGTACAGACTTTCTCGCCGCTGATTGCGCGATTGGGCCAGGTCGAGTTGAGCTTCTAGTTCCCGCACGTTGGCAGCCGCAGCCGCAATGTCTTCCGCTCTCGGTCCGGCCAGCAGTTCTTGCAATACGGCGTCAGCCTGCGCTCGCCGAGCCTCAAGTTCGCTTCTCTGTGCGATTAAGTTGCGCGTATCGAGGCGAGCGACTTCCATTCCAGCGGTTGCGATGTCCCCGTCATCCACGGCAATGTCTACAATCGCCCCCGCCCGCTCAAAACCCAACGTGCTGGTGCGACGAGCCTCAATATCACCCGTGTACTCTCGCACGGTTTGATAAGACGACACGGCCCGTAACTCGACTGTTTGGACGGGGATGGCAGGCGGGGACTCTACCGCCCGAACAGACCCGGACGACTTGCGCCAAAAATCTGACTGCGTTGCGACCGCACTGCCTGCCGCCAATGCCAACAGAGCAATCGCCCAGCGCATAACGCGTTTGCGGTCTGTCACCGTCAGAGTCGCCACGTCCTTGTCGGCAAGGGTCGAGTCTGCTTCAGACATATCCGGTATTCCGACGCTATCGCTCATCGATTTGCTGCCTCGCCCAGGGGTACTCAACATGAAGACAATTTATTGAATAGTAAACTTGTTGACTATGTGCAAAAGCGTATAATCAAAGAAACAAGTATGCAAGTTCTGTGTATGGCATTAGCGCACACTATCTTGATGCTGTTGGCCGAACAAGCCCACAGCGGCTACGACCTCAGTAAAGAATTTAATGAATGCGTCGGTCACTATTGGCAGGCGACACCGCAACAGATCTATCGCGAACTAGCCAAGTTAGAAAAGCGTGACTGGATTGAGGCCGAAACGATTACGCAGGAAAGCCGTCCGAATAAAAAACTTTATTCCATCACGGCGACAGGCAAGCTGAAGTTAGTGGAATGGTTAGTGCAGCCCGCCGATCCTATGTCCGTTCGTGAAGACCTCATGGTGAAAGTGCGGGGCAGCCATTTGGTCAATCCAGAAGTCATGCTGCAGGAGTTAGAGCGCCGCCGACAGATTCACGCGGATAAACTAGCTAAGCTGCGCGAATTCGAGCACGAACACTTTTCCGAGCCCGATCGCCTGTCCGACAGCGAATTCGTGCAGTATCTAACATTGCGCTGCGGCATTCGTTACGAATCGGGCTGGGCTGAATGGTGTACCGAAGCGATCGAACGCCTACAACAACGAGTACAGCAAAAACGAGACGCTGAGAGCGATCGCGTGCTTCAACCCACTCCAGGCTAGGCCACCGATTACCTCATTCGATATCGGGGACTGTTGGCGAGTCAACCCGCATCAAGCGCACTCGCGCCCGCGTTGCCGCCGCCGGGTTCGAAAATCTCAGCGTATCGCCAGTGGGGTCACTTGCGAATTCGGGCGAGCGACCCACACCCGTATTGGGATAAGTGTCTGTGGGCTGTAAGGCATTCAAGACGAGGAGACGGTAGTTGACATTGCCTTCATCCTCTAAATCGCCAAGCGGGATATCCACTCTGAAACTGTTTGGAGTAAAGGTGATGGGGACGCGAGCTAGTGTCGTCAGTGCTTCGCGATCGACCAATTCAACAGTTCCGTCGAGGAAGTCGGCTTCGCTAGCCAATTCGATGAAGGACTCAACGCCCAAAAGACCACTATCATCCTCTATTCCAGTGGCCGTGGTTTGGTCAGTGTCAAAGCTCAGACGGCCAAACACCGCGTTCGAAGACTCTGAAGAGGGAGGAGCAATCTCCTCAGCAAACTCAACTGTGAAGCTAAGCGTATCAGCGAAGATAGAGCTCGACACTTGGGTGATGTCGTGCGTATTCGGTGCCTCTGTGGCAGCTGTTGTCAAAGCATAACTGCCCGTTTGTTGGGGCCCTGCACTGGTCGCGCGCACCAGATAAATAATGCCAGGGCTAGCCACAAATATGAGGCGAGCATCGTTCCCCGTACCGCCGTTGTCATCGCTGCTAATAATGGCTCCCGTCGTGCTGTCCAATACTTGGACGACTGGATCGAACGCGGTGCCGCTCGTACTAGTTAGATCGATTTGGAGCAGTTGCTCGGTATCGAAGATTGGCAACCGGAAATAATCGGCAAATGCCGCGGTTTCAAAGACTTCATCGGTCGAATCCAAACTTCCTGTCGTCCGTGCGGGGGGAACCGCGAGGAGAGGCGCATCAACGGCGAAAGCGCTGAGAGTGTAATTGCCGATGGTGCCGTCGCTGCTGGTGGCGCGAATGACGTAATTGCGATCGCTTTCTGGAATGAATACCAGTTGAGCGTCGTCGTTAGGGCCGCTATCGTCATCTTCGCCCAGGACCGCCCCCGTATCGAGATCGACCAGCTGAATCAGAGCATCAAAATCATTACTACGCAATTCAACCCGAATGACATCGCCATTTCTGGGCGTTTCCAGAATGAAATCGTCCCGTTTTGAACCCACTGGATTCGGATTGTCAGCATCGTTGTCATCTAGGCTGCCATTGACGGGCGAGCTGTTCGGCGCGAGTATTTCTTCGGTGATGGGAGGCAGCGCCGCCCCAGGAATAGCCCGCACGCTGATACCAACCAAATCGAGCAGACGGCCCGCATCTGCTGCGAGGTTACTAGCAGTGCGATCGGTCGGAGCCCTCAGGAACGCGGCCTGGACGACAGCGGCATCTTCAAGCGTAATTAATCCTTCCGGTTCGCCCGTCACTTCGGCAAAATTAACGTTGGGGCCGATGGGGATAGGGTTGAGGCTATCGCTGGGAATGCTGTCTGGTGCTCCTAGTAGACTTCCTGCGGCTGGGCCAAGAATGTCGCTGGTGCGATTGCCCGGTAAATACGCAGCTACCAGGATTAAACTAATGTCTTCGACGGTAATGGCTTGGGGATTATCCTGATAAATCAAAGAGACGTTGGTTCCACCCGGACTGCGAGCCGTATTGTCGGACGCACGGACGGCTTGCGTCGATGTTGCGGTCGGAGACGTTGTCGTAATTGAGCTGGTGTCGGCACCACAGGCGGCGATCGCGGCTACGCCAGCGCTGGAAAGTATGTACTGACAGACTTGTTGCCATTGACAGATTCGTTGCCACCATCTTCGCTCTTGCATTCGGTTCGCTCCTCACCACACCAATTGGGCGATCGCCTCCCGCCCGCGGGAGATCTTCACCAGCCTTTCGTATTCTATAGGGTGGGTTGAGGCTGTTCTCGATGCGAGTCGCCCAGACACGCGTTTGAGGAGACTGTAAAGGCAGGTTCGCGTGCAATTGACGATCGCCTAACTCCTCGTGTAACTTGTCTGACTGGGTTACAACGCATGGGTTGCCTACCGTCACTGCACTTCGCCAAACCCCGTTCGAGCACGTTGAGGTGTATGAATGAAAGGCTTTGATTGGTTAGCTCCCCTAGGCTTGGGCGCAATCGCGGTCGGTCTCTTGCTGGGAGCAGGGTTGGTCGGCTGGTCCTCCGGCTGGTCGTACTTACCGATTGCGATCGGCGGTTTGGCGATCGCGGGCTGGATTGCCACTCACATCAGCCACATTCAGCAGTTCTTCGGACTGCGCTCGACTCAATCCAATGCCAATATTTTGGTTGCTGTTGCCGCCGTGCTGGTCATTCTAGGCATCATTAACTTTTTGGGCGCGCGCTACACCACCGAATTTGACGTGAGCGAAACGGGAATAGCGGAACTGTCCCCGCAAACTGAAACCGCGCTGCGCGAACTGCAGCAACCCGTTCAGATCGTTGCCGTCAGCACCCAACCTTCTCCTTACGTGCGCCAACAGCTCGAACGCTATCAAAAACTCAATCCCCAACAGTTCTCGTTCGAGTTTCTCGATCCGCAAAAAAATCCCGTCCGCACTCAAGATTTAGAAGTCACCTCTGACAATACCCTCGTCGTCGTCACTGGCGATCGCCGTCAACAGCTCCCCGCTCCGGCTCCGCTTAATTTTGAAAGCGAACTCACCCCTGTCATCGTCCAAGTGACCCAATCCGAGCGCCGCGCGATCTACTTCTTGCAAGGGCACGGCGAACTGCCGCTGGCCTCTCCTTCGGGTGGGCCTAGTTTGTCGCAGGCAATCGCCGCACTGGATCGAGAAGGCTATGCCACCGAACCGCTGAACTTAGTCGAAGCAGGGGAGATCCCCGCCGATGCTGCCGCGATCGCGATCGCCTCGCCCCGCCGCGCCCTCTTCCCAGCTGAAGTGGAAACGCTGCAAACCTATCTCAATGCCGGCGGGCGCATTTTTCTGCTGATCGACCCTCGTACGGATGCGGGTTTCGAGCCTATTTTGAACGATTGGGGCATCGAACTTGAGGATGACATCATCGTCGACGTCAGCCAGGTCAGCCAACTCCTCGGCTTCGGTCCTGCCGTTGCCGTCGTCACTAGCTATGGCGATCACCCCATTACTCAGCCGCTAGCCCAACAGGGCTTGATGACACTATTTCCGGCCGCGCGATCGCTTTCCCTTAGCGATGACGGCACAGCATTCCTATCTAGCAGCGCCCAAAGTTGGGGTGAAACCGACGCTGAGATTCGCGAGGTCAGCTTCGATGAAAATAACGACCTTCCCGGTCCCTTAACGCTGGGCGTAGCTCTCACGCGCGAAGTGGAATCTGCTACCTCAGAATCTGCAAATGGTACAGCCGCCGCCGAAACATCTTCGACCTCAGAAGAGTCTGAAGCTGGGAATACCTCTGAGGCTGCGGACGCAGGATCTACCGAATCTACAAATGCAGATGTTGAAAATGAAGCTGCTAATGAGTCCGAAAGTGAAATAAAAGAAGCACGTTTGGTGGCGATCGGAAATGCGGCCTTTGCTGCAGATGGCAATTTCAATCAGCAAGGCAACAGGGACTTGTTTCTCAATGCAATAAACTGGCTTACCGAGCGCGACGCCCTGATTTCCATTCGACCCAAATCCCCCGTAAATCGTCGATTTTCCCTCACGGCCCAAAATTTCAACGGACTCATGGTACTGAGCTTGATCGTGCTACCAATTCTGGCGTTGGGAACGGGATTCACCGTCTGGTGGCAACGCCGTTAATGCGCGTGATTGCGAATCTGCCTGCCTTAGATAGAGAGATAAAGCAATGGCTAAGAAAAGTACGGCAATTCTAGTAGGTATTGCTCTTGCCCTCAGCCTCGGTGTCGCCATTATCGAATTGGGGCCACGTCGCCAGCAACAAGCTCTGATTGAAGCGCAAAAACGTCTGTTCGACGTCGAAACCGACGACATTACCAACCTCACCCTCACTGCTAACAACGACACCTTTCAACTCGCTCGCGCTGACAACACTTGGCGGCTGCAACAGCCTATTCAAACTGAGGCAGAAGATTTAGCCGTGAATAATCTCTTGACCGCGATCGCTTCCCTCGAGTCGCAAACCAAGCTAACCGAAAAACCGACCAATCTAGCCGAGTTCGGTCTCGACGCCTCTGCCCAAACGATTGCGTTTGCAACATCAGCAGGCGATCGCCACAGCCTCAAATTGGGCAACGACACTTTTGATAGCGCGGGAACCTACGTTCAAATCGATGATGGCAACGTCGCGATCGTCAGTGCAGCAGCCAAAGACGGCCTGCAACCCGCACTCTTCGACTTGCGTGCCAAAAGCCTCATGGCTACCTCTCAAAGCGACATCCAAAGTCTCACGATCGCCACTCCTACCGGCGAATCCACTCCGGAGATCGAGCTCGTGGCCGATGGCAATCAATGGAAAATCTCTCAACCGCGAGCTTTGATAGCCGATTCCAGCACGGTTAGCACTCTGTTTAGCCAACTCACGTTTTTACAGGCAACCGATATCCTCGATACGCCCAACTCCGATCTGAGCATTTACGGATTGGACGAGCCCGAGGTAACCTTCTTAGCCGAACTTAAGTCGGGCGAACCACCCGTCAATCTCATCATCGGTCGCTCTGAAGATGGCAATCTTTACGTCCAGTCCTCACACCTTACTGCCATCACGGAAGGCTCCGATCCGATTGCGGCGATCGCGCCTACCAGCCTCGATTCGATTCCTACTGACTTGTTTGCCCTGCGCGATAAGAGCCTCGGCGATATCGTGCCGACCCTCATCGGTAAAGTCGAAATCGATTCTCCGGATGCCGAACTCAAGCGTACACTCACGCTCGTCGAGACTGACTCTACCGACACATCAGAGGCCCTGTGGGCAGTGAGCGATCAGAGCAATCGCCAAGTCTCTCTCGATGCCATCTTCGAACCCATCACCACTGCCCGCGCAACTGCATTCATTGAGGCCAGCGCCCCTGACGCGCGTGCCTTGGACCAGCCCAAGTTCACCCTCAAGCTATTTCCCAACGAAGGCGTCGAACGGGAGTCGTTGGAGCTGACGTTTGCAACAGAGGGCGATCGCCTGCTGGTACGGAGTAGCGATCGCGCTGACATTCTCGTCCTCGCTCCGGAGCTGTTGGCAGGACTTGAAACGGCGATCGTGGCTCTCAAGCCATCGAATAACCAAAAATCCGACGACCAGAGTTAAAAACTGACGGTTGCGATCTTATCCCGCAGTCTTGAGGTTACACGGCACAGCCTCGGTTGATACTCGCTTCAGTTCATTTTTTCACGTATATATAGATGTGATAAGTGGGTGAGCAGTATAAGCGGTATCGTTGAATGCAGTTGAGGACTGCTCGGGCAAAAACCGAATGCGGCAATTGCCGCAGCAGTGGCTCATCCTAAGTGTGGATGTTGAGGAGTTGGTGACTCATGGTGATGCAAACGCGATCCAGACAGTTTTTCAAGGTTTTGATAGCTTGTGGGTGTCTATGTGTGCCGTTAGTGATTGCAGCTTGCGGCGATGACGACGACAATCCGCCGCCAGTAGCTGTCGATCCCAGAGTGCCGCCCCCAGCTGCGAACTTTAGCGTCACCGGCATATCACCACGATTTGGCGTAGCAGGCAATGAAATTGAAGTTACCATCACTGGTCAGAATTTTCCGACCGACCCCAGGGTCATCTTTTCAGTAGATCGACCTGCTGCACGGATCGTATCTTCTTCTGCTACCGAAATTGTAGCAGTGACACCTGACAATGTATCTGCAGGTGTGATTACCGTTGCCAGCGCAACAAATTCTGCGGCAAGCCCGATTCCGTTTACACCGACCATTTTTAGCGGTGAGGAACCCGATCTGGCACTAATTATTGACGTTTCTGGTAGTAGTTCGGCAACGTTTCAGGGTTCTCCAGTAGGCGACTTAAACCAAGATGGTACTGATGATACGATTCTCGACGCAGAAATTGCCGCCTATCTCACTTTGAATCAAGAGTTAATTAATCTTGGTCTTGGTAATATTGCAGATATTTCCGTTATTCCTTTCAGTTCAGATGCTTTAGTCCTGGATTTAGATCCTACTCAAGATGGAATTCAGGCATTTGCGAAACCTGACCAGGACAGCAACGGCAACGGCATTTTAGATATTGAGGAAGCATTCCGGACACTTATTTCTGAAGGCTCGACCAACTACGAAGCTGCATTACAACTGGCAAATACTACTCTCACGAGTCAACCTGATACTGGCACTACACCTGAAGAAATTAGGTCCAATCGCAACGTTATTTTCTTATCTGATGGTGAACCAACTGCTGGAGCAGATGCAGCTAGCGAATACGGAGGCTCAGTCGATCCTTTGACCGCTCTCGCAGAAAATGTACGCGCCTTTGGTGTCGGTACTGGCGCAACACTGCCGACCTTGCAAGTCATCGATCCGAACGCTCAAATCTTCACCACCTCAGATGAGTTATTATTCGTGATTCGGGGCGGCCAACTTCAGAACTAATTAAGGCATCAAGTGAGATAAGCGGCCTCAGAAATTAATCTTGAGGCCGCTTAAAGTCTTAGGATTCAATTCAAATCAGATAACTCTTAAGCCATTGCAGTTCTACAGAGTAAGTCTAGAGGCTGAGGCAATCGTTGGGTGCGCATCGCACAATTGTGAATGTTCCGGAAAAGCGACCGTTCTCTAGAACAGCTCCAATATTTAAGTCACCTGTGCCGCCATCAGCCGTAGTTGAAACTTCTCCAGTGGCAAGATTTTGAATACCAGCAGTAGTTCTTGCCTGAACGATAGCACTCCCTTGTAAGGTAACTTGATCGCCTGGGCTCAAATTTTCGATTTGATTTGCTGGTGCATCAGTCAAAATATTATCGACCTCTAGTCGAAAAATCGGCAGGCCCTGATCGGTAATCTCTTCCCCTTCTTCATCGGAAGTGATAAAGAATAAAAATGACGTACCAATATCAATTGTCACGGCATTTGTGTTGAGGTTAAGAGGCTGACCCGACGCAACCGTGACCGGCACGAGCGTACCATCACCTGCACTGACTGATAGCCCAACAGAAGCGGAAAGTGGGGCATCATCCGGTGCAAAAGCACTGATCAGAATCGGACCGCCAAATAGTTGTATAGCTAACTGACCAATATCGCCAGGATTTGACTGCAATCTGCCTACTCTGGATATGAGATTTTGAGCGCTGGCCGTGCCGCTGCCTTGCACGCCACTGCGAACTTGAACGCCAAGAAACTCTGGATTGATGAAATCGAGCGAAAAGTCAGTTGCTTCTAGCGCCAGGCTGACACTGTTTGCGTCTGTCGGCAAAAAACTAACCTGCTCGACAGCAATCTGTCCTTGAGCTGGTGGTTGCAAGCCGGGTAGAGCGGGCGAATCCGTATCGCCACACCCAGCTAGCATCAAAGCACCTAAAGCTAAACCGACGGAGTAACGGTAGCCACGCATCATTCAATTCTCCCGACACACCACAAAAAGACTTTCGAGGAGCTTAACGGCTCTTAGATGCCTAGATTACTCTTGTCTAAAAAGTATACCTAGACGGAGCTATTGTACACCGGGTCATGGCTGATGGGGTTCGTTGGCGTAGGGTAACTCTGATGAGTAAATCACAGGTGTGTTGTCACCTGAAGACAGAGCTGAGTTTGCGATCGCGCAATGGCAGACTAAACAGAGTGTTGAGATAAACGATGCACTTACTGATTCCAGCAGCGGGTAGCGGTCGGCGCATGGGGGCCGACCGCAATAAATTGCTACTTCCTTTGGGCGACCGCCCCATCTTGGCCCACACGCTTCAGGCGGCAGGTGTCGCGACCACCGTCGAGTGGATTGGTCTCGTCGGACAGCCTCATGACTGGAGTGAGTTCAAACACATTGCCGCCGAAGTTCCACTGAAAGTCCCCGTAGTGTTGGTTGAGGGAGGTAAAACGCGACAGGAATCGGTCTATCGCGGTCTACTTCATCTCCAGCAGTTAGGCTCTCCGGTGAAGCGAGTAGCAGTACACGACGGGGCGCGGTGTTTGGCTACACCAGCACTGTTCGATCGCTGCTGTGCGGCCTTGGATAACTGTGATGGGGCGATCGCTGCCATTCCGGTCAAAGATACGATCAAACAAGTCAATGGGTCTGAAGGTGGATTGCACATTGTCACCACACCAGATCGCAGTACGTTATGGGCAGCCCAAACTCCCCAGTGTTTTGCCTTCAAGCCCTTATTGAAGGCTCACGAACGGGCGCAACGAGAAGGCTGGTCGGTGACGGATGATGCATCTGTTTTGGAGCGGGCGGGATTGCCTGTCGACGTGGTGTTGGGAGAAGAGACCAACCTGAAGATGACAACGCCATTAGATTTGACCATTGCTGCGGCCATTCTGCAACAGCGGCAATCGAAAACTGAGACCGCTATTGGCCCGTAACGGAGAGAGAAGAGACGGCGATCGCGGGAGTGAATATCGATCCAGCCCAAGTTCGTCCGCCCGCATTTGGCAAGCAGACCGGAGCACTACTGAAGGCCGTAATCTGCTTCAGTGCTGTGTAAGCATTACCCGCGACCAACGTATCTTTAACACGCCCGACAATTTCTCCAGCTTCGACCCAAAAACCCAAATCGACATTGCAGGAAAAATCTCCGGTCAGGCCCCCACCGCCGCCGAGGACTCGGTCAACCACCAAGCAGCGATCGCAGGCACGCAGCAACTCGTTAAAACTGAGAGTAGCCGGAGGCAACACGAGGTTGGCCAGACCTGGAGCAGGATAACTACCCAAGCCAGAACGAAAGCCATTGCCGGTGGGAGATAACCCTAGATCGTGGGCAGCCCGGAGGTCGCAATACAACGCGTGCAACTCCCCACTTTCCAATAATTTGAGCCGACGAGACGGCAAACCTTCGTCGTCGAAGGGCGTACCGAAAGGCCCGAAGCTGGGCTGTTGGACAACATCAAGAATAGATGCAGCAACCGGCTGTCCCAGCTTGTCCGACCAGGGAGAGGTTTTCTGAGCGACGTAACGACCGTTCGTGGCAGAGATCGCTGTTTCCAACAGCAGTGGAACCGCGTTGGGGGTAAAGATAACTGGATAATGCCCAGAAGAAGGGGTAAGGGTTCGAGTCGCCCAGTGCAATCGGCGAGCGAGCGCACTTGTCCAGAGTTCGGGATGAAGTTCGGCAACTGGAGCGTGCTGGCGCGGTGAGACCGTCTCATCAGTGCCGACTTCCAAAAAATCGTCACCACGCACCCATTCCACGCCAACGGACGCACTGAGGGAGGAATCGCTGAATTGGCAGTCGAGACCGCGAGAGTTGAGTAAACGCATCACGTCGAAATCCAGCGTCCACTCGCCGTTACAGATAACGTCGGGAAAGCGATTTCGAATGCTGGCAATAGTGGCCTGGCCCTGCTCTACCAGAGCGTCGACGGCAATATCGAGAGGTGGCAGTGCCCAGGTAGCCGGTGATGTATCAGCCAAGAGAACGGGAGCTAATTCGCCGAGCTGGCTGAGAGCGATCGCTTTATCTGCTAAAGCTTCTGGATCGTGAGGGCCATAAGCGACGGCCAAACCACAGCGACCGTCACGCCACACCCGCAGGCCCACCCCAGCGGAAGCAACAGTTTCGAGCTGTTTGAGACGATTGCCTTCAAAGGTAACGAGTCGCGATCGCGAAGTGGTGGCATACACCTCTGCATCGCTGGCACCTCGTTCGCGGGCAAGTGACAATAACTGTTCGGGCGTTTCCATAAAAGCTACTTCGACCATTTTCAATCGATATCGCGCAGCAACCAAAATCCGGCAAAGGATTGCGATCGCGGGTCAGATTGGATACCCAAAAAGTGGAGACCGCGCGCGTCAATTTTGCGATCTTCAAAGCCGCGCCCTTCGGCGCGAGTCTTATCGTCGTTAAACCGGGCAACGATGCGGCGATCGTTGATACCGACTTCCAGCACTAGGCCTGCCTGCTGGCCGCCAAAAGCTTTGAGAAATACGGGTTCGACTCCCGCCATCCAGGCTGCGAGCGGACGGGCACGCGAGGAAAATAACAGCAGTCCGGGCACGACGGTGTCGATGTCGAAGCGACTCCAATCGACAGGAAACAGCTCGCGAAACTCAGCCGGCCATTCAGCCGCATCTTTGAGATCGCCCACTCGTAAAGTGACGATCGCCCAGCGATCCGGTTGCAGCGCGTCTGAGAGCGGCAGCGGCGCAAGGCGTTCGGTATCAATCGCGATCGCGAGCTCTTCGGGTTCGTAGGTATAGTCGGATTCGTGCGGATAGACGTCGCGCTGGCGCAGGGCCATCCAATCGCGCAGAGCGAATGCGCGCCGACTCATCTTGAACGTCAAACCGGCGCGGGTGCATGAGCGTTCCAAGATGGTTTCCATGCGCTCGCGAAAGGCACGCACGAGGGTGGGACGAACAGGCGCTGCCGAGATCGCAGCCTGTAATTGCTCGACCACCCACGGCGTCGTGGCCTGAGTATTGGCACAGTATTGCGCGTACTTGAACGTAGCTGTTTGATTGCAAATCAGCAACTCCCACACGCGCTTGCCGCATTCATCTAAAAGCGGTCGCGAGTAAAAATCAATTTCCCAGATTGAAGCTGCATCTACCAAAGCATGTCACCTGTCCGAGCGCGCTTTCTCAGTGTACGGCGGCTCAATCTGACAGAATGCTAGCCAACAAAGCTTTTTGGGCGTGAAGGCGATTTTCAGCCTGCTGCCAGACACGCGATCGCGGACCCTCCAGCACGTCGGCAGTAATTTCTTCGCCGCGATGGGCGGGCAAACAGTGCAACACGATAGCATCAGGATCAGCCCGATCGAGCAAGCGAGCATTGATCTGAAAAGGCTCGAACAGAGGCGTGCGGCTTTCCGCCGAATTCTCCTGCCCCATGCTGGCCCATACATCGGTGTACAAAACCTGCGCGCCAGCGGCAGCCTCCGAAGGATCCGTATACAGAGCGATCTGGCTGCCCGTATTGCCCGCCTCGACAATAGCCCGGGCGCGCTCTAGCACAGTCGGATCGGGAGCGTATTTCACGGGGGAGGCAACGCGGATGTGGGCTCCAGCCAGCGCGCATCCCAAAATCAACGAATGAGCCACGTTATTGCCATCGCCGCAGTAGGTCACGGTGACGTCGTGTAGCTGCCCGAAAATTTCAATAACGGTGAGCAAGTCAGCCAAGATCTGGCAGGGATGATACAAATCTGTGAGGGCATTCAGAACCGGGATACGAGCATAACTGGAAAACTCGTCCAGTTCGGCCTGATCGAACGTCCGGATGGCCAACGCATCCAAATAGCCCGATAAAATCCGGGCGGTATCTGCCACCGACTCGCCCCGACTGACCTGCATGGTATCGGGCATCAGGTCGATGACCGTACCACCGCATTGAGCGATCGCCGCGCTAAAACTAACCCGCGTGCGGGTCGAGGCCTTCCGGAAGAGCAAACCCAACACGCGTCCGGATAAATCGACGCGGGTGGCCCCACATTTAAGATCGGCAGCCAACGCCAGCAAATCCTGGAGCTCGAAAGGCGACAAATCGGCCAAAGTTAACAAACTGCGGCCTGATAGCGTATTGCCCGTCCCCATAGCTTCATCCCCAACATGGAGGCGATCGCGCGATCACCCGACACGGTCCGCGTCGTTAATTCACACTATCAACTCATGCACACTATCAATTCAATGCCGACGTCACTGCTGATGAAATCACTTGAGCGCGAGTTTCTCCTGCCATGCGACGACGTAGTGTTTGCAACGCCATAGAGTATTGCGGGTCTTCTGGGGTAGCCACCAGATCGCGATTGTCCGACAGCCGCTCGATATCGTTTTCCGTCAGTTCAATAGCGATATCGGGCGAAATCCCTTTCTGGTCGATATCGGTACCGTTAGGGGTACGATAGCGAGCGATGGTGACGGCGAGTCCTGCGCCACCAGAAAGCGAGTGCACGGACTGAACCAAGCCTTTACCAAACGTTTTCGTTCCCACGATGATGGCGCGGCTGTTGTCCTGCAATGCCCCCGAAAGAATTTCGCTGGCGCTGGCCGAACCGCCATCGACGAGCACGACCACCGGTTTATCCGTCAGTGCGCGACGATTGGCTGAAATCTTGTCAGGAATGCCTTTGCGGTTGACAGTGGAAACGATGCTACCTTCATCCAAAAACATGCGGGCAATTTCGGCACTGGAGTAGAGCAAACCACCAGGGTTAGAGCGCAGGTCGAGAATGTAGCCGTTTACACCATCAGCTTCCAATTCTTTGAGTGCGATACGCATGCCGTCCGCAGCATTACCGCTGAACTGGGTAAGGCGCATGTAGCCCACCTGATAACCACCCTCATCCCGCAATTCGTGACGGACTGCCTGCAGCTCAATCCGGGCGCGGGTGATGTCAAACTCCAGCTTTTCAGTATCGTCGCGCAAGATAGACAGCGTGACGGACGTGCCCTCTTCACCTCGAATCAGGTTGACTGCACTATTAACATCCATCCCCTCAGTACTGGTGCCATCGATCGCGGTGATGATGTCGCGCGCTTGCACTCCGGCCTCAAAGGCAGGCGATCCTTCTATGGGCGAGACCACGGTCAGGCGCTCGGTTTCCTCATTAGCACTGAGCGTGATTCCCACTCCGGTCAGCTCGCCAGAAGTGTCGATCTGCATCGAAGCAAACTGCTTCGGATCGAGAAAGCGAGTGTACGGATCGTCCAGCCCTTCCAAAGCTTCGCGGATGGCTTCGTAGGCTTGCTCGTCCGTCGCATATTCGCGATCAAGCAGCTCGCGGCGCTGGGCTTCCCAATCGGTTTGATTAAAGGTGGCGTCGACGTATTCGCGGTTGACGATCTGCCACACTTCGTCGACAACTTCTTTAGGACTGCTGCGAAAGCTGGCCCAGCTTGGATTAGCAACCTGAAGTCCGACGAAACTCACGGCTGTAACCACTGCTGCAGTGGTTCCGATTACGAAGCTGCGCTTGCCCATAATGAACGCGTCCCAAGAGTGGCGATGAGAGTGGAAACGGGAAGATTAAACCAACGATAGCACCGGGCCATCGCGACATCACTACCCAAAATGGATGCGAGGGTACCTGATGGTATCTAGCATGCCCAAAAGATTGGCATCAATGTATCACGGGTCTCCTGGTCGAGTCCTGACCGATAGGGAAGCCGGAAGCGCGCGATCGCGCAGGGCGAAGTTAGCAAGTTAGGATAGAGACTGTCATTTTTAGCTCCAGTCCAATACTTCGGGCCTTGGCGTCATGTCTCAACCGCGCTACCACATCGTCACATTTGGCTGTCAGATGAATAAGGCTGACTCGGAGCGCATGGCTGGCGTGCTGGAATCATTAGGCTATGACTGGGTGGAAAACGAGTTTCAGGCCGACTTGGTACTCTACAACACCTGCTCGATTCGCGATAATGCCGAGCAGAAGGTTTATTCTTACATCGGTCGACAAGCCAAGCGCAAGCAGCAAAATCCGAGTTTGACTTTAGGGATTTCGGGCTGTGTGGCTCAGCAGGAAGGCGAGAAATTGATGCGACGCGTGCCGGAACTCGACCTGGTTATGGGGCCGCAGCACGTCAATCGTTTGGCCGATCTGCTGGCTCAGGTTGAGGCCGGCAATCAAGTGGTAGCCACTGACGCCGTCCACATTCCCGAAGACATCACCAAGCCGCGCCGCAAGAGCGACTTGACTGCTTGGGTCAACGTCATTTACGGCTGTAACGAGCGCTGTACCTACTGCATCGTGCCCGCCGTGCGCGGATTGGAGCAATCGCGATCGCCGGCAGCGATTAAGCGTGAAATTGAGATGTTGGCTGCAGCTGGATATAAGGAAGTCACGCTGTTGGGCCAGAACATCGATGCCTACGGCAGAGACCTGAAACCAAGAACGAACTTGGCCGAGCTTCTGCGTCTGGTGCACGACGCCGACAGCATCGAACGCTTCCGATTTGCCACGAGCCACCCGCGCTATTTTACGGAAGAGTTGATTGCTACGTGTGCCGAGTTACCCAAAGTGTGCGAGCACTTTCACATCCCGTTCCAAGCTGGCAATAACGAAGTGCTCGAACGCATGCGACGCGGCTACACTCACGAGCGCTATCGCGACATCATTGCTTTGATTCGTGCGTACATGCCGGACGCCACCATTAGTGCCGACGCGATCGCGGCTTTCCCAGGAGAAACGGAAGAGCAGTTTGAAGACACGGTTCGTTTAATTGAAGAAGTCGGGTTCGATCGGGTCAATACGGCGGCCTATTCCCCACGTCCCGGTACGCCCGCAGCCAACTGGGAAGGTCAGTTGAGCGAAGCGGCAAAGAGCGATCGCCTGCAACGCCTCAACCGTGCCGTAAATGCATCTGCGGCCGAATGCAGTCAGCGCTTTCTGGGTCGCATCGAAGAAGTTCTGGTGGAAGATTGCAACCCCAAACGGCCGGAGCAAGTGTCGGGACGAACGCGCGGCAATCAGTTAGTCTTCGTCGACGGCGATCTGGCTCAATTGCGGGGACAGCTTGTCCGCGTGCGGATTACAACTGCTCGTGCCTACAGCTTGACAGGCGAAATCGTCACCATCCCGGCAGCGAAGCAACTCGTGACGGTTGGGGTTTAGGTCAACGCCGTCACGGCCTCGCAGCTCTCGTCCGCGTTTAACCTTCATCCATCCATCACAAGTTAGTCAAGTAGCGAGCGCGGACCGAAAAGACTCGATCCGCGCTCTGATTCTGAGTGGGTGGTTTACTCTGGCTTACTCTTCAGACTTAGACTCGAAGTCGAGAGAAACAGAGTTGATGCAATAGCGCAGCCCTGTAGGGGGTGGGCCATCGTTAAAAACGTGACCGAGGTGGGCGTCGCAGACGGCGCACAGCACTTCCGTTCGGCGCATCCACAAGCTGTTGTCCGCCTCAGTTTTGATATTCTCGGGCGTAACGGGCTTCCAGTAGCTCGGCCACCCCGTTCCCGAATCGAACTTCGTATCCGATTCGAAGAGTTCTATGCCGCAAGACGAACACTTATAAGTGCCAGCCTCTTTGCGATCGTGATGCTCGCCAGTAAAGGCTCGCTCCGTTCCTTTCTGGCGGGCAACGCGGTATTGTTCGGGCGAAAGCAGCTCGCGCCATTCGGCGTCTGTTTTCTCAATTCGTTCGGGCACGATGATACTCCTCAAAATGCGCGCTCGTCATCATCCTAACGAGAGAGCAACCGCGACTCGGTACGGTCATTGCCACCCAGTGGAGGTACGGCGAAAAATCTGTTGATAGGGTAGAGCTAATTCACTCTCTAGCCGAACCTGCTTGAGCCAAACCTCCTTGAGCCAGACCACCAAGGAGACAGACTGTCTTCTAAGAGATTCAATTCGAAAGGATATGCGCAAATCAATTGACCATATGTTGGGTCAACGCTGGGGTCGCGTGCTGCGGAGTTACTGGACGTGGTGGCGCGATCGCGCTTTGGAACGGGACGGCACGGCTGCCGTCAGCGTGGCGGCAAAAGCCTACCAAACGATGCAGCTTCACGTACGCGAGCTCGCCCAAACCGTGAGTCAGCAAGAAATGGCCTGCGATCGCGCTGAAAGGATCTATCTCGCCAAAGTGAACGAATATTGCCAGTGCCAGCGCCTGCTCGAACGCGCTCGTCCATGTGGAGATCGGACGGTCATCCGAGCAGAAATGTATCGGGCGCAACGTTTAGAAGGCATACTTCCCCAACTCAAGGACAATGTGGAACGAGGCGATCGCTGTTTGCAGATAGCCCGACAAACTTTACAGCAGGAGAAAGACCAGCTGGAAACATACCGCTACCAACTGCACGAACTCTACAGCCGAGCTCGGGCCAATCAGACCCTGACTACTCTGGTGCAGGTGACTTCCCAGCAGGGAGAAACAGCCCGAGATCGCTTCGACCGCGCCAAAGCAGCGATCGAAGATCGGCAACACTATGCCCGAGCCCTTTACGACCTATCCCATGCGGCGGAGCCTCATTCTGCCTCACCTGAGCCATCATTAACGCAATCGCCCAAACGCCAAGCGTCTATCTCGCTCGACTCCACGGCCCAACTCAGACCTCGCCCCGTTCGTCCCCGCCGCCGTCCGCAGCCATAGTTCAGACTCTTCGCCCTGCTTTCGTTCTCAGGAACTGCCACCGTGACAGCCCGCAAATCGTCCACGACCCGTACGCCCCGCCGCCGGAGCGCTAAAGCAGCTGCAACCGCAACCGCGAAACGCTCGTCCACCTCGCGCGATCGCCAGCAGCCGGAAGTGAAGCTGTCACCGCCCGATTACTATCTCAATCGCGAATTGAGTTGGCTGCAATTCAACGCTCGTGTCTTGCACCAAGCCATCGACGAACGCACGCCTCTGTTGGAGCGATTGAAGTTTTTAGCGATTTTTACGAGCAACCTCGACGAGTTCTTTATGGTGCGCGTGGCCGCCATCAAGCAGCAGATTGCGGCAGGCGTCACGAAAAAGACCCCCGACGGCCTGACACCGCCCGAACAGCTCGATCGCATTTTCGAAACGCTGCACCCCATGGTGGCCGAGCAGCAGCGATGCTTCGAGCAGCAGGTGCGACCGGCCCTGGAGGCTGAAGGCATTCGCATCCGCCACTACTCGGAATTGACAGCAGCACAAAAGCAGTACCTGCAAGAGTACTTCGAGTCGCGAATTTTCCCCGTACTCACGCCTCTGGCCGTCGACCCGGCGCACCCGTTTCCCTACATCTCCAACCTCAGTCTTAATCTGGCTGTGGTGGTAGCAGACCCCAATACGGAAGCCGAACACTTTGCCCGCATTAAAGTTCCTAGCAGTCTGCCCCGGTTCGTACCATTGCAAACAGACACGCAGTTCGTTCCTATTGAGGACGTGATTGCCCACAACCTGCGACCTTTGTTCAATGACATGACAGTGAAGGAGTACTATCCCTTTCGCATTACTCGCAATGCCGATTTAGAAATTGAGGAAGAGGAAGCCGACGATCTGCTCCAGGCAATCGAGAAGGAACTGCGCCGCCGCCAAATCGGCAAATCTGCCGTGCGTATGGAAGTCACAGTGGACCTGAACGAGCGCATTCGCGAGCGTTTGAAGATGGAGCTGGAATTACAGGATCGGGATATCTATGAGGTCGACGGCCTCATGGATCTGGGCGCTTTAATGGGCTTGATGAAGTTAGATTTTCCCAGGCTCAAGGATATGCCTTGGTCGCCAGTGGTACCGCCGCGTTTGCAAGCATTAGACCGCCGCGATGACGGCAGCGACATTTTTGCCGAAATTCGAGCTGGAGACTTGCTCGTCCACCATCCCTACGATTCATTTCACGCGACGGTCCTGCGCTTTATCGAACGGGCGGCGATCGATCCGCAGGTGATGACAATCAAACAAACCCTATATCGCACCTCAGGTGACTCGCCAGTAATCAAAGCTTTGATTCGCGCCGCCGAGCTGGGCAAGCAGGTGGCCGTGTTAGTCGAACTCAAAGCTCGCTTCGACGAAGAAAACAACATTGTCTGGGCCAAGAAATTAGAGCGCGCCGGCGTCCACGTCGTTTACGGCTTGGTCGGCCTCAAAACCCACACTAAAATCTTGCAGGTAGTGCGACAAGAAGGCGATCGCCTGCGGACGTATTTCCACATCGGTACCGGCAATTACAATCCCAAAACAGCCTCGCTTTACACTGATTTGGGCGTGTTGAGCTGCGATGAAGACATTGGCGCTGACATGACCGATTTATTCAACGTGCTGACAGGGGTGTCACGCCAGAGCACCTATCGCAAATTGTTAATAGCCCCGACGACGTTGCGATCGCGAATGGTAGAACTGATTCGTCGCGAAATCAAGCACCAGTCTAAAGCGGCCAATAACGGCAGCAAGGGCGGTCGCATCATCGCCAAAATGAATGCTCTCGTCGATCCGTACATCATCTCTGTGCTCTACGAGGCAGGAAAAGCAGGGGTAGAAATCGATCTTATCGTGCGAGGCATCTGCTGTTTGCGGCCAGGCGTGCCTGGATTGAGCGAAACCATCCGTGTCTCCAGCATCATTGGGCGCTTTTTGGAACATTCGCGTATTTTCTGGTTCGGCAACGGCGGCGATGACGAACTTTACATCGGCAGCGCCGATTGGATGACCCGCAATCTCGACCGTCGGGTCGAAGCGGTGACTCCAGTCATTGCCCCCAAACAAAAACAATACATTCAGGACATGCTGGGCGTTATGCTGGCCGACAACTGCCAAGCCTGGAACTTACATGAAGACGGGAGTTACACCCAACGGCAGCCCGCCCCTGGGGAAGCGCCCAAGGGCACTCACGCCACGTTGATCGAGCGAGCCATGCAGCAACAGACAGAGTCATAATGCATTTTTGTCAACAACAACGTGGTTGACCTGAAATCCCCACCGTCAGATTGGGCAAGCTTCAGCTAGGACGGCGGAAGCGCTATCCGACTTCAGTTTTTTCTTAGCATCAATTACAGGGCTGACTTCACCTCACAGGCATAGCCTGTGGGAGCATTTGAGTGCGGGCGTCCGCGCCTGCTTCTTCTCAGGCCCACAGCCTGACGAGCGGCATATCACCTTTCGGGATAGGCACGTACGTCTAAAGATAGAAATGAGTCTTTCTCTGCTGAGAACCCCAACTAAACTTGACGCGCCAATGTATGTTAAGAATAGTTACAAAGTCGAGCATTAGTTCTCATCCTTGCGAAAAATGTTGACACCTACAGCGGATTCTGCCCGCCTAGAACCATGAGTCCTGACTTCCCCACGCGTACTTTGGAGCAATATCTTCTCGATCGCGGCATTTTGGACGATCGCGAATTGCGCGTGGCCAAAAAAATTCAGGAACGAGAACAAGGACCGCTGTTAATGGTGTTGCTGCGGCTGAATCTGATCGACGTCGATCAGCTCTCAAATTTATGGGATATTGAGGCTGCGGCCTGGACGTAATTGCCCTCCGCCAGCCCTGCAAGTCATCGGTCATCTTTCCCGTGCTGCAGACTCTGGACGCTCGCCTTCCTATCCCGATTGAGTTCGAACTATCCACTCGGCGAGCGCTACTCGTAGCCCATTGCCAGAATAGGGCGTGGCCTGAAATATTTGAGCATTTGGTTCGCTACTACGTGCCCGACACGAGGGTAGCGACGTTCGCCAATTCATCTGCTGTCCGAGACCTAACGCTAGCGGAGGTCAGCGCGTGGTGGCGAGATCGCGAAGCAGCGACAGCCGGTTGGAGCTGTTACGTTCCTCCTCAACCCGCAGCTGACTTAGAAGCGATCGCCCTGCTGATGGCCGTAGTGGCTCAGCTGCGATCGCCCAATGGCGGCTGCCCTTGGGATCGAGCGCAAACACCACTCTCGCTGACGCCCTACATACTTGAAGAGGCTTACGAGACAGTAGCAGCAATCCGCAGTGGCGATCGCGACGAGATCGTTCAGGAACTAGGGGATTACCTTTTTCAGGTGGTGCTACAAGCTCAGATTTTCAGTGAAGAACGAGCGTTTTCTCTCAAAGAAGTAGCTCATGCCATTTCAGACAAGCTCGTGCGCCGCCACCCGCACGTGTTTAGTCCCGATGTGGGTGACATCGCTGTCAGCGAGATTAAACGCAATTGGGAAGCGATCAAGGCGGCCGAGCGCGCCGACGAAACTTTAGCCGACAGACTGCTGCACTACGCTACGACGTTGCCACCTTTGATGGCAACAACCAAAATGGTGACAAAACTGGCTCGCCAGCATCCCGTTGACTCTGACGAAGTGTGGCAGCAGTGGCAAACAGTCTGCCAGCGTTTAAACCAGTTTGCCGAAGGCACAGCAGGCGATCGCGAAACAGCTATGGTAGCCCTAGGAGAGCTGCTGCAAACCACTGTGAGTCTGGCTCACGAGCTCGACCTGGATGCGTCTGCGGCTTTACGAGGGGCAAATGAAGCGTTGGCTCGGGCTCAACAGTAACTCAAATCTGGCTATTGAGATTGATGCGGTTGTTCCGCCAAGAGGCGTTCGACGCGATCGCACCATTCCAGCCAACTGGTCTCGATATGGATACCTTGGAGGAGCGTGGCGTACTGGAATTTCACTTTCTCAGATAAAGCTTCAGGATGGGTAAAGTGCTGCCGTTCGATATCGCGGTAGGTGTCGAGATTGGCTCGATGCCGTTGACGATGGAGCTCGAGATCGCGAGAAATGACGGCTCGCGGGACGAGATGACCCGCGAACAGCTTGACCAGCAACTCGTCGCGAGTGGGAGCCATTTTACTGGGTCGTTCCATCCATTCAATCAGGACTTGGCGCCCGCTCTCAGTAATCTCGTACAGTTTTTTATCTGGTTTGCCAACTTGAGGCACGAGCGTGGAGCTGGCCCACCCACTGGCCTCGATCTTGGCCAGTTCGCGATAAATCTGCTGGTGGCTGGCTTTCCAGAAAAAGCCCACCGACCCATCGAATTGCTTAGTGAGGTCGTAGCCACTACAAGACCCTTCCAGCAAAAACGTCAGAATGGCATGAGAAAGAGCCAAGCGATCGCCTCCTTGACATATTCACTTTGTTGCATATAGGGTAGCGCTATAGTCAAAATGCAAAAAGTTGCATATATTTTTTGCGCTCGATCTCGCTGTGTCGCATGTCAGAGATTTGGGAGGATGTCGCGATGTCTGTTGCTACGGCTACTGGTCAAAAAGCATGGGTAAAAGCCATACCCAATCCAGCAGCGAATGAATTTGCGGCCACGGAACTCTCTATCCTTGAGGGCGCTATCCCCGCAGGCTTACGCGGAACGCTCTATCGCAACGGACCGGGACGTTTGGAACGTGGCCGCGATCGCGCGGCACATTGGTTCGATGGTGACGGTGCTATTTTGCGCGTGCAGTTTAACGATGATGGCGCGACCGGGACATTTCGCTTCGTGCAAACGGCAGGGTATTTAGCTGAAGCCGAAGCCAATAAGCTGTTGTTTAACGGTTACGGCACGTTAATTAAAGGACCGATTTGGAAGCGATTGAGCATTTCCGTGAAGAATACAGCCAATACTTCCGTGCTCGCGTTACCGGATAAACTGCTGGCGCTGTGGGAAGCCGGGCCGCCTCACGCGCTGGACTTAGAATCGCTGGAGACACGCGGCGTCGAGTTGTTAGATGAGTTACAAGAGAACTCGCCGTATTCGGCACATCCCAAGCGCGATCCGCTGACGGGCGAGATTTATAACTTTGGCGTCAGTTTCGGAACGAGAGGAACGCTAAACCTGTATCGCAGCGATCGCTCCGGCCGCATCCTCAAACGTCATGCGATCGCCTTGCAGGGGCTACCCATGATTCACGATTTCATGATAGCTGGGCCATACCTCGTCTTCTTCATTTCCCCGGTGTATTTAAACGGGCTCGCGGTTTTGACTGGCAAAAAGGGCTATAGCGATGCTTTGGAATGGCAGCCGCAGAAAGGAACGCAGATTTTGGTGGTGGACCGCGAGTCTTTAGAGGAGGTCAGTCACGGACAGGCGGAGCCGTGGTTCCAGTGGCATTATGGCAATGGTTTTGTCGATGCTGACGGCTCAGTCGTGGTAGACCTCGCTCGTTACGAAGATTTCCAGACCAACCAGTATTTGTCCGAAGTCGTGCTGGGTCGCACGGTGACGAATGCGAAGAGTGCCTACTGGCGAGTGCAGCTCGATCCCAAATCCGGTCGAGTTCAGAAGACTCACACCATCCTCGATCGCATTTGTGACTTTCCAGTGGTAGCTCCCGATCGCGTCGGTCAGTCATATCGTTACGCGTACCTATCAGTACACGGCCCCGATGCCGACTACCCGAGCGAGTATTTTGGCTCGATCGCGCGCGTAGATGTGGAGACGGGCGACACGGACATTGCAACCGCAGGCAAAAACCGCTACCCTATGGAGCCAATCTACGCACCAGATGCTTTAAATTCCGAACAAGGCTGGGTCGTAACTGTAGTGTTTGACGGCGATTGCGAGTCTAGCGAAGTCTGGATTTACGACCGTGAGGGCTTGGCTGACGGACCTGTATGTAAGTTAGCGTTACCCGATATTGTGCCTCTCGGGTTCCACGGCAAGTGGCACCCTGCAGCGTAGGATTAAGTTCGATGTCCGATCGTCTTGTCAGAATGATGACCGATTGCCGCCATCAAACTGTGCGGCAACCTATCAGAAGCGCTCGCCGATCTTGAGTGCAATGGGTAACTACTCGGCTATGGGCGGCTGGACTTCAGGGTCAGGAACAGCACGGAGGCAGCCGCCACGGGCAGAATTGCAAAAGGTACGAATGCGCTCGACCGTATTGCAGTAGCCACAGTGGGGGCAATAAACGCGATCGCCGGGGTGAGGTTCGATATCGGCGTGACTCCACCAGCGCTGACAGTCGTCGCAGCAGAAGTGATAGAGATACTCTAGCGAGACGTTCATAAAAGCGAGCGCAAGTCCCGAAGGTGACTGACTTCCACACTACTCGACAATGACAGCAACAATGGCTGAATATCTGTTCCCAGCGTCCCTTTGATACGATATTAAAGATTCATTTTGGAATGTAAGTTTGACCCAGGCGATCGATAACTCTCCCTCTGTAGACGTATTTCTTCAGGAATTAGCAACCATTCAACAGGCGGGTCCGAAGCGGATTGCAATTTTAGGCAGCCGCCACGTGCCCATAGGCCATCAATATCTGATTGAAATGCTGAGTTATTCGCTGGCGTTAACGGGAAATCGCATACTCACGTCGGGGGCAATGGGAACGAATTCGGCCGTTATTCGCGGTGCCTTGCGGGCGGATGTCGGATCGCTAACGGTGATCTTGCCACAGAGCTTGGAGCGACAGCCAGCAGAGTCGCGCAAGAATCTGGAAGAAGTAATGCATTTAGTAGAGCATCCCGAGAACGATCGCCTGGCACTAGCTGAGGCGAGTGCGCAATGTAACAGCGAAATCATTAGTAAGTGCCAGCAGCTAATCTGTTTTGCATTTCACGATAGCGCGACGTTGCAAGAATCTTGCAAGTTTGCGGAAGAGCAACACAAGTTGGTCACGCTGTTTTATCTTGATTGAGGTCGCGCTCGGCCAAGCACAATGTGGACTGAGTGCAATTCGGGCTGAGCGCAACCACAAAACTACCTTTATGGCTCTTGACATTTAACTGGGCCATAAAAATACTGACTGCGTCTATAGGGCACTTCGATTAATTAACCAAGCTGCTTCTGGAAGAGCAAAAAGAAACCTATCTTGAACAGAACTTATA
>JBCBVC010000041.1:0-27599 GCA_039817845.1 Cyanobacteria bacterium J06642_2
ATCTTGATGGGTGATTAAGGAAATATTCGAGTTTTTAGTATTGTTCAACACTTGTGGGTTGAGAGCTCACTCAGTCTTAATAGTTATCGGAGGTTCAAGGCGTCTCTTTATTTCATAGTTGCTCTGACAATGAATGAGCAACAAGAAGAGAGCAAAGCATAACAGATAGTTGCAGCGGCGATTTAAGGACGACCGGTCGAATAGGAGGGCTGTTAATCGCCGCTGAACTCAATCGTTAGAGCTTTTGCTTCTTTTCTGACCTTCACTTAATTTTTCAAACGATTAGGTGGTTGACGTTCCTTAATTTTTGACTTCATCTAACCTAAAGCTCGTCCGTGGCTCCCATTGGTTTTCAGGAAGTTAGCATTACCTCCATCTGACTGCTCGCGCCCCGATCGCACTACAATCTTCTCCGGTCGCTAAGATAAGCACACTAGCGTATTGCCGGGAGGAGAACGTGACTGCCGCCGCCCCAACCCCAACTGCCACCGCCTACGAATCGGTGATCGGCCTCGAGGTTCACTGCCAACTCAACACCGCCACCAAAATCTTCTCCAGCAGCTCCACCGAGTTCGGCGCTCCCCCCAACACCCACATCGACCCCATTTGCATGGGCTTGCCCGGCACGCTGCCCGTTCTGAATGAAAAAGTGCTCGAAAGCGCCGTCAAAGCTGGACTCGCCCTTAACTGCACCATCGCTCCCTACAGCAAATTTGATCGCAAACAGTATTTCTATCCCGACCTGCCCAAAAACTACCAAATCTCCCAGTACGACCTGCCTATCGCCGAGCACGGCCACCTCACCGTGCAGCTCGATGACGGCACCACCAAACGCATCGGCATCACTCGCCTGCATATGGAAGAAGACGCAGGCAAATTGGTTCACGCAGGCAGCGATCGCCTCGCCGGTTCCAGCTACTCCCTCGTAGACTTCAACCGCGCAGGCGTACCTCTCATCGAAATCGTGTCCGAACCCGACATCCGCACGGCCCCAGAAGCAGCTGAGTACCTGGCTGAAATGCGCCGGATTATTCGCTACATCAACGTCGGCGACGGCAACATGCAAGAAGGCTCGCTGCGCTGCGACGTCAACATCTCCATTCGTCCCGTCGGCACCGAGAAGTTCGGCACCAAGGTCGAAATCAAAAACATGAACTCCTTCAATGCCATTCAACGGGCGATCGAGTTCGAGTTCAAACGTCAAGTCAAAGCCCTAGAAACCGGCGAAGCCATCGTTCAAGAAACTCGCCTCTGGGACGAAAATGGCCAGCGCACCATCAGCATGCGCACCAAGGAAGGCTCCAGCGACTACCGCTACTTCCCCGAGCCGGACCTGTTGCCCGTTCGGGTTCGCTCCGAACAATTGGAAGAGTGGCGATTGCAGCTGCCCGAACTGCCCGCCGTGAAGCGAGATCGCTATCATAACGAGTACGGTCTCTCAGTGTATGACAGTCGCTACCTCTCCGACGATTGCGATACGGCTGTCTATTTTGAAGCCACTGTGGCAGCAGGTGCAGACCCCAAAGCTGCAGCCAACTGGATGATGAGCGATATCGCTAACTACATCAACACCCACAAACTCAGCTATCCCGAAATTGCCCTCACCCCCGAGACCCTGACCGAATTAATCGGTCTGATCGAACAGAACACCATCAGCAGCAAAATCGCCAAAGACATCATTCCGGAACTGTTGGGAAATGGCGGTTCGGCCAAAACGCTGGTGGATGCCAAAGGGCTGACGCAAATCTCCGATACGTCTGAGCTCGAAACCTGGATTGATGAAATTATTGCGGCGAATCCCAAGCAGCTCGAACAATATCGCGCGGGCAAAACCAAGCTCATGGGTTATTTCGTCGGTCAGCTGATGAAGAAAACGCAAGGACGAGCCGATCCCAAACTGGCCAATCAGCTCATCAAACAAAAATTAGATGGATGAGGGTTGTGCGAGAGAAGGCCGGAATATAGCAGCTAAGCGTCATTTCGCATCGAACCGTCTGGCATGCGAGTATCAAAAAAATGAGTCCCGCTCAGGTTCGCACCTGCCAGGTCGACCTCGGTTAAATCAGCTTCGTAAAAAATGGCATCGCTCAAGTCAGCCTCAACTAGGACGGCTCGGCGCATCTTGGCTCGATATAAGATAGCTCGATGTAAATTGGCACAGTGCAATTTGGCTTTGTAGAGATCGGCCTCAGTCAAAATAGCTTCGGTGAGATTGGCCTCGAAGAGAGACGCTCCGGTCAAACGAGTTTCCAAAAACACGGCACCGCGTAGATCGGCTCCATTTAGAATGACCCAATCGAGCCAAATACTCACCAACTGTACGCCTTCTAAGTTGATATGGCTGAGATCGAGGCGGCGAAAGTCTTGTTCTCCTGACGCATAGCGTTTGAGCAAGGTTTGGGCATTCATTCAGGCGATCGCCGTCCTTTCTACATTGCAACAACCGTATTGTTACCAGACACTTTAACAGCTTCTCTACAAAATCATCCGCAAATTCCCCGAGCGCAGACAACGTTATCTCTACAGAACGGATGGCTGCGAATGCGAAGTAGAAATGCTTTATGAATAACAAAGTCTGAATAGAATTGCACGACAAGTGCTTTTGCGCGTCAGGCTAACTACTCAGTACCATTCCTGATTTGACCGTTAGGCAGGATTGTATTGCTGCAAATGGTGTCGTTAAGCTGCTCTTCAATGAGAGACGCACCTGTCAAGTCAGCCCCAGTTAAATTAGCTCCGGTGAGGCCAGCATCGCGCAAATTAGCATGTTGTAGATTACACCCTTTGAGATTGGCTCCACGCAGGTTGGCTTGGCGCAAATTGGCTTCTTGGAAGTTGGCGCGTTCGCAGCAAGCATCACCTAAATTTGCAGCACGCAAATCGGCAGTGGTTAAAGTTGCTGCGGTCAGATCGGCTTCACACATGTCGCTTTCAATCAAACATGCTTCTCGCAACAGAGAATCCGGTAGGCGAGCCCCGCGCAAATTAGCTTGTCGTAAATACGTCCCGGTTAGATCGGCGTGAGTCAAATTGATGCCGCGTAAATAGGCACCGTAGAGCTGAACGCGACGCAAGGCCACGTGAGGGAAGTCGCGTTCTCCAGCGGCGTATCGGTCTAGAATCGAGCGCGTGTCGGCATTTTGACGCAAGTCCTCTGGGCTAGTTTCAGGCGCAGTAGGAGCAGTTGGCACTGAGACGCGAGGGTTAGGAGATCGCGTTGGTGCGGCTGCATTGCCGTAGGAAACGCTGCCATCAGGCATGGTGGTATTGAACAGCGTTGCTCCTTCAAGAACGATACGATTGAGATTAGCCCCTCGTAAGTTGGCATCGGTCAGATTGGCGTGACTGAGATCGCTATCGCTCAACGTCGCGTTTTGTAAGTTAGCGCCACGCAGGTCGGCGGTCGAGAGGTCAGCCGTTGAGAGGTCAGCGCGGCTCAAGTTGGCATTAGTGAGATTGGCTCCTTCGAAAATGGCTCCGGTGGCATTAACACCAATCAGAGTGGCGCTACATAGGTTGGCGTGACTGAACCGAGTACCAGTTAAGTCAGCTTCGGTCAGGTCGGCCCGAGTCAGATTGGCTTCGTGAAAGTCAGCTTCGCCAGCATTCACGCGCCTCAGCTTCGTGCTTTGCATCGAAGCACCGCTGCAATTGGTTTTGAACAGATTAGCTTTGTAAAAATCAGCTTGCTGAAGATTAGCTTCGTAAAAATTCGCATTGCGAAGCAGGCATCGAGTCAGAATGGCTTGGGGTAAGTTGGCCCGATGTAGATTGGCTTCAACGAGAACGGCCCCAGTCAGTTCTGCCTGGGATAAGGAGGCTTCGCTGAAGTTGGCTTGACGCAATTGGGCCCGTTTGAGTTTCGCCTGACGCAATTCCGTCTGACTGAAGTTAGCGTTACTGAAATCGGTCTTGTAGAAATCGGCTCCAGCTAAGTTGGCGGCATGGAAGTTCGCTCCCGCCATTCCCGAGCGCACCACAGAAATACCCTCAAGATTAGCTTCCTGAAAATCGGCTTGGGTGATGCCGACAGCTAGGAACGCAGTATCTCCGCGCTGATAACGCTGTAACAGATCGGCCGGTTCGAGGGAATCAATGCGTTCTGTAATGCTGAGGCGAGGGGGATTCATGACAGTTGCACTCGTAAGCAACGTGGGGTTGGACAAGATGAGAACCAGACAGATGAGGAACTCAGACTACCGACGGACTCGGATTGCGCAGTTCGGGCGGACTCTTCATGTACAGGAGTCGTGATTTGCAGGAGCCGTGTCGGTCGTTTGCACGTATCGCACTCTCTTCCTAACGCTACCCCAGCCACTCAAGAATAAGCGCGATTCAGGGTGGCTGATAGGTAACCAGCAGTCGCTTTCACGGCAGCAATAGCCCGTTCGTAAGTCATGCGGGTCGGTCCTAACAGGCTAATAGTACCCAGGGAGAGCGCCCCACATGAATATCCGGTAGAAACTAACGAGCAGTGGCGAATCGGTTGTAGGGGATTTTCGGCCCCAATGGTAATGGCGACACGGCCCGGCTGGAGCGGACTTAACACGGCACTTAAAGGAGCTTGATTGTCTTCGAGCAATTGCACGATCGCCTGCAATCTTTGAATGTGGGCAAATTCCGGCTGCTGCATGAGCGCGGTCACGCCCCCCATAAAGACCTGGCCAATAGTGGGTTGACGATACTTACGGGTTAGGGCATCGAGGAGCGATCTCAGCCAGTTTGCCCGAGACTGCACGAGCTGGGTCGCCTCATTCCAGTCGATGGCAGTGAGATTGGCTACGGTCTGGCCTCGCAGCTGCAGAGTCAAAAAATTGCTGAGAATCTGTAGATCTTCCTCTGATAAAGGGGCCAACTTCATCGCGCGCTTGGCTGCGGGGGATTCTTCCAGAACTGAGGTATTGCGATCTTCGACGGCATATCCCAATGCCGAATCATGGCCTGCTGTCGGCCAATTGAGCAAGACAGAATGACTTTGAAACGCATCGGTGACAAGGATAGCCATCAGCCGCTGACAATCAACGGGGACTAGTTGCAGGTGACGAATGATGGCTGTATCGGCGGCAGGTGCTGTAGCCAGGGCAATGTAACCGCTGAGGGCCGCCAAAATCTGCGTGGCATTGTGGAGCAGATCGTCGAGATTGTCGCTGTAGCGTTCGCCCAGTTGCTGTGAGAGCGATCGCTCCATGTGCTGTTGGAGTACGTCCGAATCGTCTAGCAAGGTATCGACATAGACGCGGTAGCCGGTATCTGAAGGAATGCGTCCTGCAGACGTGTGAGGCTGAAACAGCAAGCCGATGTCTTCCAGTAAAGCCATGGCGTTGCGGATGGTGGCGGTACTAACGCCGAGGTTATAGGTTTCGGCTAATGATTTCGAGCCTACAGGAGCAGCCGTTACGATGTAGCTGCGCACGGTTGCCCACAAAATGTGCCGTTGTCGTGCTGTCAGTTCGAACTTCATACCTCTCACTATCGCAGCTATGTCGCAGGGAGTAGAGACCTCGGTTGCGAGCAAAGAATCGCTGAAATTCGCGTGGAAATCCGTCGAGCGATCGCGAAAGGTTTCCTGCAATTGTTTTCCACTGTATAAGCTCTGAGGCAAACTTGCCCGCAATCTTGCCGAGGGGAATCGGATTTTTAACGTAGCCAGCACTACAGCCTTGAGGGGGAAAACGCTACAGTAGACAGGTGCTCGTCGCGCAAGGATTTGCACCTGTGGAACCTCATTTGACCCAAATTGGCCAGCGCATGTCCCGGCTGACGGGCGTACGCGCCATTATGAAAGACATCGTCGAAACCCTACGGGCTGGAGACGGATCTTGGATCAACTTGAGTGCTGGCAACCCCGTCATCCTGTCGGAAATCGTCGACATGTGGCGCGAGTGTACGCAGGCTTTGCTGGCTAGCGACGAATTTGGGCAGGCGATCTGTCGTTACGGAGCCAGTCAGGGTTACGAACCTCTAATCGAAGCGATCGTGGCAGATTTTAAGGTGCGCTACGGTTGGAACTTGACCCGTCGCAATGTCCTCATCACCCCTGGCAGTCAGTCGCTGTATTTCTTTGCGGCCAATGCCTTTGGCGGTCGCGACACGAGTGGAACCCTGCGCCCCATTGTCTTACCCCTCAGTCCGGACTACACCGGCTATGGCGGCGTTAGTCTGACCGATGGTGCCATTCGGAGCTATCGACCTTCGATTGACGTATTAGGACCTCATCGCTTTAAATATCGACCCGACTTCGATCGCCTCCAGATCGATGCGTCCACTGGGGCCGTGCTGTTTTCCCGTCCTTGCAACCCCACGGGTAATGTGGTTACCGATGCTGAAGTGCGGCGCATTGTCGAGATCGCGGCAGCCAGTGACGTTCCGGTCTTGATTGATTCAGCCTATGCGCCACCGTTCCCGAATCTCACTTTTACCGACATGCAGCCGATTTGGGCGGATAACGTCATGCACTGCATGAGCTTGTCCAAGGCAGGGCTGCCAGGGGAGCGCATTGGCATTGCCATCGGTCATCCCGACCTGTTATTGGCTATAGAGAGTTTTCAGTCCAATGCCAATATTCATTCGTCCCGCTTCGGGCAGGCGATCGCCGCCCGTGCCATTGCCTCAGGAGAGTTAGCCCGATTATCTGAATCTGTTATCAAACCTCACTACAAGACGAAGTTCGATCGCTTAGAAGCTGCTTTCGACCGCGAAATGCCTGCAGATGTACCTTGGTATCTGCACAAGGGCGAGGGCGCCATTTTTGCCTGGTTGTGGCTGCAGGATCTGCCCATGACCGACGTGGAACTGTATGGAGAAATCAAGCAAGAGCGCGTCATTGTCGTACCAGGAGCATCGTTCTTCCCTGGTTTGGAAGCCGAGGCGTGGGAGCACAAGCAGCAATGTCTGCGTATTAGCTTGACCGCTACGATTGAGGAAATCGAACGGGGTGTAGCGGCGATCGCTCGCGTCGTCAATCGCGTCTACAATTGCAGCCGCGTACCGGCTACGGTCGCTCGTTGACGGTCGCTCGTTTCATGTTGCCTGCGTTGCAAGCCCGGTTCCGACTAGTACGGTGGTGAGCGCTCGCTACTGTCTCGACGTACCGCCTGAAGGTGCGGGGCAGCGCCTGGATCGCTGGCTGGGTGATGTCGTCGCTGATGTGTCGCGCTCGCGGGTGCAAAAACTGATTCGGCAAGGTCAGGTGCGGTTAAATGGCAGAATCTGCCAGCAGAAAAATGACCTGTTGCAGGCTGGCGATCGCGTCGATCTCGACATTCCGGACCCTGTTCCCGTCGAGTTAGCGCCAGAAGTTATTCCGCTCGACGTCCTGTACGAAGACGACGAGTTGCTGGTAGTCAACAAGCCCAAGGGGTTGGTCGTACATCCAGGAGCCGGTCATGCTTCGGGCACGCTCGTTAATGCATTAATGGCTCATTGCGATCGCCTATCGGGGATTAATGGCGAGCAACGACCGGGGATCGTCCACCGCCTGGATAAAGACACTAGCGGTGCCTTAGTGGTGGCAAAAAGCGATCGCGCTCACCGCCATCTCCAAGCTCAGATTCAGGCTAAAACTGCCCGCCGCACCTATCTGGGCATCACGTTCGGTCGGCCTCGAGCTGAAACAGGGACGGTTACTGCTCCAATCGGCCGTCATCCTCGCGATCGGCAAAAGATGGCCGTTGTTGACGAGAGTAAGGGCCGTCACGCCGTCACGCATTGGCGCGTGTTGGAAACCTGGCCGCACTTTGCCCTCCTTCGCTTCGACCTGGAAACTGGGCGGACCCATCAGATTCGCGTGCATGCTGTCCATCTCGGTCATCCCATCGTCGGCGATCCTATCTATAGTTCGGCGCGATCGAAGCTGCCCGTCAAACTCACTGGGCAAGCACTGCATGCTTGGCAATTAAGCTTTATTCACTCCACCACTGGAGAGGTCATTTCCGTAACAGCGCCGCCGCCAGATGAATTCGAGCGTTTCTTGCAGCGGGCGCGCTGCTAATGGAGCAAAAAGACTCAGCTGCGCGCTCAGCATCTATTGAATACTCAGACCGCTACCCAAGATTCCGACATCAAAGGTGAACTCAATCTCGACATTCGAGCGGGTATATGCTGCCGGCAGTGGCTCGAAAGGCACGGACTGACTCACGGCATTCAGCGCTGCGCGATCCACCTGTTCGTTCCCCGAACTGCGGGCCACCCGCAGATTGGACAAGTTGCCATTGCGGCCGATGGAGAATAACAGCACTGTGCGCTGCGAAGTTTCCGATATGCCTGGAATCCAGTGCTGTTCGACTTTGCGTTTGAGGCGGCTCATGTACGGTCCCCAGTCGATATCAGCTCTAGCGGCAACGCTAGGTGCGCCGGTTGCCGATTGACTCGGGTTAATTAGGCTTTCCGTAGACGTTCCTCCCGAACCCGTGCTGTTGGTTGCAACGGGGCCGCCTAACTGCGATGCAGCCGACGGTCGACGTGGCTGGCTCGGAGCGGTCGATGTTGTGGGCGGTTGACTTGACGGTGGTGTCTGGGGAAGCGGCGGGAGCTGAGATGGGTCGGGAGCGCGCTGTTGCGGCAGTGCCGCTACGGGAGGCAAGGTTGGCGGTGGTGCCACCTCAGGCAAAGGAGGTAGCTGAGAAGGCCGCGTGGTGGGTGGGGCTTGCGTCACTGGAGGCGGCAGAGGTGGCAGCGTGAGCTGCGGACGTGGCGTAGCCGCCGGAGGTGGCGTGGATTGAACTAAAGGAGGAGGAGATGGGGGGAGCGGGCGCGGCGTGGCAGGAACTGGAGTGGGAATGGGGGGTGGGGTAGCGACGGCGATTTGAGTGGGGCGGGGTGAAGGTAAGATGGGCCGCGTCAGCGGCGTTAGTTGAGGAATGGGGGTCGCTGTAGGTCTGGGCGTTGGCGGCGGGGTGGGACGCGGCGTGGCTAGAGCGATCGCGTTGTCTTCGCGCACGGGTTCGGGCACCGGTTCGGGGGGCTCGACCGGGGCGGGCGGCGGTGGCGGTTGAGGCGGTGTTTGAACGATGGGCTCCGGCGGTACGACGGGTTCCGGCAGCGGTGGGGGCGGCGCGATCGGCTGAGGTGGAGTCACGGCGACCGGTTCCGGCGGTGGGGGTGGAGCTGCAGACACCGGACGAGGAGGTGGTGCTGGCGCCACTGGTGGTGCGGGTAAAGGGTCGGGGGCTGCCGCTTGAGGAGCTGCAGGACGCCCAGCCGATGGGTCGAGTTCGGGTTGCGCTTCCCCAGCATCTTGAGAGTTATCGTTGGCTTGAAGATCGGCCTCTGGGGGCGGAGCTAAATCGGAGGGGTCGACGATGGTAAAGGTGGTCAGTTCGGGTTCGGGCTTAGGAGCTTCGCACAGCAAGAAAAGAATCGATCGCAGTACGGGTATTTGACACGACCAAGCCAACAATGGCAGCAGTACGTGTAGTAGTGCTGAAACCGCTAACCACAGTGCCAGAGTTTTGGTTTTATGCTGTTCTTCTTGCCTGCGCCGTTCGGCTAACCCAGTCATGCCGTCTTTGCACCTTCTGCCTGCGGAGTCACGCTTGTTATAGCACTCCATCCATGCCCCACTATTGCGCCAATCCGCAAGACTGGCTACTGAGTTATCAATTTTGAAACGCTCTAGCTGGTTGACGCTGACGAGTAGTCTGAACCTCGCGACTGACTCTACTGCCTGTGCATACCGTCAATTATTGAGTGGATTGATATCTTGATGCGGACGGAGAGACTCGAACTCTCACAGATTGCTCCGCTAGATCCTAAGTCTAGTGCGTCTACCAATTCCGCCACGTCCGCATTGCGCGCGATCGCCCACTTAATTTAGCACGAGTCCGCAGCATATCGAGCCGACTCTGGTGCGAGCGAGCGACCTTAAGAGAGGCACTGCTTTTTAGCTCAGAAATGCTTCGATTGCCTGCGACGCTAAGTCAGCCAGACTCACGTCTTGGGCTTGGGCCTCGGCTTTGAGGCGATCGTAAGCACTTTGACGAATCTGGACGGACTTGGTCGAGCGCCGAGGAGGTTTGGCGGGTTTCAAAGGCTCAATTTCGCTGGCTTCCAACGTCCGCAAATAGTCAAACCCGACGCGATCGCAGTAGTCGCCGAAGTTTTCGGAAGGTCGGCGCACGCGTTTGAAATCTTGCAGCATAGGCAGCAGGAACGTTGTTAGGGCATCGATATGAACCTTTTCAGTGAACAGGCGCGCGAGCCGATCGTTGCGCGGACTGCCTGCCAACCACACCTGATAGTGACCGGGGGTATTGCCCACCAATCCCAGCTCGGCCATATAGGGCCGAGCGCAACCGTTCGGGCAACCCGTCATCCGAATTTGAAAGGTTTGGTCGGCTAAATCGAGTTGGTAGAGCAGTTTTTCTATCCGTTCTGCCACGCTGCCAATGACCCGTTCGGATTCGGTTCGGGCTAATCCACAGGTCGGCAATGCCGGACAGGCCATCGCTAGCCGAACCAGCGGCGACACGCGATCGAGCGGCAGAACGCCGCAGCGCCGCAACGTACTGTTGATGTCGGCCCGCCAACTCGGGTCAATCTCGGCCAAGATGACGTTCTGATGCGGCGTCAAGTGCATGGGGAGCTCGTAACGTTCCACCAGCGTTCTTAAAGCCGTTTTGAGCTGGAACTTACCCTCATCTTTGACGCGACCATTTTCGATCGAAATGCCCAAGAACCATTTGCCATCCCCTTGCTCGTGCCAACCCAGGTAGTCTTTGTACTCGAACGGCGGCATGGGCCGACAGGGAGCGATCTCTCGACCGTAGTATTGCTCTACTACTTGCCTGAATTTGTCGATGCCCCAGTCATTGACCAAATACTTCATCCGGGCGTGGCGACGATCGCTGCGGTCGCCGTGGTCGCGCTGAACGGCCACAATGGCTTGGGCGAGCTCGTAAACGAGATCGACGGGGACGAAGCCCAATTCTTTGGCGAGGAGGGGAAACGTTTGCTCTTTCTTGTGAGTCCGGCCCATACCGCCACCCACTAATACGTTGAATCCCTCAAGCTGGCCGAGATCGTCAGTCATGACGATAAAGCCGAGGTCTTGGGTGTAGATGTCGACAGAGTTATCGCCGGGAACCGTGATGGCGGATTTGAATTTGCGAGGCAGGTAGTGTTTGCCCAGTAGCGGTTCTTTGCTATCAACTCTGACGCCGCGACCGCTCGTCATCTGGCGGGCTTTGCGCACGTCCGCATCGAGCTCGGGCAAGGGAACTGCTTCACCATCTACCCAAATATCGAGATAGGAGGAAGTATGGGGAGCGAGTAAGTCAGCAATTTTGAAGGAATACTCCTGAGCGTAACGATACTCGGCCCGATCGCGATAAGGGGCTGCTGGCGCCATGATATTGCGCTCGACGTCACCGCAGGCTGCCAGCGTGGACTGCATGGAACGAACGATGGTGCCGATGACCGTTTTGAGATTGTCTTTTAGGATGCCGTGGAGTTGAAAGGCCTGCCGAGTGGTCACGCGGAGATTGCCGTAGCCATATGCATCTGCCAACCGATCGAGGATGAGATAAAGTTCGGGCGGTACGATTCCAGCGGTCTGTCGAGTGCGTAACATCATGCGGAAATCGCGTCCGAGGCCAGCCTGGCTGCGCTCCTGTCGGATATCGCGGTTGTCTTGCTGATAGGCACCGTGAAATTTCAGGACCTGAATAGCTGCTTCGGTGAAGTGCGTCGTGTCTTGCTCGAGCTCGGTTGCCAGCGGCTCGCGCAAGTAGTCGCTGTGCTCCTTGATGACCTCGACCTTGGATGGTTCTTTAACCTTGGGCTGCGCCACGGGAGGAAACTCCGGTATTCCGATTGGGTTATGGGTGTTTATTGCCATACTATCACTGCTCCGAGGGTGCAAGCGGCCTCAGTTTCATTAAGATCTGGCGGTAAGAATTTATGCTGCATGTCCCAGGCCTCTACTATAAATCTCTACTATTTCTTCGGACTGAGGTGGCGGTGAGAGGAGGTTATAGCTCTCGATCCCAATGCTAGGATTTGCTTGATTCGAGCGGGCCTATGCAGGGCGTACTTTTCATCCTCGTTATCTTGCTGCTTAGCGGTTTAATTGCCTACGTTGGCGATCGCTTGGGGCATGTCATTGGTAAAAAACGGCTGAGTTGGCTCAATCTGCGACCGCGCCACACGGCGATCGTGTTTACCGTACTGACGGGGCTGGCGATTTCAGCGGTGACGCTGGGGCTACTGCTGACGCTCAACCAGTCGTTAGCTGACGGGCTATTTAACTACGGTCAACGCGTGGCCGAATTTGAAGAGCAAATCGGGCAGCTCGATACCAGTTACAAGCTCCTTCAAGCTCAACGCGTTGCTATTGAAGATCGCCTGCTTGCCGTCCGTCAAGACCTGGCTCAAGCGCAGGTGCAACGGGAAGAGGCCCAGGCTAAGTTGACCGAACTCACCCAACAGCGCGATCGCTTACTAGCCCAACGACGAGAGACCGAAGCCAAGCTGACAGAGGTCAATCGGCAGTTGAGCGCCACGCAACAATCGCTGGAGGCCGAAAGTCAAAAACTCGCCTCTATCCAAGCTGAAGCCCTGGCTGCTCAAGCCCAAATTAAAGAGCTGGCTGCGGAACGGAAGAGCTTACAACAATCTTTAGAAACGGCCGAAACCGAACGGGCAGCGGCGAGAGTAGCTGTCGTCGAGCTGCAAACCCAGACGGATGAGCTGCAGGCTCAGAAAAAGGACTTACAAACTGAGATTGGCAGTCTGTTTACTCAAGCCGTGCAGTTGCGGCGCGGGGAAGTGGCGATCGTCTCCGGCGAGCTACTAGCAGCAAGGGTTATTCCAGGGGGATTACCTTCCGATCAGCTGCGTTTGGCCGTTAATAACGTTCTGACCGTAGCTGAAGCGCGGGCGCGGCAGTTGGGGGCTCAACCGGCGGGCGATGGCGATCGCGCCGTACAAATCACTGTCAGTGCGGTCAGTCGTTTGGCCCAAGCCGTTCAGCCGCCGGGCAGTTGGCTGGTACAGGTGCTGTCTATCACCAATCGACTCAAAGGGGAGCCCGTTCCGGCGATCGCCGAAGTCAAACCTAATCGCTTGCTTTTCGCACAGAACACGACTTTGGTCGAAACGAATGTACTGCCGGGCCAAACTGAGGTGGAATTGGAGCAATCCATACTGCGCCTGTTAGCGCGAGCCAATCAAAAATCCCGTGATGCTGGTATCCTGGTCGACCCAGTCTCGGGGGCGGTGGGTGAATTTTCACAAGCAAAGCTGTTTGAGATGGTGCAGTTGCTTAGGACTATTGCTCAGCCAACTCAAGTTGAAGTGATTGCCGCTACCGATATTTATACGGCTGGGCCATTGCAGGTCAATCTGCAGGCAGAGTTGCCGGTCGGAAGCGATCGCGCCAGTGCCGCTGAAGAACGAGAGTTCTAGATACAAGTCACTATCTCAACATTGAGCGCCCTTGCCCCAGGCATCTTCGTTTGTATGGGCCAATCTTCTACCGCATCCAATATTCCAATCAGGAAACCATTACCGATCCAAAGTCCGGATGACAGAGATGTCCCGAGCAATCTGGTCGAGACATCACATCGGCAGCACGCTCAATCCTCATAAACATCGTTTTCGTTGTCTAAAACATCGTTTTCGTTGTCCAAAATATCGTTTTCGTTGTCCAAAATGGTTTTCCATCGCGCGCTCGCTCGCTCCCACAGCTTTTCGTGATAATCACCCTGGGCCTTGGGGGCAATCTCGCGCGTGTCGTCATTCACGACTCGAAAATACAGTTCTAACCAGGTGGGCGGGCAGTCGAGCCAGCGATCTGGCCATTCAATGACCGTGACGCCCTCACCCGCACAATATTCGTCGAGTTGGAGGTCAAATGTGTCTTCAGCCTGCAAGCGATACAGATCGCAATGAAATAAAGGGATGCGGCCTTCTTCGTATTCCTGAATCAGCGTAAACGTGGGACTGACGATGCGCTCCTCAATCCCTAGACCACGTCCGAGTCCCTGGGTAAACGTCGTTTTCCCACCCCCCAAATCGCCTCGTAACAAGAGCACCGTTCCCGGCTGGGCTAGCTTGCCAATCTGTGCGGCTAGAGTCTGTGTCGCCCTAACAGAGGGACAAATGACAGAGTGCATGGATGACTTTATCCCTGGTTCTGATCGAGTTCGTTGCTGAAGGGAGTATTGGGCAGAACGAAACCATCGGCGAGCTAGAAGCGATCGCGATCGTGAGGTGCGTTGAAATCGATTGTGGGTCCAATAGGGACGATGCGAGTGGGATTCACTGCAGGATGGCTTTGATAGTAATGCTGTTTGATGTGACCGAAGTGAACGGTTTGCCCAATTTTTGGCATTTGGTAAAGGTGGCGAGTGTAAGCCCAAAGGTTGGGGTAGTCGGTGAGGCGCCGCAGATTGCACTTGAAGTGGCCGTAATACACTTGGTCGAACCGGATCAGCGTGGTGAACAAGCGCCAATCTGCTTCGGTGAGGTAATGCCCCACCACAAACCGTTGTTTAGCCAGAATGTTTTCCAACCAATCTAGGGTGGCGAAGAGCGGTTCCACCATCTCTTCGTAAGCCGCTTGGGTCGTGGCAAATCCAGCTTTATAAACGCCGTTGTTAAGGGTGGCATAAACGCGATCGTTGATCGTATCTATCGGGTTTTGCAGCTCGGAGGGATAGTAGTCTCCCGGTGCGGTGCCCACGTCATCAAAGGCGCTGTTGAACATGCGAATAATTTCTGACGATTCATTGTTAACGATCGTTTGTTTTTCTTTATCCCACAGGACGGGAACGGTGACGCGACCGCTGCAGGTGGGATTGGCGCGCGTATAGATTTCGTGGAGATAGTCAGAGTTGAATAGCGGATCTGGGATAACGCCTTCGCCTGCGGTAAAGGTCCAGCCATTCTCTCCCATGAACCAATGCACGACTGAAACATCGATCGCCAGCTCTAATTCTTTGAGAGCGCGAAAAATTAAGGTGCGATGTGCCCACGGACATGCGTAGGACACGTAAAGATGGTAGCGACCGGGTTCGGCCTTGAACCCACCTTCACCTGTCGGGCCGGGAGAACCATCTGGCGTAATCCAATGTCGAAACTGCGACGTTTGTCGGACGAAGTGGCCTCCAGATGCTTTCGTGTCGTACCAGCGATCGTGCCAAGTTCCATCAATGAGTAGTCCCATCGTCCCGTTTTTATGTATCGAAAATAACTTACTGCTTGAGTGTATCGCGAGTCGCGTGCGCGCAGGCAAGCAACTGATGCTGACACAATGCTCGATGGCACATGTGGGTGGAACTACCGCGAGTTGAGACGCTGATTGACTTCGTCTAAGCGACGTTGATAGTCAATTTCAGCCGGAGCAAGGGCGACGGCGACAGCGAAGCTCTCGCGCGCGCCATCGAGATCGCCGCTGGCCAGCAACGCCAAACCATTGTTGTACTTCTGCCGCGCGCGTGATTGAAATAGCTCTAGATTTTCTGCGTAGATGCCCGGATAATCGCTGCGGATCTGGAGGGCGAGAGTACGAGCATTGCGATTATCTAGCGTCGCGCGAAACTGGCGCATGGCAATGTGACCGTCTACATCTTCGAAGAAGCGCAGGTTGGCGTCAGTGGCTAGTTGAGTAAAGTCGCCAGCATATGCATTATCGGGAATATGCTCGGCCAACCAATTCACCGTGTCCGCCAGTTGTCGCGCCCGAGCATACTCTTGCGCTTCGATGTACTGGGAGGCTCGTTCGATGGGAATGGCACTCTGTAACTTCAAGCCAATTTCGCCCCAGCTGGACGCTAGCCGTCGCTCCAGTGCTTGCTGTGCGGCACTGGCTGTCAATTGAGTTTGGAGCTGAGCGGCCTGTTGAATAGAAGCTCCAACTGCTGCTAGGTTATCTCGCTCTAGCGATCGCTCGACCCGCGTCAGGCTTTGTTCGACTTGCCGTAGTTCGGCAAAATCCCAAGACACGCGCAGTGTTGCCAAAGTGACCAACACGAGTGCGATCCCTGTCCCTCCCCAAGACAGGGAATTTTGCCACCGCCATCGCCATTTCAGAGTTGGAGTGTCCACTTTGCCGTTAACCCAGTTTGATGCCGTGAACTCAAGCGATCGGTCTCGACGGTACATCTCAAAGCCTCTGTTGCCGAACCGGAGATGCATTTATGCTAGAGGCTAATTCTGCAAGCATCACCTGCCATGTCTGTCGTCCAGGATCGCGCCTATGGCCTCGTGCCCATCCTGCCAGGAGCGGGCGATCGCCCGCATCACTATCTGATTATCCTGCATCGAAAGGGTCACTGGGCCTTTCCCAAAGGGCATCAAGATGATGGTGAAACGGCTCTCGAAACTGCCTGCCGCGAGTTTGAAGAAGAAACGGGTTTGACTTCATATATGGCTCTTCCCGAGTTGAGCTTTAGCGAGTCTTACCAATTCCGGATGGGCGAGACGACTGTGGATAAGACCGTTCAATATTTTGCTGCCGTTATCAAAACTGACCTCGTTGATGAATTCCCGCGCGCAAGAGTTCAGGTAGAAGAAGTGGCTGACTACCGCTGGTGTATCGCCACTGAAGCTGCGGCCACGATTACGTTTGATGGCGCGCGCCAAGTGCTGCACCAGTGCGATCGCGCCATTACTCGACCTGGGTTTGCGTTTCCGGCGTAGTTAGCGACCGGCCCCGCCACGTCCAGCTGCGCCCGGTCGTGGTCCGATATGCGGACGCGATCGCGATCGACACGGTTATCAAACCGCCGACGCCACTCAGCCACCAGTAGGTCAAAGGCAGGTTGGCCCAGCGGCGTAACATCAGACGCATCCCCCACTGTTCGGTAATGCCGACGAGGCCCAGCCCCAACCAAAGCGGTTGAGGGGTAAGCAGACCGGCGATCGCAGCTATCCAAGGTACGACAAACAGCAGCGTCAACGCTGCCACGGCATAGACAGTATTGAGATAGCTGCGTCCGGAGCCCGAGAACCAATTTTTCGTCCAGCCTTCCCACAAACTGGCTCCATCCTGATACATGCGCGCGCGCACCAAACCGCCACTGAAGCCGTAGAACAGTCCGAACCCGCCGTGTTTGATGCGTTTAGCCAGCTCTACGTCTTCGACAACTTCCGGAGCTACGGCTGCATGTCCGCCGATCTTGTCGTAGGCCTTACGCTCGAACAGCATGAAGGGACCGGCGGCAAAGGCAGCATCGCAGCGAGGATCGTTGACTGCATTTAAGTCAAACCCGGCGGCGAGTACCGCCATGACGATAGGCTGCACCAGCCATTCCGCCAGACATCCGCAGACAATTTCAGGCCCAACGCTGAGTAAACCGATCTGGCGATCGCGGAGTTCCTGCCAGGCCGCAGCGATCGCTCCTGGTTGGAGCCGGACGTCGCAATCTACGAACAGTAAGTAATCGCTCTGAATGCGCTCGACGGCCCAAGCGCAGGCCCAATTCTTTCCCCGCCACACTTCACCAGCAGGGCGCGGCGGGGCGGTCAGGATTTTAAGGCGATTGTCTGGCTCGCAATCGGCCCATGCCTGTGCCAAAGCTAGGGTGTCATCGGTGGAACAGTCGTCCACTAAATACACCTGGATTGGAGCCGTAGTACTGTCGAGTACGTGAGACAGACAGGCTACGACGTTTGCAGCTTCGTTATAAGCGGGAATCACTACGGCCAGGGATGCCGGTTCGTCGTCAAGTTTGCGCTCTCCGTCCAAGTGTGGCGATGCCGTCAGAGCTCGATAGAGTTTCCACAGCATTACCGCAAATACCAACGGAGCCAGGCCGAATAACCCGGTCCATCCCGAGAAGGCAGATGTGGAAAATACACGAGCAGCAGAGTCGAGCACGAGATTTGGAGGAATGCACACTCGATCGAGTATGACAGCACTCGGCTGCCGCCCTCCAGAAGCGAACCGAGTCATTCGAGGTCGAGATGACGGCGCAGGTAGTGTTCTAGCGATTCTAAAGGCAGGTCGAAAACTTCGCGAACGCGAGCCGTCTCGGCTGGAGTGCAGTAAAACTCGTGGGCGAGGAGCGTTCGCAGCGTTCCCAGCGATCGCGAGAGCTCGGTGTCGACGAAGCCGAGGAGCGCTCTAGCCACGTCAACGCCGGTAAGTGGGGCGCGTATGACGAACGGCTCGCGATTAAAGAGACGACCGAAGATTTGCGGAATATCGTCTCGGCGCAGAACGTCAGGACCGCCGACCTCAAAAATCTGTCGGCCAGCCGCCTCGGTGTTAGGAGCGAGGATGGCCATCTTCGCCAGATCGTCCGTACTGACAATGGACGTGCGATGGGCTCCCTCCCCGACCAATAGGTATGTACCCGTCGTACGAAACTGTTGGGCTAAGCGCAGCACGTTAGAGGCAAATCCTGACGGTCGCAAAATCGTGTAGTTCAACGAACTTGCCAGTAATGCTTTTTCCACTGCCGCTTTGGCTTTGAAGACGGGAGCGTCGGAATAGTCGCGATCGCTGCCCAGCACCGAGATAAAGACAAAATGTTCGATCCCGAATTCTTGGGCTGCGTCCACCAAATGCATGTTGGCCCGATAGTCTAAAGCCTCGGCTCCATCGAGATCGCGACCGCTGCCGTGGGCGCTGATGATAACGCGCGCGCCACGGCAGGCTCGTCGGATGTCGTCGCGATTGCGCAGGTCCCCAATGCAGATGTTGGCACCCCAATGTTCCAGCTTGCGGTAGTCAGCCTGCAAACGCGCGAACGCGCGCGCGGGGCAGTCTCGTTCGGTTAAATGACGCACGATGCGACGCCCCAACTGTCCGGTAGCTCCAGTAACCAAATACATGGTGAATGTCCCGCAATCGCTGACTCAAATCCTGATAGGAGAACGGCTGACTCTGGATCGACCCCGTAAACTGAGAGAAGTGAGTATCGTCGCAAACATGTCTGCTACCGCTACACCTGCCGTTCCTTGGTTCGAGTTTAACGTTCGCGCCCAGCCCCACCACACTGACTTCGGCGGGATCGTCTGGCACGGCCATTATCTTGCTTGGATGGAGGCGGCTCGCGTTGACGTGCTTCGACAAGTTGGGATACCGTTCGAGGACTTTATTGCAGCCGACATTAATCTTGTCGTGGTCGATGTGGCTTTACGTTATCGTCGTCCAGTCAAGATGGGGGCGGACATTATAGTGTTAGCCCGCCCGCTCGTTCCACAGGGCCTGCGCCTACCGTGGGACTACGAAATTCGCTCGCGCGATCGCCAAATCCTGCACGTCAGTGCGATCCTTACCCTCGCTCCCGTAGATGGCTCGGGTAAGCTCTACCGCCGCCATCCCGACATGCTGGCCGAAGTCTATCGTCGCATTCAGCAGTGAGCCTTATGAAACGGAGACAGAAACGGGCTGGGGATGCGGCTCGGGTTGGATTCGCGATCGCTTCATATATTCGTCCAACGTAAACGAGTCGACTTGCACGACATCGTTGCGTAGGGAGATCGCCTCTCCCACTAGCTCGGCCTCATCGCGATCGATCTCGTCAATTTCGAGTGCCAACGTAGCCCACGATTCGGGTTTGCTGGGTGGCAGGTCGCCACGACGAAGTGCAGCTTTGATAGTTTTCAAGGCAGGCTCGGCAGCGATCGCGGCGTGCAGAGTCCGTTCGAGACGGTTTAAGGCTTCCGTTGGGTCAGAGGGGATGTAGATGCAAGCGGTGAGGCGATCGCGCTGCACTCCGGGTGTTTGCAAACTACGAGCCACTCGACTGCCGAGGCGATCGGACGGTGGCATGCCGATGGGACTGAGTCGCCACATCCACGTCACGGGACCGCGCAGAATAAGCCCGAGCAACGGTACGCGCATGTTAGCGAACAGACCGACAAACCCTGTTTGAATCTGGGCGAACGCATGCTGCATGGCCCAGTCTACGTAGATGAGATCGTTTGACTGACGACCTTCAGCTTCGTAGCGGCGCAGCGTGGCGGCTCCCAAATACATCCAGGAGAGGATGTCGGCAAAGCGACCGGAAAGTTTTTCTTTGCGCTTGAGACTGCCGCCGAAGCTCAGCATGGCGATGTCGCTGAGTAAGGCAAAGCTGGCGGATGCCCAGGCGAGTTTGCGGTAGTACTTGGCCGTGGAAGCACTGACAGGAGCACGGGCGAGACGACCGCGCGTGAGATGGAGAAGCGTGGCGCGAATGGCATTGCGGGCGATCGCGCCTAGATGCCCCCAAAGTGCTCGGTCGAATGCCGCTAAGTCGTCGCGATTGAGTGCATCAATTTCAGCGTAGACGTAAGGGTGAGAGCGAATTGCTCCCTGACCGAAGATCATTAGACTGCGGGTGAGGATGTTGGCTCCTTCTACGGTGATGGGGATAGGCGTAGCCGTGTAGATATTGGCAAGCAAGTTGCGGGGGCCGCGACAGATACCGGAGCCACCGGCAATGTCCATGCCGTCGTTGACGATCTGGCGAGAGAGTTCGGTGAACTGATATTTAGCGATCGCCGCTACCACTGCTGGCTTTGCGCCCGCGTCCACTGCCGCACAAGTGTAGTTGCGCGCCGCTTCCATCAGATACGTGAGACCGCCAATGCGGGCGAGGGGTTCTTCGATACCTTCAAATTTGCCGATAGGCAGGCCGAACTGATAGCGAATGCGAGTGTAGGCTCCGGTGACGCGAGTGACCAATTTGGCGATGCCCGTACAGGTGGCCGGAAAGCTGATGCCTCGTCCAGCGGCGAGCGATTGCATCAGCATTGTCCAGCCGAATCCAGCCCGTTCAGCACCGCCAATAATCTGGTCGATGGGGACGACAACGTCGCGACCTTCGATTGGGGAATTGTAGAACGGTACGCCGAGTGGGTCGTGACGGCGACCGAGGATGACGCCAGGCGTGTCGGCAGGAATGAGGGCAACAGTAATGCCTAGCTCGATGCCTTTACCCAGCAAGTTATCCGGATCGCGGAGTTTGAAAGCGAGACCGATAAGGGTAGCGATCGCTCCCAGAGTGATGTAACGCTTCTTCCAGTTCAAGCGCAGGAATAGACGACCTTCGACATCGGCAAACACCACACCTTCAGATGTGATGCTGGCGGCGTCTGAGCCAGCATTAGGTTCGGTGAGAGCAAAGCAAGGAATCTCTTCACCGCGAGCGAGTCGGGGGAGGTAGTAGTCTTTCTGTCCGGGCGTGCCGTAGTGGAGCAGTAGTTTGGCAGGACCGAGGGAGTTGGTGACGCCGACGGTTGCGGTGTGCGTGAAAGAACGCGAGGCCAGTTTCGCCATCACGGCGCTGTAGGTTGCGTTCGAGAAGCCGCGTCCGCCGTATGCTTCGGGAATCATCATCCCGAAGAAGCGTTCTTGCTTCAGGTAGTCCCACACTTCGGGCGGGAGGTCTTTGCGCTGGTGAATGTCCCAATCGGTTGCCATGCGACAGACAGTTTCGACCTGGCTATCCAGAAACTCGCGGGCTGCATCGGTCAGTTCGGGATAGGGTTCGGTGCTCAAACGCTTGAGGTCGGGTTTGCCAGAGAAGAATTCGCGTTCGATCCAGACCGTTCCGGCCTCGATCGCCTCTCGCTCGGTCTCAGAAATGGTAGGTAACAGGTCGAGGGTTTTAATAAGCTTGAGGATGGGGACGGTGAAAAGCGATCTCCTCAACCACGGTACGTTCAAGGCAAGAGCCAGTATTCCAAATCCAATCCAAACCCAGCCAGGAGGCTGAGCCAGTCCCAGCGCAACCGCACCGTAGAGCGACCATGTCCACAGCGGTACGCCCACATATCCAAGCGTCAACCCCAGCAAGACCAGTCCTGAAATCCCGATTGGTAGCCACAGACCCGTCATCATCCCAGTCTCCGAACGAAATCTTCCGCCCCACACCATTGGGTCGCCGATTTCTGACTAAATCGCCAGATTCTCAAAAATCCCAGCAGCGCCCATCCCACCGCCGATACACATCGTCACCATCCCGTAGCGAATCCCGCGTCGCCGCATCTCGTGCAGCAACGTCGCCGTTAACTTTGCCCCCGTACAGCCGAGGGGATGGCCCAGGGCGATCGCCCCTCCATTCACATTGATAATGCTTTCGTCCAATCCCAACTTGCGAATGACAGCTAGGGTTTGGGCGGCAAACGCTTCATTCAGTTCGATGAGGCCGATATCGGCCAGTGTCAAACCCACTCGATCGAGAACTTTGGGAATCGCTTCAACTGGGCCGATGCCCATCACTTCTGGCGGTACGCCAGCCACGGAATACCCTAAGAATTTCCCGAGGGGTTGAACTCCGTAGCGCGCGATCGCCTCTTCGCTCATCACCACGGCGGCGGCGGCTCCGTCCGACATTTGCGAAGAATTGCCAGCAGTAATTGTGCCGTGCGCGTGAAACACGGGCTTAAGGTGGGCGAGAGCTTCAGCATTCGTATCCGGACGCGGGCCTTCGTCGATTTGGAAGACGGTTTCGATGGTGTGGGTATTGCCATCGGCATAGACCGTCTCGCGGATGGGGAATGGGACGATTTCATCCGCAAATTTTCCCGTTTGGATGGCAGCGATCGCTCGCTGATGCGATCGCAACGCAAAGGCATCCTGGTCTTCACGAGAAATCTTGTACTCGCGTACCAAGTTTTCTGCCGTTAAGCCCATCGTTAAATACGCGCCTGGAGCCTGCTCCATCAACTCGGGATTGGGGGCATGGAAGTGGCCGCCTGCAGGGATGGCGCTCATGGATTCGGCTCCGCCTGCCACCATCACCTCGGCTTGTCCCGTTTGGATAGCTTGGGCGGCCATCGCGATCGCCTGTAACCCGGACGCGCAGCAGCGACTTACGGTACACCCCGGCACGGAGTCCGGCAATCCGGCCCGGTGGGCGACGATCCGACCTAAATTCAAACCCTGTTCGGCCTCCGGGAAGGCAGTGCCGAAGATGATATCCTCTACGTCCCTTGGCGGCAGGTTGGGGAGGCGGGCGATCGCCTCTTTGATAGCAGCAGCGCCGAGTTCGTCGGGGCGAACGTGCTTGAGGCTGCCGCGCGGAGCCTTGCCGACCGCAGTACGAAGGCTAGTAGCAATGTAAGCAGATGTCATGGTGGTGACCTCGGTTACCGGTCAGTCGTCAGGTGGTGGTTAGGTGTCAGTTGCGGAGAGGTTTCTTGGTTTTGAGGAGGTGTGCGATGCGTTCGTGGGTTTTGGGTTCGTCGAGGAGCGGGACGAAGTTCTCTTCTTCCAGCCGCAGGAGATAGTCCTCAGATACGTAAGCTGGAGCGGAAAGATCGCCACCCGTAAGCACGTAAGCGAGTCGGTGAGCGAGGTAGCGATCGTAGTCAGAGGCGTAGCCGCCCTGAAGCATGGTGTAAGCAGCGAGATCGAGAACGGCGCGGTTAGGCGAACCTAAGACGTAGATCGGGTCGTCGGGTGGTGGGGCGTATCCGGCGCGATCGCGGCAGATGACTTGTGACTTGGCGACAGCAAGGCGGCGATCGCCATTCATCAAGATCGTCGCGCCCGCATTCAGGAATCCCAACTCCTGCGCTTCGTAAGCGCTGCCAGAGACGGTGGCCGTCGCGACGGTTTCAAAGGCTCGACGCAGCCACGGCTGTAGATGACTGGCGGAGTGGGTGGCAGCGCGTTCGGCAATGCGTTTTGCCATGCGCATGATGCCTCCAGCGCCCGGAATCAACCCGACGCTCAGTTCCACCAGGCCGATGTAGCTTTCCGCCGCTGCGACGACGTGGGGTGAAGCCATGACCAGCTCGCAGCCGCCTCCCAGCGCCCGCCCCTGCACGGCAGTGACCACGGGTTTCGGGAAGTAATGCAGGCGTTGCAACAAAGTTTGAAAATCGACGAGCATGCGGGCGATCGCGTCTCCCCCTCCCGTCTGGGCCAGCATCGCCATCTCAGCTAAATTGGCTCCGCCAGAGAAGTTATCGGCATCATTGCCAATGACAAGACCGCGATAGTCGCCCGTTTCGACCATATCGAGAACGTGCCAAAGTCCCTCCACCACCTTGGCGCTGAGGGTATTGCCTTTAGAGCGAAATTCGTAGAGCGCAACGCGATCGCCCAAATCGAGCAACGCAGCTTCCGAGTTTTGCCAAATCGTGCAGCTTTCGTCCGCTTTCAGCATTGCCAGCGGCAATTCGTCATCCGGCATATCGAGCGCGATCAACCCCTTAGGCGTGACGACCGCGCCGAGAGAAATTCCACCTTCGTGGCCAAACTCGACATTCTCGCAGTCCAAACCGTAGAAGCCGCATACGCCCTGCTGCTGAAGCGTTTCAATCCAGTCCGGCACCAAGATGCCCGCAGCGTTCATATCCGAGACAACCTGTTCGAATCCGAGCGCATCCCAAATTTCGAACGGGCCGAGCTGCCAACCGAACCCCCATCGCAATGCGCGATCGATATCCACTGGACTGTCAGCAATTTCAGGAATCCGTCGAGCGCTATAGCCGAGGGTTTTCAGAATTGACGAGCGGAAGAATTGCCCGGCGCGACCTTCGTCTCGATAGAGAGCGCGAAGGCGATCGCCCAAATCTCCCATCTTAGAAATGGCTCGAATGTCCCCCAAATTCATCGGTTTGGCCGACTCGTAAGCCAGCGTTTCCCGGTTGAGAGACAAAATCCCGCGGGTTTTTCGATCTTTTTTGTAAAATCCTTGTCCAGTTTTTGCACCTAACGTCCCCGTGGCAACCAGTTTGCGCACCAATTCGGGAACTAAGAATCCTGCGCGACTTTCATCGTGGGCAATCGCCGGATAGAGATTGTCTAAGACATGAACGAGCGTATCCAACCCCACCACGTCTGCCGTGCGAAATGTCCCCGACTTCGGTCGTCCGACCAACGTTCCCGTCAGCACGTCGATTTCTTCAATCCCGTACTCGCCGCTGACGAACGCATTTAGGCCCAACATCGTGGCGTACATGCCAATGCGATTGGCGATGAAATTGGGCGTGTCTTTGGCAACCACAACGCCTTTGCCGAGGCGAACGTGTCCGAACTGGCGCATCCATTCCAGCACTTCAGGATTCGTATCCTCAGTCGGAATCAACTCCAGCAGTTTTAGATAGCGCGGCGGGTTGAAGAAGTGCGTGCCCAAAAAACGCTGCCGAAACGAGAGCGATCGCCCTTGCGCAATGCGATGAATCGGCAGCCCACTCGTATTGGTCGAAACGATCGCCGTATCGGAAATGACTGCTTCGAGTCTCGCCATCAACTCCTGTTTGATTGACAGATTTTCAACTACGGCTTCGACGATCCAATCGACATCTCGGAGGCAATCGAAATCATCATCAAAATTGCCTAACGTTACGCGCCGAGATACCAATTTCGTAAAGAAAATCGGCGGCTTCATCGCCATCGCCTTCTTAAATGCAGCTTCAACCAAACTATTTTTTGCCCCAGACTACGCGGGTAAATCGAGCAAAATCACTTTCAATCCTGCATTCGCCAAATGAGCGGCAATCTGCACGCCCATCACCCCAGCACCCAACACAGCAGCAGTACGAATTGGCTGAAACATGATTGCAATCCTCCTAATAATGGGAGCTGAAGGTATGCCCGCTACGGTGCCACAGGCTGCATCTCGGATTCGGCATACATCCCAGCTACCAGTGGCGCGATCGCCTCTTGTAAGGGCGCGCACTCTCCGTCCCTCCGCACCTCATCCACCTCACACCCGTGGGACTCTTCCCTAACTAGTTCGAAGCGCTTCACCCGCGACCAGCGCGGCATCTGGCGATTAGCTTCGTTAATTAGTGCTTGATACAGCGCCAAACTTTCTGGAAGCTCGATCAATTTCTGTAGAGATACACTTGCCCTCACGGCTCCAATTTCTCGGCGAAGATTGTCTGCTTCGGGCACGATTGCCATGCCGCAGAACTTACGGCGAATACCGACCACTACGGCCCGTTTTACTAAAGGCGATCGTTCCAGCTGTTGCTCTAACGGCAGGGGCATGACGTATTCCCCGGTCGAAAGCTTGAACAGATGTTTTTTGTATCCCGTAATCCGTAAGAATCCATCAGTCGTAAATTTGCCAACATCTCCTGTATGAAGCCAGCCGTCCGCGTCCAGAACGGCCTCAGTTGCTGTCGAATTGTTGAAGTATCCCTGCATCACGCACGCGCCACGAACTAAAATCTCGCCGTCGTTCGAGATTGCCATCTCCACCCCCGCCACGGGCACCCCCACGGTCCCGGCACGGTTGAAGCGATCGCGATTGCAGCAGATCACAGACCCCGTCTCCGTCAGACCATATCCCTGCATTACCGTCATGCCTGCTGCCGAAAAGAAATTCGCTATGTCTGCAGGTACCGCCGCTCCGCCGCAAACAATAAAGCGCAACTTCCCACCCAAGGCCTCTCGCCAGCGGGAAAACACCAGCCAATCGGCCAATTTGAGCTGAAGAGCGTACCAGGGTGAATGCCATCGTCCCAATTCGTAGCGATCGGCCAGGCTTGCAGCCCAGATAAAGATGGAACGAGATCGCCCCTTTAATTGATTGCCTTTGCGCAAAATCTTCTGCTGAATTTTCTCCAACACACGCGGAACGGTCGCAATTAATGTCGGTTGCACCTGTTTGAGGTGCTGCTCGAACCGACGCGGCGTGGCGAGAGTAATGCTATGTCCGTAAAACACATGTCCATAAAAAAACGATCGCGCAAATACGTGAGTTAGCGGCAGAAAAGACAGAATACTCGTCTCTGCTCCTGGTTTAACGTCTGGAGTCCCGGTGAATGTGGCAATAATCGCCGCTGAAATATTTTCGTGGGTTAACATCACCCCTAATGGCGTGCCATCGGCCCCAGCGGTATAAACAATCGTGGCAACATCCTGCGGCGAAATTAAGTCTCGCCAAGCTCCCCGTCCGGCTTCAGCTCTTAGCAAACGTCCAACATTCCGAATATCTATCAGCGTCCGCACCTGACGGCCGGATGGTTTCAATTCGGATGGTTTCAATGCAGACGCATGTTCTGCGATCGGATCCGCCACAATCGCGATCGTCTCATTCCCCAGATACGGATTGATGCGTTGATACGTACCTGCATCAGAGACAATAACGGCCCTCACCTCGGCCAAATCGAGCTGAAACGCGATCGCCTTCATATTCAAACTAGGATTGATGGGAACGTCCACCAATCCAGCCATCAAACACCCCATATCCGCCAAACAAAACGACAGATCGCTCGGTAATACCAGGCCAACGCGATCGCCCTTGTTCAAACCCAGCTCGCGCAATCCCAAAGCCAAGGCTTCGGCCATCGCCCGAAATTTGAGATTAGACACCGTTTGCCAGCCGGTTTTCGTAAACTGACGCAATGCTTGCGGATTGGGATAGCGATCGCAAGCTTCGTCGAGTAGAGCAGGAAGCGATCGCCCGAGTTCCACTCGCCCGGAGTGTGGAGGCGAGTGCCAAATCTGACGAGAAGAAATCATGATTTTGACAGCGGAACGACACGTCCCACTCTCTCACTAACAGAATCTCAAAACCCCGAAGATTTTACGCATTGAGGTATGCCTGAGCTCGCATCAGCAGCTTTTCAATGCAACTCACTAATCTTCAAGGTTTTAACTATCTGTTAGTGAGAGAGTGGGACGCGCCGTTCCGCTATCCAGTCATGCTCGACCCTTGCAATATTAGGAACTCGCCTCCGGATTCTGGGCGAGTGGA